>CAMCHD010000398.1 GCA_945874545.1 Akkermansia muciniphila | reverse complement strand
GATCACCGACCCCGCCCTCGGACCCGACGGCGCCCTCGTCGTGGACTCCATCCCCAGCGCCGAGGCCGAGGCCCTGATCGTGCGCGTCGAGGCCCGCGGACTCTCCACCCCACTCGTCCTCGGCTGGGCCTACGGCGGTGCCAGCGGCCAGCGCGGCAAACGCGACGGCGACATCGGCACCGAGCGCGTGCCCATCGGCGAATACTTCCAGTTCTCCCCCGAAAACGCCCGCGACCAATCCTTCACCCTCGACGCCGACGCCGCCTTCACCCTCCAGGCCAAGTCCGCCACCCTGCGCGGCCTCACCCTGCCCGCGTCCACCCTCGCCGTGCTCGACGCCGCCGCCTGGGCCTCGCCGTTCACCGCCACCGCGCCCGTCACCGCGCCCGCCGCACCCATCGTCGCCGGCCGCGTCGCGCTCACCCACGCCACCCCCGTCTACCTCTGGGTGCAGCGCCTCTCGGACAACGCCCCCGCGCCCGCCGCCGCCGAACTGCCCGCCCGTTTCGCCGCCGCCGAGGAAGAACGCCTCGCCCTGCAAAACCACGTCCGCGTCACCACCCCCGACCCCTACCTCGACGCCGCCGTCGGCGCGCTCAACCTCGCCGCCGACGCGGTGTGGGACGACCGCGAGGGCGTCGTCCTCCACGGCGCCATCGCCTGGCGCCAAAAACTCCTCGGCTGGCGCGGGCCCTACCTGAACGACGCCCTCGGATGGCACGATCGCGCCCGCCGCCACTTCACCTACTGGGCCGGTCGGCAGAAACCTGGCGAGATCCCCGCCGTGCTCCCCCCTCCCGAGGAGGAAACCCACCTCGCCCGTTCCCGCCGCGCCCTCCACGCCCCCGGCGCCCTGTCGTTCCACCACTACGACATGAACCTGGTCTACATCGACGCCCTGTTCCGGCATCTGCTGTGGACCGGCGACCTCGCCTTCGCCCGCGAGGTGTGGCCCGTGATTGAACGCCACCTCGCCTGGGAACGCCGCCTCTTCCGCCGCGAGTTCGGCCCCGAAAAACTACCGCTCTACGAGGCCTACGCCGCCATCTGGGCGAGCGACGATTTGCAATACCACGGCGGCGGCACCGCCCACGCCTCCGCCTACAACCATTGGCACAACCTCATGGCCGCCCGCGTCGCCCGCCTCGTCGGCACCGACTCCGCCCCCTACGAAAACGAGGCCGCCCTGATCGCTCGCGACATGCGCGAAAACCTCTGGCTGCCCGAGCGCGGCAGCTTCGCCGAGTTCAAGGACCTCCTCGGCCTCCAACTCGTCCACCCGTCCGCCGCCCTCTGGAGTTTCTACCACACGATGGACGCCGGCCTCGTCACCCCGGCCGAGGCCTGGCGCATGACCCGCGCCGTCGAACGCGACCTCCCCCGCCTCGCCGTGCGCGGCCCCGGCGTGCCCGACGGCCTCGCGATGTATGCCACCAGCGACTGGATGCCCTACACCTGGTCGATCAACAACGTCGTGATGGGCGAGAACCTTCACACCGCCCTCGGCTTCTGGCAGGCCGGCCGCCCCGACGCCGCCTACGCGCTCACCCGCTCCTCCCTGCTCGCCTCGCTCTACATGGGAATCTGTCCGGGCAACATCGGGTCGATGAACTACCTCGACGCCTATCGCGGCGAGTCGCAGCGCGACTTCGCCGACGGCTCCGGCGTCTTCTCCCGCGCCCTGATCGAGGGCCTCTTCGGCGTCGCGCCCGACCTGCTCGCCGGCGAACTCGGCCTCGCCCCCGGTTTCCCGTCCGCCTGGGACCACGCCTCTCTCCGGCACCCCGGCCTCGATCTCGATTTCACCCGTCGCGATAACGTGGATACCTACCGCCTGTCCACCCGCTTCACCCGCCCCGTTACCCTCCGCCTCGCCCTGCCCCGCCGCGCCGCCGCCGCCGAGGTGACGGTGAACGGCGCCGTGGTCGACGCCGCGCCCGACCCCGCCTGGAGCGACGCACCCCGCCTAGTCGCCCTCGCCCCCGCCGCGAAAGACTTCACCATCGTCGTCCGCTGGTCCGGTCCCGCCGTGGCGCCCAGTCCCGCCCCGCCCTTCCCCGCAGCGCCGCCGGCCGACATCGCCGCTTTCGTCGCCCCGCCCCCGCCTGCCGCCGACGCCCGCCTCGAACCGCTCGACCTCGGCCCCGTGTTCAACGACCGCGTCACCGCGATCTTCGCGCCCGGCAAATACCGTTCGCCGCGCTCGCCCTTCGTCTCCCTGGCCATCCCCGCCCAGGGCATCGGCGCCTGGGCCGGCCACGTGAACGCCACCGCCGAGATCGACGACACCGGCCTGCGCGCCGCCTCCGCCGCGCACGGCGGCCGCCTCATGCTGCCCTCCGGCGTGCCCTTCGCCACCCCCGGCCCCGGCGACGCGCCGAACGTCGCCTTCACCTCGCAGTGGGACAACTACCCGCGCGAGCTCACCGTCCCCCTCGCCGGCCGCGCCCGCCGCGTGCACCTGCTGATGGCCGGCTCGACCAACTGGATGCAGAGCCGCCTCGACAACGGCGAAGTCGTTGCGACCTACGCGGACGGCACGACCGCCCGCCTGCCCCTGCACAACCCGACGACGTGGTGGCCCATCGACCAGGACTATTTCATCGACGGCCTCGCGTTCGCCCGTCCCGAGCCCGTGCCCCTGCGTGTCGACCTGAAAACCGCCCGCATCCGCGCCAGCACCCCCGCCGACTTCGCCCAGCGCAAAGCCGTCGTCCCCGGCGGCGCCGCCACCGTCCTCGCCCTCCCCCTCGACCCGCAAAAGGAACTCCGCTCCCTCACCGTCCGCACCCTCGCCAACGAGGTCGTCATCGGCCTGCTCGCCGCCACCCTGGAACGCTGAGCGGCCGCGCCCGCGGTGCGGCGTTTTCCCAGCCCGCACGTTCGGTTTCGCTCCGCAAAAGGCGCGGAAACGGCTCCTGCACGGAAAAACTCCGTAACGCCGACGCGAGAAGGTCGTATTATCCCACGACGGGCGACCCGCGCCCCGCCCCGCCCTTCGTTTCATCACCCAT
>CAMCHD010000397.1 GCA_945874545.1 Akkermansia muciniphila | reverse complement strand
TCCCCGATTTGCAGGCCGGTGGCCGCGATGTCGGCGAAGGTGTTGCCTTCGATGAGATTGTTTTGGGCGCCGGCGGTGGCGAAACAAACGCCCATCCCGCCGAGGCCGGTGAAGCGGGAGCGGGTGATTTGGATGTCGGTGGCGTAGCGAAGGCGGAGCGCGGCGCCGTCGATGATGCTCTCTTGGTCGCCCGTTGCCTTGCCGAACCTGGCGAAGTTTTCCCGCATCACGTTGTTCTGCGCATCGGGCAGGCCGAAAGGGGAGCTCGGACGCAGCCAAGTGGTGTGTTGGAAAGTCAGGCCGTGAAACGCGATATTGCGCGCGGGTGCGGCGATGCCGCCGCCCTCCACGGTCACGAGGTGCTCCAGCACGGGCAACACGACAATGGCGGTGCGCAGGTCCTCCCAGTCGTGGGGTTTGTAATAGACCGTGTGAGGCTGACCGCCGACCGCGCCGGTGCGGTCGAGATACCACTCGCCCGCCTCGTCGAGGAGTTCGTAGGCGTTTTCCAGATACCAAGGCCGGTCGATGGAGGTGATGCCCTTGTGGCGGCCGTTATCGAATCCCGGCTGATCCATGGTCACGTGCACCGCGTCGGGGCGGCGTTCGATGGCGGCGACGCCGGCGCGGGGATTGGTCCAGATGTGGCGGTAAACGAACTCGAGGTCGGCTGGGTTCTTCCACGAAGCGAGGACGGAAGCGGCGGGCAGGGTGTAGCCGAAGGGCTCGCGTTTGAGCTCGTCGAGGCCGCCAACGCTGCGGGCGCGCACGGCGCGGCGGCCGTTGACGAAGAGCTGGCGGGAATCGACCGGGCGGGGCAGGGTGGCGCGGTAAACGCCGCGGGAGGTGTCGTGCGGGGACCAACCGATGACGCGCAGGCCGCCGTCAAGGCGCGGGGTGGCGCCGGGGGCGGCGGTGTAGCGGATGAAACGCCCGTTGTCGCCCGAGTCCGCCGCGGTCAGGGTGAAAGGCCGGGCGAACAGGTAGTCGCCATCGGCGAGGACGACCTCGACGTCGGACGTGAGGGGGCGGGGGAGGGCACGAACCGCGTCGCGGGCGCGTTCCAGGGACTTAAACGCGGTGCCGGGGCTGCGACCGGCGGCGGAGTCGGAGCCCCCGGCCGGGTCGACGTGGAAACGGGGAATCGCGGAGCCGACTGCCGAGCGAAGCGCGGGAATTTCCGTAGCAGGTTGGGAGCCGCTGGGTAAGGGGGAGCAACCGGCCAGGACCGATAGACCGAGCATAGCGCTCAAGACTCGTAAACGATGTTTAATGGGGACGGGGAGACTAGGCATGATGAAAGCGGGGTTGGGACTTAGCGGTGGGGAATGGAAGGCCGGTCACCGAACGTTTGAGGGAGGTGAGCAGTCCTCAAACCAATCGATTCTCCTGATTAGATTTATCGATAACTCAAGTTAATTTGGAGATGGCCAAACTTCTCGGAGAAATTGGCTCTGGCGGCTTCGAAATGAACCGATGCCCTCCTTAAAGCACTGCGGGTGGAGCGAAACCGAGCCGGGATGGCGAAACGCTCGGCGGCATGGGGCTTCACCTCGCCTTCCGCTTGGTCGTCCCGGCCGGACACCCTTTCATCCTCGCACTCACGTGGTAAGCAGCCCGACTGATGATGTCCCGTGGATAGTGGATAAATTTATCCCGAGATTAAGAAAAAATCATCGAACTTCCTCATGATCTTGGTCGGATTATCGAAATAATTTTTCCCTAAATCACTTAGGGGGCGCGCCTACCGAAAGGCGAAAATATTGACTTGCTGCCCTTGGATTTATTGTTAAATTCACGGCGAATGAGTGTTACCCCTTCATCTCTTACCAAATTCACCGTAATTGCAGCGGCCGTGCTCGCCTCCACGAACGCGCATGCTGTTTTAGTGGATTTCAACGACTCGTCCGCCTTCGCGGATAATTTTCGAATTTTCGCTAATGCGTCGGTTTCCACGGTTCAAGATGGGTCCGCATTGAAGGTCACCGGCCTGACTTCTGGTGGTTCGTCTAGCATTTTTTTCTATGACGCGACACCGTCGGACGGGCTGGACACACGCAGCACCTTCGCGCTGTCAGTCGGCCAAACCCTCACGGTTTCCGTCGATGTGGCTTCTATCACCGGTGGAGGTTCCTCGCTGGGCTTCTATTTTGTTAATTCCGCCCAGGCGCTCACTTCGAACGCCCACAATCTTGCGCTGCTCAACTTCGGAAATGCCGGAGGTGCTAACGAGTTGGCCCGCTTTGCCACCTATGCCAGCATGTCCGGACAGTCGCTGAACGCCGGGACGACTGGTGACGGAATCAGTCTCAACGACGCCACTTTTAGGAAGGTCACGGCGACTTATACCCGGGTTACGGGCTCGACCAGCACCATGACATTATCGGTGGGATCTTTCTCGAGCACATTCACCAATACCAACTTCACCAGTTACTCTAATGTGGAGGTTGGCCTTCGCCTCTTTCCCAGCCCCAGCAATCCGGCCAATTCATACCTGATTGATAATTTTACGGCTGCCATTCCCGAGCCTTCGACTTTCTCCGTCGTGGCGGGATTGGGCGTGATGGTCCTGGCGGCCACCCGCCGCCGTCGCGCCGCTTAAGTCCTCCAATAAGCTTCTTTAGTAACGTAAAAGGCCCCGGTCTTCGGACCGGGGCCTTTTTATGATCTGAAGCGACTACGGCACCGGCCCGCTAAGCCCTGAATGTGCTGTCCGTGAAGTTGCCGACCGAGGTTTGACTGGGGGGCAAGATCCAGCCCGACAGCGAGACGAGGCTCGCCTCCTAAACCGCCCCCCGATCTGTTTGAACAGAGGGGAGTCGCTTCAGTTGTGGAGCGACTCCCCTCGAAGTTTAGCGACGGGCGCGGCGTCGGCTGGCGGCGAGGGCGAGCACGCCGAGGCCGGCGAGGGCGACGAAGCTGGAGGGCTCGGGAATGGCGGCGAGGACGAGCAGGGAGCCGGTGCCAGAGAACACGCTGCCGCCGAAGAGGGTGTTGAGCTGGGCGGCGCTGTAGGTGGCCGGT
>CAMCHD010000396.1 GCA_945874545.1 Akkermansia muciniphila | reverse complement strand
ACCATGTCCCTCGATCCCCTCCTGAATCTCTCCCACCAGCTCGGCCGCGAAGAGCGCCGGCTGGCCATCCTCGGCGAAGGCAACACGTCCATGCGCCACGACGCGGAGACCTTCACGGTCAAGGCCTCCGGTTCCAATCTCGCGACCCTCGCCGCCGCCGGCACCGCCACCTGCCGTTTCGACAAACTCCTCCCGCTGCTCGCGGCCGAGGCCATGACCGACCTCGCGGTCGACCAGGCCCTGCTCGACGCGCGCGCGAATCCCGAACACCGCAAGCCCTCGGTCGAGGCCCTTTTTCACGCCTACCTGCTCACCCTGCCGGGCGTGAACTTCGTCGGCCACACCCACCCCATCGCGGTCAACGCCCTGCTTTGCTCGCCCCACGCCGCCACCTTCGCCACCCGCCGCCTGTTTCCCGACGAGATCGTCTGCTGCGGCGTCGAGAGCGTGCTCGTGCCCTACACCGACCCCGGCCTCAAACTCTCCCAGGCGATCAAAACCGCCGTCGAGGCCTACATCCTGCGCCTCTCCCGCCCGCCCCGCGTTATCCTGCTGGAGAACCACGGCCTGATCGCCCTCGGCGCCACGCCGGAAGCCGTCCTCGCCGCCACCCTGATGGCGGTGAAGGCGGCCGAGATCTTCGCCGGCGCCGCCGCCGTGTCGGGTGGCGAACCGCGTTTTCTCACCGCCGCGCAGTTGGAACGCATCGCCGGCCGCCCCGACGAACACTACCGCCAAAAGGCCCTCGGTCTCTGAACCCGCTCGCCGGCGCCGGGCGCGGGTCCGCGCTCCCGCGTCCGGCCGTTGCCTTTCGCGGAGAGCCGGACTTTGTGTCCGCTTTTCGTGACCGCCCCGGCTCCCGCTCCTCTCCTTTCCCTCCCGCCGCGCGTCAAGCACACCGGCGTGTGCCCCGCCGCCCGCAGCGCCGTGCTCGCCGGGCTGCTCCGCCGCCACGACGCACCGGTGTGGCTGATCGTCACCGATACGCTGCGGGCGGCCGAGCAACTCGCCGAGGACACCGCCCTTTTTTACCCCGCCCTCGCGCCCGCCCCGGCCGCGCCGCCCGAGTGCCTGGTCCTGCCCGAATCCCTCGCCAACTCGCGCGAGATGGCCGAGGCCTTCGCCGCCTCCGCCGACCGCCAGGCCGTGCTCTCCCGCCTGCGCGCCGTGCGCCAGCTCGCCCGCCAGCCCGCCGACGCCGCCCCGCTGGCGATTTTCACCACCCCCGCCGCGCTGCTGCAACGCGTGCCCGCCCTAGAGGCCTACGCCGCCACCGAGCTGGTCCTCCGCCGCGGCGAAACCCATCCCTTCGCCGCGCTGGTGGAGAAACTGCGCGCGCTCGACTACGACGCCGAGGCGGTTTGCGAAGCCCCCGGCACCTACGCGGTGCGCGGCGGAATCATCGACCTGTATCCCATCAACGCCAGCCAGCCCTGCCGCCTTGATTTTTTCGGCGACGAACTGGAGGAGATCCGCCTGCTCGATCCGGTGACACAACGCTCGGGCGAGGCGCTGGAGACCCTCACCCTCGCCGCGTCGCCGCGCCTCAGCCTGGCCCCCTCGCTCACCGGCCTCGCCCCCTACCTGAGCCCCGCCACCCGCCTCGTCCTGATCGAGCCCGCCACGCTCGACGCCGCCTTCAGCCAGGCCGCCCGGGAAACCCCGCACGCCACCGCCGGCCTCGCCCCCCTGCTCGCCCGGGTCGCGGGTCTCGACGCCCTCGCCGACCTCGACGAGGCCGCCGCGCTGTTCGACGCCGCCGCCGGCCCGGTGGCCGAAACCACCTGGGATACCGAAAGCCTGAATCACCACCGCCGGTATCCGTCGGACGAACTGATCGCCCAGGACCGCCTCGCCGCCGAGGAGAGCTCGCGGCGCGATTTTCTCGACCGCGTCGCCGCCTGGGCGCGCGAGGGGGCCGCCATCGCCATCATCGCACCCCGCGAGGCGGAGGAAAAACGCATCCGCGAGATCCTCGACGCCCACCCGACCGCGAAAAGGCTCCGCCCCGTTTTCCTGCGCGGCCAGGCCAACGAGGGCTTCCGCCTCGCCCCGCGCGCCGACGCCTCCCTGCGCCTCACCCCAGACTCCACCCCGCGCCGCAAACGCCCC
This sequence comes from Akkermansia muciniphila, assembly GCA_945874545.1. GTDB lineage: Bacteria > Verrucomicrobiota > Verrucomicrobiia > Opitutales > Opitutaceae > IMCC26134_A. Next base: position 929 of record CAMCHD010000396.1, on the reverse strand, counting down.
GCCGCCGAGCCCGGGGCCGCCCCCGCCGCACCGGGTCTTCTGGTCGTGCTAACCGAGACCGAGCTGTTCGGCCGCAGCCGCACCCGCCGCGCGACGTCCCGCCGCGCCACCGTGCACCGCGCCCAGGTGGACCAGCTGCTGGACTTCGCCGAGCTGGTGGAGGGCGATTTCGTGGTGCACCTCCAGCATGGCGTGGCGCTGTTCCGCGGTATCACCAAGATCGATACCCGCGACGGCCTGCGCGAGGTGATCTCGCTGGAGTTCGACGACCGCGTGACCCTGCACGTGCCCTTGCCCGAGGCCCATCTGGTGAGCCGCTACGTGGGCCTCTCCAAGGTCCGGCCCCAGCTCGGCCGCATCGGCTCCGACCGCTGGCAAAAGACCCGCGCCCAGGCCGAGCGCGCCACCGTCGACCTCGCCGCCGAGCTGCTGCGCATCCAGGCCGCCCGCGACGCCAAGCCGGGCGTGGCCATCGCCCCGGACAACGACTGGCAGCGCGAGTTCGAGGGCGCCTTCCCCTTCGCCGAGACCCCGGACCAGTTGAAGGCCATCGTCGCCACCAAGGAGGACCAGGAACGGGCCCGCCCGATGGATCGCCTCGTCTGCGGCGACGTCGGTTTCGGCAAGACCGAGGTCGCCATCCGCGCCGCGTTCAAGGCCGTCCAGAGCGGCAAACAGGTAGCCCTGCTCGTGCCCACCACCATCCTCGCGCAGCAACATTTGAACACGTTTCGCGAACGCATGGCCGGTTACCCGATCGCGGTGGAGATGCTTTCCCGTTTTCGCACCCGGGCCGAGGCGACCCGCATCGTCGCCGCCACCGCCTCCGGCCAGGTGGACATCCTCATCGGCACGCACCGGTTGTTGAACAAGGACATATCGTTCAAGGACCTCGGCCTGGTGGTGATCGACGAGGAGCAGCGCTTCGG
>CAMCHD010000395.1 GCA_945874545.1 Akkermansia muciniphila | reverse complement strand
TAGGCGGCGGTCGGAGATGCCGTTTTGGGTGCCTCGACGGACGGCGGTGAACTGGTAACTCCTCCAACTAAAGGAGGAAGCTCCAATTGCGCCGGTTGCGCTCCCGCCAGATCAGCCACCAAAGGATCGGTTGGCGGGAGCAATGAGGTGACTACACCAAGCTTGCTCAGAACCCTGCCGGATTGCGCCAAAGTATCGCGACCAACGGTGCCGATGGCTCCTAATTCACTCAACACGTCTTTGATTCGGGTGCTGAGTTGGGTGACTTGCAGAACCATAAGCGGATTAAAGCCTTTGCGGACATCCTTTAGGGAACCGATCAGCTCATTGGCACGGGATTGAAGGAGTTCCGCCTGAGGGCTGATCTCGTCCACCACCTTGCTGATGGCCAGCACCTCGGCTTTGATCTCCAGCAAGGATCCGCGCACCACTTCGTCCTTGGTAACCAATTGAATAAGAGTTGGTTCGTTTATCGTTCGCAGTGCGTTCCAGTCTTCGAACGATAAATTCTGCGGCGTGAGCTCGGTCGTTTTCAGAGCCTTGCCTTCCATTTTACCGGGGGCGGAGCCGAGCCAGTCGAGGTAATCGGCGCAGCGCCCGAGGCTGCCCTTAACCGCCTCACCGCGAGCCTTTAAGGCGTTTAGCGAGGTTGAAAGGTCTTCAAACGACTGCTGAACGCTTTCAAGCGACACCTTGGCGGGTTTTTCCGTGTCCTGCGCTTGACCAGCGAGCGGGAGGAACGCAGCAAGCAGCATCAAAACACGCAAGAAAGCGCCCCGGGCGGGCGGCAGTGGACAATAACCAGAATTCATAAGCGAAATGTGCCCAACGCCAAGATTGGCCCGGCCGCACGTATAAGTTGTTTTAGTGAGGAGTGAGGGGGTGAGAACCAGCAGGGACGATCTCCGGCGCGGCACCGTTCGAAGCAAGCGCATTCCTGCCAAGTAATGTATTTGTGACAAAGCGTATACCCGATTGAAGCGAGGACGACAAAGGGAGTTCCGTCGATAACAGGGATCTCAATGCGCTCGCCGTCTGCTTCGTAACCAAGAGGCACGACGGGCGGTCCTGCCTGATGGAGAAAATCAGGCGGTCTTTCAACCCGGATACCGCGATTATCGCGGTATCCGGGTTGAAAACAAAAGTGCGTCTCCTGTTACCGAATCGTCAAAGATTCGTTGAGCCACGCGCCGCTTTGGGCGCAGGCAGACTGCGTGTCCCGTCACCCCGCCGCGCGCCGGGCGGCGATCGCCCAGCCGTAGAGCTCCTCGAAGCGCCGCGCGTTCGGGCCCCAGGAGAAATCGCGGTCCATGCCGCGCAGACGCATGGCATGAAGCTCGTCGGGGCGGTCGTAGTAGGTGGCGCAGGCCCAGCCGACGGTGTTGTAGAGGGCGGGCGCGGTGGCGTCGTGGAAACGGAAGCCGGTGCCCTCGTCCTTGCCCTCCACATATTGCGCGACGGTGTCGATCAGGCCGCCGGTGGCGCGCACCAACGGCGAGGTGCCGTAGCGCATGGCATACATCTGGGTGAGACCGCAGGGCTCGGCCCGGCTGGGCATGAGAAAAAAGTCGGAGCCGCCCTGGATGAGGTGGGCGAGGGCGTTGTCGTAACCGACGTGCACGCCGACGCGGCCGGGGTAGTTTTCCGCCGCCCAGCGGAAGGTTTGCTCCAAACCGGGGTCGCCGGCCCCGAGCAGGGCGAACTGCACGTGCATACGGTCCAGGATGTGGGGCAGGGCCTCGGCGACGAGATCGAGCCCCTTCTGCGCGGCGAACCGCGAGACGACGCCGAACACCGCGATGTGCGGATCGGCGTCGAGGCCGAGGCGTTCCTGCAACGCGAGCTTGGCGGCGCGCTTGCCGGCGGCAAGGGAGCGCTGGTCGTAGGGCCGGGGGAGAAAACGGTCCATGGCCGGATTCCACGCGGCGGCGTCGATGCCGTTCAGGATGCCCACCAGGTCGGCGGAACGGAATCGCAGGACGGCGTCGAGCCCGTGGCCGCCGGCGGGGGTCTTGATCTCCTCGGCGTAGGTGGGGCTGACGGTGGTGAGCTTGGTCGCGTGGTAAAGGCCGGCCTTGAGCTGGTTGACCGCGCCGCCGCTCTCGGTGCTGTCGGACCGGAACTCACCCGGCGGGATGTGGGCGAAGTCGAGCACGCGGCGGTCGGCGTAGCCCTGGTGTTCGAGATTGTGGATGGTGAAGACCGACGCGACGCCGCCGAGCGGGGTGTGGCGGAGGGTGGTATTGAGCAACACCGGGAGCAGCCCGGTGGTCCAGTCGTGGGCGTGGGCGACGTCCGGGATCCAGCCGAGCTGGAGGCAAAGATTCAGGGCGCCGCGGCAGAGAAAGGCGAAACGCAGGTCGTTGTCGGCGTGGTTGCCCCACGGGCCGGCGTAGACCTCGGGACGACCGAAGAGACCCTCGTGCTCGAGGGCGTAGACCGGCACGCGGGAGTCGGGCAGGGTGCTCTCCCAGGTCCGGGCCCAGTGGGCGGAGGCGCCGACGTCGACGCCCAGCGGATCGGGCCGCGGGCGCCAATTGGAATCGAGCCGCAGCCCGCCGTAAGCCGGAAAAACGACCCGCACATCGTGGCCGAGGGCGGCTAGGGCCTTGGGCAGGGAGCCGACCATATCGGCCAAACCTCCCACTTTGACAAACGGTTCAACCTCGGGCGAAACGAAGAGGATTTTGAGAGGAGCCACGGTTGGTCAAAAAGCCGTGAGCTCCGGCGCGCGCCGAGCAAAAACCATCGGTTTGCGTAAATAGCCGCAGTCCGGACGCCCGCCAGGGGCATCCGGACCGTTTTTCCGGGGGCGTGGTCCGCGGTTTGGAGGCCTAGGCTCCAGCGACGGCGACTTTGGCCCGGCGATGCCGGCGTTTGCCCGCGAGGGAATCCCTGCGCGCCAGGAGACGATCCAGTTTATCCATGAGCAGATCGGCGGCCTTGTAGGCATCCTCGGCGGCGACGGAGGCGATCAAGTCGGGGCCGCCGATCTCGATGTGGCCCTTCGCGACAAATACGTCGCGGCCGCGGGTGAGGTCGTGGT
>CAMCHD010000394.1 GCA_945874545.1 Akkermansia muciniphila | reverse complement strand
GATCATCGCCGCCACCGAGCCGGTGCAGCGCGGCTTCTACGCCGGCGCCCTCGGCTACTTCGGCTACGATGGCAACAGCGACACCTGCATCATGCTGCGCACCGCCCTCATCAAGGACGGCCGCATCCACATCCAGACCGGCGCCGGCGTCGTGGCCGACAGCGTGCCCGAGAGCGAATTCCAAGAGACGGTCAACAAAGGTTCGGCCCTGTTCAAAGCCGTCGCCATCGCCGAACGCCTCTGACCGGGTATTCCCCCGCCCAAAGTTTTTCCTCGGGCCGCCAAATTGTCCTTGCACGGTCCGAAACCAGACTCTGTTGTCTCACCTTTATTTCCATGAAAGCGACCATCAAAACCCAGGGTCAGCAGTTCGCCGTCACCGAAGGCGACGTCCTTTTCGTAAACCGTTTCCCGAATACCGAGGCCGGTTCCATCATCGAGATCACCGAGGTCCTCTCCTCCGGTGAAGGCGCCTCCTTCAAGGTCGGCACCCCCACCCTGGCCGGCGCCAAAGTCACCGCCCAGGTCCTCGAAAACAAACGCGGCGACAAGGTCATCGTGTTTAAAAAGCGCAAACGCAAGGGCTACCAGCGCAAGCGCGGCCATCGCCAGGAGCTCTCGGTGATCAAGATCCAGACCATCTCGGCCTGATCTCCCCCTCCCCACTCTAACCAAAAATAAACCGGAGATCCTAAGTCATGGCCCATAAAAAAGGTGCAGGCACAACCAGCAACGGTCGCGAGAGCCAAAGCAAACGTCGCGGCGTCAAGAAGTTCGGCGGCCAGGCGGTCATCGCCGGCAACATCATCGTGCGTCAGTGCGGCTCCAAGCTGCACGCCGGCGAAAACGTCGGCATCGGCCGCGACTGGACCCTCTTCGCCCTCAAGGACGGCGTGGTCCAATTCGACAAGGCCCGCCGCAAGGTCGCCGTCGTCGAGCCCGTCGCCACCGCCTGAAACGGTCGTTCACCGTCCCGCCTCCAAACCGACCTCGCGGTCGGTTTTTTTGTGCCCGCAGCTCCCGGGTTGGTCGCGTCCCTTGACCTCCGGATCGGAACGCTTTCTTCCTGAGACTCAAGCGATGTCCCGACCGCCCACTTCAACTCCGAAGCTTGCCGCCCTGCCCACGCCTTGGCGGGTGCTGTCGGCGTTGCTCGCGTTGCTCCTTCTCGGGGTAGGGCTCCTCGCCTATGCTCCCGCCGTCCACGCGCGACTGCACACCTGTCCGGACGCGACGCAAACCCACTCGACCTCCGGGCACAGTCCCTCTTCCCAAGACGAACTCGGCACGTCGGAAATCTGCGCGATCGCCTTGGTCGCCCAGGGCATTACGGCCCCGCCCCCGTGCCTCGCCCTTTCCGCGCCGCGCCTCGTCGCCGCGCCCTGCGCTATCGTGGCCAGGTGCTTCGCCCCTCCGACGCCGCCAGCCCATCGCCTCCCTCCGGCGCAAGCTCCTCCCCCGCCGGCCTGAGCCGCATCGCCGCAGTCCGGTGCGCGCCCCCCGAGCGCGTCCGCCGAGACACCGGTTCCAACCGCGCCCGCGCGCGCGGCCTGAGAGCCTTTCCCGCATCGTATCCCGCCTCTGGCGCGCTTCGCCGCGCCCCAATTCCGTCCGGGCCCATCGGCCCACCCCTGTCATGTCCCACTCCCTTTCCTCGACCCTTCTCCTCGGCGGCGCGCTCTGCGTCGCCACCCTGCCCGCCCGAACTCCCCCGCCCGAAACATCGCCTCTCGCACCCGCCGCAAAATCGGACGAGCCGCTCATTTTGGAAAATCTCATCGTGACCGCCTCGCCGGTCGCCCGCACCCAGGCCGACCTCCTGAGCTCGACCAGCGTGCTCGCCGGCACGGCCTTGCTCGAAAACCAACAACCCAGCCTCGGCGAGACCCTCGCCGCCCTGCCCGGGGTGTCCTCGACCTACTTCGGCCCCGGCTCCAGTCGCCCCATCCTGCGCGGCCTGGGCGCCAACCGGGTGCGCGTGCTGGCCAACTCGACCGACACCCTCGACGCATCCAACACCTCGCCCGACCACGCCGTGTCGGTCGAGCCCTTCCTCGTGAAACGCATCGAGGTGGTGCGCGGCCCCGCCGCCCTGCTCTACGGCTCCGCCGCCGTCGGCGGCGTGGTCAACGTGATCGATCACCGCATCGAGACCGAGCTCCCCGCCGGCCCGCTCGCCGGCACCCTCGATGCCCGCGCGACCGACAACGGCGCCGGCTACGCCACCGGTGGCTCCCTCGACATCGCCCTCGCCCCCGACCGCGCCGCCGACTCGGGTTTTATCCTCCACCTCGATGGTTTCCAACGCGAGGCCGACGACCTCGCCGTGCCGGGCTTTTCCGGTCAGCCCGGCGCCCCCAAGGGCGACTTGCTCAACACCGGGGTCGATTCCCAAGGCGCCTCCGCCGGCCTGAGCTACGTCAGCCCCTCCTTCGACGCCGGGCTCAACTACAACGGCTACGACACGCTCTATGGCGTGCCCAACGAGACCGGGGTGAAGATCGACCTCCGCCAACGCCGCCTCGACGGCTCCGCCGACTACACCGGCGATTTCGGCGTCTTCACCGGCGTCCGCGCCAAGTTCGGCCGCGCCGATTATCAACACCGCGAACTCGACGAGGGCGCCGTCGGCACCACCCTGGCCAATCTCGGCACCGACATCCGCCTCGAACTGCTCCAAGGCGAGATCCTCGGCTGGACCGGCGCGCTCGGCGTCCAGGTCGCCCAGGCCGAGCTGTCCGTCGTCGGCGACGAGGCTTTCCTGCCCACCCACACCACCGCATCCGGCGCCCTGTTTCTCTTCGAGGAACTCGTCCGCGACCGCGTGACCTGGCAGGTCGGCGCGCGCGTCGAACACCGCGAGATCGAGGCCGACCCCTTCGCCAGTCCCGGTGGCATCTCCTACGCCGCCCGCTCCGATGACCGCACCACGTTCTCCGGCTCGTTCGGGGCCATCTACACCCTGAACCCGACCTACAAACTCGCCTGGAGTGTCGCCTACACCGAACGCGCCCCCACCGGCCAGGAACTCTACGCCGACGGCCCGCACATCGG
>CAMCHD010000393.1 GCA_945874545.1 Akkermansia muciniphila | reverse complement strand
CCCGGAGGAGGAGAAGGCGGTGTTTCTGGCCCGCTTGCGGCCGGACATCACCGATCCGGTCGCGTTTCAGGAAAAGTTCGGGGTTCCGCCGGCCGAGGATAAACAGCTCGCGGCGGCGGTGCGTGAATTGAAGGCCGAGCTCGCCGGCGTCGCCCCGACCCGGCGGGCGGGCGGGCTCTCGGCCGAAGCGGAGGGCACGGACGCCGCCGCTTCGGCGCCGGAATCGCCCGGCGCCGGGCCGTCCGGGGAAGGGGAGACCTCGCCGTGATCCTCGCGCTCGAAACCTCCTGCGACGAAAGCGCGGTCGCGCTCTTTGATCCGGCCCGCGGCCTGGTGGCGGAGTGGGTGCACAGCCAGATCACGATCCATGAGCGTCACGGCGGGGTCGTGCCGGACCTTGCGACGCGCGAACACTTGCGCACGATCGAGCCGCTGCTCGGCCGGGCGCGGGAGGCGAGCCGGGACTTTGCGGACGTGCGCGAAGTCGCGGTCACCCAGGGGCCCGGGCTGGCCGGCTGTCTCGCGGTCGGCCTGGCCTCGGCCAAGGCGCTCGCGCTGGCCCTCGGGCGTCCATTAAGGGGCGTAAACCACCTGCGTGGTCATGTCTGGTCGCCCTTTATCCCGCTGCACGCGGCCGCGCCGGAGGCTTTCGCGGCGCGCGTGACGGAGTTGCTGCCGCACCTCGCCTTGATCGTCTCGGGCGGCAACACCCTGCTCGCGGTCCTCGACCAGGATCGGCGGATCACGGTGCTCGCGAGCACCCGCGACGACGCGGCGGGCGAGGCGCTGGACAAGGGGGCCAAGCTGCTCGGGCTCGGGTATCCCGGCGGCCCGATGGTGGAGCGTCTGGCGGCGACCCGCGGGCCGGGCGGCGGGCCGGCGCGGACCGACGCGTATGATTTTCCCCGTGGCCTGGGGCCTCGGGCGGAGTTGGATTTTAGTTTTTCCGGGCTCAAGACGGCGCTGCGGTATCAGCTCGAAAAAATGTCGACCGCCGAGGTCGAGGCCGGCCTGGGCGATCTCTGCGCGAGTTACCAGCAGGCGGTGGTCGACGCCCTCGTGCGCAAGGCCGGCGTGGCGCTCGAGACGCGCGGGCCATTTCGCAGCCTCGGGCTCTCGGGCGGCGTGGCCAACAACCGTGTCCTGCGCGGGGCTTTGGGGACCTTGGCGGCGCGTCGGCGGGTGCCGCTCCTCGCGGCGGAGGCGCGGCACACCGGGGACAACGCCGGCATGATCGCCTTCGCGGCCTGGGCCGACCCGGCGGCGCGGGCGCGGTCGGCGGACGCCGACGGGCTGGAGATCCAGCCGGGTTGGGAGCTGGGCCAATCCTAGCGGTGATGGGCCGGGACTCCGACGGAGCCGGGGCGCACCTCGAGTTCGGCCCAGCGGACCAGCATCACCGCCAGCGCGCCGAAGGTCGTGAGGATGCTCGCGTTATAGAGCGGGAAATCCACCCAGGAGTGCGCGAGCGGCAGGCCGAGGCCGAGGAGCATGAGCAGGAAGGCGGGCTGGCGGAGGGCTCCGAGCCGGCAGAATTTCGTGAAGAGCCAGAGCAGGACGAGCAGGGGAAAGGAAAAACCGATCACGCCGAACTCGGCCAGCGCCTGCACGTAGTCGTTGTGTGCGTGGTCCCAAAAGAAATACCTCCGGCCCGGGCCGCGGGTGATGTCCGGGTAGTTTTGTTGGTGGATGGGGAAGGCGTGGCGGAAACTGCCCGCGCCCCAGCCGGTCAGAGGCTGATCACGGAATAGTGCAAAGGTGGCCTCCCGGGCCTGGATGCGGGCCTCGACCGACCATTGCCGGTCCTCGTTCGCCAGCCGGCGGATTTGCTCGATGCTCTTGTCGAGGTTAAGGAAATAGATGGCGGTGGAGATAAAGCCGAGGATGGCGAGGGCAGCGAGGACGGTGAGCGTGCGATTCGTCGGGCCGGCGCCGCGCCGCGCGCGCCAGATCAGGTAGGTGGTGATCAAGACCAGGGTATAGGCGGCGAGCAGGATCATGCCGGTGCGCGAGCCGCTCATAAAAACGCACGCAGCCACCACGATGTAGGCGAAAGCGAACACCGGGGAAGGACTGCTCCGCTCGAGGTGGCGCAGGCCGCGGATGTGGTGCCAGAGCATCAATCCCGCCGCCACGATCGCGACCAGGTTGAAGTAGGCGGCGGCGTGGTTTTTGTAATAAAACATGGCGTGGAAATAATTCGGCGCGCCGGAGATAAACCACAGGATCTTGGTCGCCCCGGTCATCTTTTGCAGGATGGCAAGCAGGGACAGGACGACGCCGTTGATCACCACGCCCGTAAGGATGGTTTGGATCGCGGCGCGGCGGGTGATCGCGGTCCAGAGCGAGCAGCCAAGCAGCCACACCGCACCGACGATCGCCAGCACGCGCCACGCGTTCATGCGTTCGAAGGGCGCGTCGATACCGGAGGGCAGCCAATCGATGTGTTCCAAGGGTTTGAGGAACCAGACGGAGCCGTTGCTCATGCGCTCGTAGGCGGGATTAAGCGCGCCGGCCAGGATGTAGGCGACAAAGGCCAGACCGAGCCAGAAAGGGGGGAAACGCAGCAAACGAGGCCAGGTGTGGAGGGTGAACTCGCCGTCCGGGGCCAGCTCGCCCTCATAGCGGCGGGGCCACAGCGCCAGCACGAACCCCAGGACCGACAGGCCGAGCGAAACGAGTTGGGCCCAGGGGGTGCGCGCACCGAAGGCCCAGGGGAGGAAACAAAGCTGTAGGGTCGCGACCATCACGAGGGCGTGCTCCAGCGCGTGCAGGGGCACGTTGGCGCGCACCTCGCCGCGGAAGGCTTGCACGAGGTTGGCTTTGGGCTTGGGCGAACGAACCGGGTAGGAGGGCACGGGAGGAGGCGGAAACGGGCGGTGCGAGGGACGGGGCGAGGAAGCGGGCGAGGGAGCGGTCAGGCGGGGACGGTCTCGGGTTTGGCGAGGCGCGCGCGCACCCGCCGCAAAAGGTCAGCAGGGGACAGGCCATGGGCGGCGCGAAGTTCGGCCACCGAAGAGCCGTGGTCGACAAACGCATCCGGCCAACCGAGCCGCTCGA
>CAMCHD010000392.1 GCA_945874545.1 Akkermansia muciniphila | reverse complement strand
CGGCGTCGGCACCCGCGTCTGGGGCACGGTCGGCGTGAGCGACAACATCATCGACGCCTCCTGGGAGGCGCTGCTCGACGCGGTGCATTATACCCTGCAACAATCCTGATTCCCTTGCGGCGGACCGCCCCGGTCCGCCGCTTTTATTTTCCCATGAAACGCCTGCTCTGGCTCGTCATCGCGCTCGGTCTCCTCGTCGGCTCCATCGCTTGGGTGCTGCACTCGCGCTCCGCCGCCGACGCCGCGAAAGTCGACTACACCTACGCGAAGCCCGAGCGTCGCGACCTTAAGCAAACGTCCGTGATCAATGGCACGATCACGCCCGTGCTCTCCACCGAGATTCGCTCCGAGGTAAGCGGCCGCATCTCCCGCGTGCTGGTCGAGGCCGGGGCCGAGGTCGCCGCCGGCCAGCCGCTGATCGAACTGGATCAGAGCACGCTCCAGGTGCAGCTCGACGACGCCCGCCTCGGCGTGACCGGCGCCCGCCTGCGCACCGAGCGCGCCGAGCTGGAGTTCAAACGCCTCCTCTCCCTCGCCGAAAAAGCCCTCGTCACCGAGAAGGAGCGCAAGGAGGCCGAGATCGCCTTCCGCCTGGCCGAGAACGACACCGCCTCGCAGGAGGCGCGGGTGCGCCTGCTGGAAAACTCCCTCGCCAAGGGCGTGATCACCGCGCCCTACGCGGGCCGCGTGCTCAGCCTCGCCGCGAGGCCCGGCATGATCGTCACCGGCGCCGACGCCGGCCGCGAAGGCAACACCCTGCTCGAACTCGCCGACCTCACCCGCCTGCGGGTCGAGGCCGCGATCAACGAGATCGACGTCGCCGTGCTCACCCCCGACATGGCGGTGGAGATCACCTTCGAGTCCGTGCCCGAGGCCAAGGCCTCCGGCCGCATCACCTTCATCGCCCCCGCCGCCGGCAAGGCCGCCGGTGGAAACACCGGGACGGGCGGCTCAGGCGGAGCGGGCGGCAGCTCCGGCGGCGCCCGCGATTTCCCGCTGCAGATCGCCATCGACCAGTCGCACCCGCGCGTCCGCCCGGGCATGACCGCCCGGGTTCACATCGTCACCGCCACCTCGCCGCAGGCCCTGTCGTTGCCGCACAACACCGTGTTCAACGACCAGGCCTCCGGGGACTGGTTCGTCTTCGTGCGCGCGCCGGAGGCGAAAGCGGAGCCGGTCAAAACCAAGGTCGAGCTCGGCGTGCGCGACGACAGCCACGTCGAGATCAAATCCGGCCTCGCCGAGACCGCCGAGGTCTCCCTGCAACGCCCGCCCGGCGTGAAATTCAGCCAGGACAAGTGACGATCAAACCATGGCCCACGAAACACACGAAATGACACGAAATTTGAACGCCGCGGAGGTTCTCCCTTTCGTGTTGTTTCGTGTGTTTCGTGGGAAACCCATCCGATGCCCCTAGCATCCGAAGTCCTCCGCCTCGACCGCGTCGGGAAACGTTACCCGATGGGTGACGTCATCGTGGACGCGTTGGTCGACGCCTCGTTCACGCTCAACGAGGGCGAGGCCGTCGCCATCCTCGGCCCGTCCGGCTCGGGCAAGTCGACCCTGATGCACCTGCTGGGCTTTCTCGATTCGCCCAGCTCCGGCGAAATCCTCTTCGAGGGCCGGCCCGTCGCGGTGCTGACCGAGAGCCAGCGCGCCCGCATCCGCGCCGAGAAAATCGGCTTCGTCTTCCAGGCCTTCAACCTCCTCCCGCGCCTCTCCGTGCGCGCGAACGTCGCCCTGCCCCTCGCCTACCACGGCTCGCCGCCGGCCGACGCGGACGACCGCGTTTCCCGCGCGCTCGAACTGGTCGGCATGACCAACCGCGCCCACCACAAGCCGGGCGAACTCTCCGGCGGCCAGCGCCAGCGCGTCGCCATCGCCCGCGCGCTGGTCAACGAGCCACGCATCCTGCTCGCCGATGAGCCCACCGGAAATCTCGATACCAAGACCGCCGCCGCCATTCTGGATTTGTTCAAGGAACTGAACCGTCTCGGGCGCACCATCGTGGTCGTCACCCACTCGCCCGAGATCGCCGCGAACTTCCGCCGCCAACTGCATGTCCGCGACGGCCGCGTCACCGAGGGAGGCGTAGCATGAGACGCCTGTTCTCCGGCGTGGGCAACGGCTTCGCCGAAATCTGGGGGCACAAGCTGCGCTCCCTGCTCACCATCAGCTGCGTGATGCTCGGCGTCGCCTCGATGGTGCTGACCACCGGCTTCATGGAGGGGTTTTTCAAAAACTGGGAGGACTCCCTGCAGGACCAGGGCGGGATCGAAAAAATCTCCGGCATCGCCCAGGGCGTAAAGGAACGGCAGGAGCCCTTCGCCGCCGTGTCGCCGGGCCTCACCCTCGCCGATGCCCGCGCCCTGCGCGCCCTGGTGCCCCAGGCGGGCGTGATCTCGCCCGAGATCGACGCGACCCGCCCGCGCCTCAGTCGAAAGGGCAAAACCTTCGAGGGCCGCCGGGGCGGGCGCGTGCTGGGCGTCACCAACGCCATCCTGGAGATCAACCGCTACGAGGTCGCCTCCGGCCGCGCCTTCTCGGACCTGGATCTCGCCGACGACTCGGAGGTCATCCTCATCGGCTCCAAGATCCGCGAGACCCTCTTCGCCCCCGGCGAGGAGCCGCTCGGCGCGTTCATCGACTTCAACAACCGCCCCTTCCGCGTCATCGGCGTCTTGCGAACCTACGAACGCTTTTGGGGCACCTACAACACCCTGGATTGGAAAAACGAGATCTGCTTCGTGCCCGTCACCACCATGGCGACCAAGGTGCAACGCTCGGACCGGCTCTCGTTTTTGAATTTCAAGGCCTTGGACATCTCCCGCCTGCGCGAGACGGTGGACGCGGCCTCGAACGTGCTGGCCCAACAGCACCGAGGCATCATCGATTTCTCCGTGCGAACCAACGAGGAGCAGTTGGCGAGCTTCGCCAGCACCAAGGCGAGTTTTGTCATCGGCGGCAGCGCCATCGCCGGGGTGTCGCTGCTGGTGAGCGGCATCGGCATCATGAACCTCATGCTCGCCTCGATCAACGAGCGCGTGCGCGAGATCGGCATCCGCAAGGCGGT
>CAMCHD010000391.1 GCA_945874545.1 Akkermansia muciniphila | reverse complement strand
AGGGGCTTCAGGTTCGCGCCTTTGGCGGCGTTAAAAAACTCGATGGTGCCGAAGAGGTTGCCGTGGTCGGTGAGGGCGACGGCGGTTTGCCCGAGCTCGGCCGTGCGCTTCATCAGCCGGTCGATTTTACAGGCGCCGTCGAGCAGGCTGTAGTCGGAGTGAACGTGCAGGTGGACAAAATCGGAGGCGGCGATCGACACGGCGGCAAGGCAAGGCGCGCGGGCGTCGGCGGCAAGCGCGACGGTGCGACACGTCGAAGTTTGCCCAAAAAATGCCGTTGACGAAGCCGGGCGCGGGCGGTTGTTTCTCAACTTTTTCCGAAACCCTGCCGTCACCTTTCCCATGTCCATCGAGATCAAAATCCGCAAAAACGAGCCCGTCGACCGCGCCCTGCGTCGCCTGAAGAAAAAGCTGGAGCGCGAAAACATCATCAAAGACGTGCGCGCCAAGCGTTACTACGAAAAGCCGACCGAGCGTCGCCGCCGCAAGGAGAAGGTCATGGCCTTCACCAACATGCTTCGCCGTCGTTACGCCGAGTGATTCCCGCGGGCCCTGACGCCCGGTTTCACTTTCTGTCCTAAAACCGTGACGGCGAACGATTCGCCGTCGCGGTTTTTTTGTTTTTTACAGGTTGCGAATCCGTTGCGAACTCTTTGCGTTTTAATCGCCCAAGCCTGTTTTACCGCGCCGCGTGAAGCCTATCCTCGCCCTCTCCACCAGTTGGAACTCCTTCCGTCACAGCGACGGCTACCAGATGTTACGCGAGATCGCCGATCTCGGTTTCACCCATGCGGAGCTGAGTCATGGTATACGCATCGTATTGGTGCCCGGGATCTTGCGGGCGATTGAAGAAGGTTTTATCAAGATCAGTTCGACCCATAACTTCTGCCCGTTGCCGACCGGAATAACCCAGGCGGCGCCAAACCTCTTCGAACCGTCGGCGGAAGAACCCAAGGAGCACGCGCAGTGGCTTCGGCACACCAAGCGCTCGCTCGATTTTGCCGCGCAGGTGCATGCCCAGGTCTGCGTTTTTCATCTCGGCAGCGTGCGGTTCTGGTTTTTCCCGCCGTCCGGCGGATTGCATTCCTACCTGAGCAAGCACCCGGCGGCGACGGTGCGGAACGACGCCGCCTACGCGCGGAAACTCAAGAAGGCTCTGGCGACCTTGCGCGGGCGCATGACTCATCCGTGGCAGCAGACGATCAAGAGCCTCGGCGAGGTCAACGCCTACGCCCGGGAACGCGGTGTCCGGGTCGGTTGCGAAAATCGGGAAAAACTCGAGGAGTTGCCCCTCGATGATGATTTCCCGGCTTTGTTCGAGGCGCTCGGGCCCGAGACGGCCGGCGGTTACTGGCACGACACCGGGCACGCCAACATCAAGGAAAGCCTGGGCCTGCTCAACCATCGCGCCCATCTGGAACAAAACGCCCCCCGCTTGCTGGGTTTTCACCTCCATGACGTAAACGACAAGGGCAAGGACCACCAGGCGATCGGGGCCGGCTGCATCGACTTTAACATGGTCAGCTCGTTCTGGCGTCCCGAACACCTCTTGACCCTTGAGCTCAGCCCGCGGGTGACGGTCGACGACGTGGTGGAATCCAAACGTCGCACCGAGGCCTTGATAGCGCGGCGCTTTCCCGGCTGAGCGCGCCGGCGGCGGTCGGCCGCCCTGACGGCGTCGGGCGCTCCGGACCAAAGCGGAAACGATTTGGCACGGGCGTTACCTCGTCTTTACGGTGTGCGCCTTGACAGGCAGTTGGGCGAACCCTACCCGATAGGGCCCAACATGGAGCTTGTCCTTGATCAGCCGGTGTTGGTCCTGAATCGCCTTTGGCAGGCGGTGAACGTGATTTGCGCGAAACGCGCCTTTGCCCTGCTGGCCCGCGGCCACGCCGCCGTCATTCATCACTACCGCGACGACTTTCGGGTTTTTTCCTTTCTCGACTGGATGGATTTTTCCCGGGTCAACCCGCCGGTCGAGCCGCTCGACACGGTGCACACGCCGCGCACGACGATACGGCTGCCACGGGTCATTCTCCTCACCTTTTTCGACAAACTGCCGACCAAGGAGCTGAAGCTGACCCGCAGCAACGTCTTCAGTCGCGACAAGGACACCTGCCAGTATTGCGGCCGCATTTTCCCCCGCGAGGAGCTCAACCTCGACCACGTCATCCCGCGCGATCGCGGCGGTCGCACCACCTGGGAGAACATCGTGTGCTCCTGCATCAAGTGTAACTCCCGCAAGGCCAACCGGCTCCCGCATGAGGCGCACATGCGGCTGGTCTGCAAGCCGGTGCGGCCAAAATGGCGGCCGGTCATCTCCCTCGTGCTCAACAACCGCCAGCGCGAGCGGTGGAAGGACTTTCTGGACCTCGCCTACTGGAACGTGGAGCTCGAGGACTGAGCGGCGTCGCCCGGTTCACGGGCGGGCCGGCGGCGCGGCGCGGTGGAGGAGGGCATCCCGGCCGAGCAGACCGACGTAGGTGCAATCGCCGTGCTTGACCAGATGGGCGATCAGCGCCGCGCGTTTGGGGCGGGCGGTGGCCAACAGGCTTACCCGGACAAGATCCCGCTCGACAAAGGCGGCGGCGAGGCGGGCGTAAAACTCCGGTGTCAGGTCGCCTTCGGCGACGCGAAAGGCGGGCGCGAGTTTTTCGCCGTCGGTGCGCAGCCGGACGATGACGTCTTCGGCGAGGGGGGAATCGGACATGGGGCGAGGCAAGGCGCGGGCGCGGGCTTTGGCAAAAGGGTTTTTCCTTCCGCCCGGGGCTCGCTTCGCGTGCAGTGTCATTTTCCCCTTCGCCATGTTCGGTCTTTTCGCCTCCCAGCATCACAAAACCCGCCGCCTCGCCGCCGACTGGCTAGAACTCGCCGACAAGGTTTTTAACTACCGCCGCGACGTGCTGCCGGCCGGAGAAGTCGCTGCCCTCCAAGCTTCCGCCGGCGAGGTGCGGCGCCTGGTGCGGGAAAAGGCCGACACCGCGCGACTCAAGCTCGGCATCGACGGGCTCGAGGCCGTGCTGCGCCGCACCGGCGGGCCGCATTACCCCAAGTCGGGGCTGGTCGAGAACGTGGAGTT
>CAMCHD010000390.1 GCA_945874545.1 Akkermansia muciniphila | reverse complement strand
CTCCTCGGGAAGGGTGAACTCGACGGATTTCGGGCCGTCGATCTGGGTGATCCAGCGGGTGTCGATTTTGCCGTCCACGAGGGCGGCGGAGGTGTCGGGGCCGGCCTTGTAGAAGCCGCTGGTGGCGATGGTGGCGGCTGGATCACGGGCGAAATTGACGAGGCCGGGCCTGTCGGAGTCGGCGTTGGGGGAAAGCGGATCGGGATAGCCGGCGGTATTGACGTTGTAGATACGAAATTCGCCGAGGTGGAAATGGGCGCCGTGGGTCGAGGTGAGACGGACGCGTCGGGTGCGGACGGGGATCTCCAGCTGGACGGCGACGTCGGGGCGGACGCCGAAGGCGAAGCTCTTCGAGGCGCTGGGGTGGGTTTTTTTGCCGTCGGGGAGGACGGTGATGTCGGACCAGTTGTGGATGTTGGTGTTGATCTCGTTCGGGTAGTGGCCCTCGTTGATGTCGATCTCGAAACGTTTGCCCGCGGTGGGTTCGCCGGGGGTGTTGGTCATGAGCCAGAACGAGTTGTTGGTGCCCTCGGCGGCGGCGTAGCGGTAGCGGCATTCGAAGTAGCCGTAGGTGAAATGCTCCTTGGTCCAGATGTTGCCGGACGTCCACTCCTGGCCGCCGCGCTTTTCCTTTTTGTTGAGCAGGCGGAGGGTGCCGTCCTTCACGACGGCGTTTTCGCGCCACCGACTGCTCAGGATGTGGGTGCTGGGGGCGTTCTGGGACACCCACCGCTCGTCGAGTTCCGCGTTCCCGTAGTCGAACTCGTCGCGCCACACCAGTTGCCAGGTATCGGACTGACCGGGGAGCAAGGAGCCTGGCGCGGGGCCGACGGCGAGCGCGGGCGGGGAAATAGCCGACCGCGACTCGCCCGGACTCCGGGCGGGACACCACAGCATGACGATGGCGGCTACGGATTGGAGCAGGGCGCGAGGGAGACGGTGCATAGGGGAATTGGTTTTAGGGGGAGGTCACGCGGAGGCGGAGGAAGCGGGTGCCGGTGGCGGGGAGAGGGACGGACGCGCGGATTTGTTGCACGGATCCGTTATCGGAAAGGATTTGGGTCGAGAGCCCCGAGTCGGACCAGAGGAGGGTGGGGCTGGCGAGGGAGTCCGTCCACTCGGGTATCGTGGTGACGGATGACAGGGCGGCGACGGATCGGTAGAAATCGAGCCGAAGCGTGCCGGCCTGGGAATCGACGGATGCGACAGGCGGGAAAAAGGAGGCCGCGGACGTGGGCAGGGAGCCGGTCGCGAATTCGAGCAGGTTGGGCAGGCCGTCGGCATCGGGGTCGGCGAGATCGTGCGCGTCGCCGGCGTTTGTCGGGAGACCGAAATGAGTGACGCGCCAGGCTTCGAGAGGGCTGAGCGGCCGGGCGGCGGCGGTGACGGAAAGGGTGCGGGAAACCTCGCCCAAGCCGCTGAACGCGGCGAGCCGAAGCACGTAGGTGCCGGCGGCGGAGAACGTCACGCTCGTGGCCGGGGAGGCCGGGTCGACGAACGCGGCGGTGCCCGGCCCGTCGACCAGAGACCAAAGCGAGGCGGTGGCGTAGGCGGCGGCGCCGGCGAGGGCGGCCGGTTGGTTGACGATCGCGGCGGGAGCGATGCCGGGGTCGGGCGCGGGCGCGAAGGAATAGTCGAGGCCGAGGGTGAGTCGGGGGCGGCGGGCGGAGTTGGCGTGGTCGTCGGAGGCGAAGCGGATGAAGTTGTTATTGGCACCCGATTCGGTGAGCGGGGACACGATGGCGAGGGAGAGCGGAGTGCCGGAGGAGGCGGCTGCCTGTGCGGCGGCGGCAAAGGCGGGGCCGGGGGCGAAGGTTTTTTGGGTGTTGATTTCCGAGGCGGCGAAACCGGCGACGCTGGAGAGCACGGTTGCGCCGAACTCGCCGCCGGGGGTGGTCCAAGGGACGGCGCCGTCGTGCGTGTTCCAATCGGCGCCGGAGCCCGGGCCGTTGGTGGCTACGGTGCCGTTTCCAGTGCCCTCGACGAAGGAACGAAGGAGTGGGCGGAGTTCGAGATCGGCGACGGTGCCGGAGCCCGCGAAATCGGTCCAGACGTCAAGGGTGGCTGAAGAAACGGTCGCGTGGGCGGGGACGGCGGCCAGGTCGAAGCCGAGGAGGCCGCGGAAGACGGCGGAAGTGCGACCCACGAGCAGCTGGTCGCGGGCGCCGGAGTTCCACGTGACGTTGTCGCCGCGGAGGAAGGTCGCGGCGTGGGCATAGTTGTCCACGCCTTGGCGGAGGATCAGGGAGCGCGGCGGCGCGACGACCACGGTGAGGTCGGTCGAGACGGAGCCGAGGGCGTTGGTTGCGGTGGCGCGGAGGAGGTAGGTTCCTGGGGAGGAAAAGGTGACGAAGGAGTCGGCGGCGGAAGCGCTGCTGAAGCTGGCCAGGCCGGGACCCGAAAGTTGCGACCAAGCGATCACGGTCGACGCACCACCGCCGACGGTGGTGGCGAGGCGAAGGGTGCGGGAAGTATCGAGAAGGACAACGGGGCCGCTGGCGGGGCTCGCGAGGGCGATGGACGGGACGTCCACATCGGGGAAGCCGGGCAGGGGAGTCCAGAGCAGGTAGACGCCGTTCGTTTTGTGTTCGAGGGAGAACGAGCCGAAAGCGGATGCGTCCTCGCCGGCGGAGTCGGCGGTGACGGTGCCGAGCGCGAGGGCGCCGGAGCGACTGCTGCACGCGATCAGCGGAAACGACCGGGCGGTGCGCCAAAAAGTCTGGCGGAAACGGGTGCTCGAGCCGGGGGCGTCCAGCACCACGTCGACGCGGGCCCCGGAAGTGATGCCGAGGACCGGGGCGGAGACGAAGCCGGAGGCGGGGCCGTTGTTGGCGACGAAGGCCACGCGGAGGACGGACGAGGCCCGGAGATTGAGTGACCCGGCCAGGGTGAACGAGCCGGGCGAAAAGACGCCCGAGACGGAAAGGCCGCCCGCGATCAAAGCGTTCCCGGCGATCGTGGTGCCGGCGGCGGCGGTGACGGTGCCCGTGCCGGCGAGCGAGCCGGCGAAGAGGATGGAACCGGCGTCGATGGCCGTCGTGCCGGCGTAGGTGTGGTCGCCCGCCAGCGTCAGCGTGCCGGCGCCGCGTTTGCGGAAGGA
>CAMCHD010000389.1 GCA_945874545.1 Akkermansia muciniphila | reverse complement strand
GGTTTGCCAGCGGCGCGCGCGCCGCCACGCTCCGCCCGCGATGAACGTCACCGACCCGACCGCCGCGCCGACGCCGCCCGCGCCCGCGTTTCCACCGGTCAAACGCCGCGAGATCTTCGGCTGGTGCTGTTTCGATTTCGCGAATTCGTCCTTCACCACCATCATCATCACCGTCGTTTACGCGGTGTATTTCACCCAGGTGGTCGCGGCCGGCGACGCCCGCGCGGCGGGCTGGTGGGGCACCGCCCTGGCCGTCTCCCAGCTCGGAGCCATCCTGATCGGCCCGCTCCTTGGCGCCGTCGCCGACGCCACCGCGCGCAAAAAGGCCTTTCTGCTCGTCTCCGCCGTCGTTTGTTCGCTCGGCACCGCCGCGCTGGCCTTCGTCGGCCCGGGCGAGATCGCCCTCGCCCTTGGTCTGGTCATCGTGGCCAACCTCGCCTTTTCACTCAGCGAGAATCTTTGCTCGGCCTTCCTGCCCGAGATCAGCACGCCGGAAAACGCCGGCCGCATCTCGGGCTACGGCTGGAGCTTCGGCTACTGCGGCGGCCTGCTCAGCCTCGTGCTCGCGCTCGTGATGTTGCAGGTTCTGGACTGGCCCGCGACGTGGACTTTCCTGATGACCGGCGTCTTTTTCTTCGGCGCGAGCCTGCCGACCCAGTTTCTCCTGCGCGAACGCGCCCGGCCCCGCCCCCTCGCACCCGGTGAGACCTACGCCCGCCTGGCCTTCGCCCAGCTCGGCGAGATGCGCCGCGAACTACCGCGCCACCGCACCCTGGCGGTGTTTTTCGGCGCGATGACGGTTTTTCTCGCCGGCCTTTCCGCCGTGGTGGCCTTCGCGGCGGTGTTCGCGACCCAGGCCCTCGGCATGACCCAGGCGGAGATCATCCAGCTCTTTATCGTCCTGCAAATCGCCGGGGTGGCCGGCGCGCTGGGTTTTGGTCACCTGCAGGACAAGATCGGCGCCAAGGTCGCCCTGGTCGGTTCGCTGGCGCTGTGGATTCTGGTCTGCGTCTGGGCCTGGGCCTGCCGCGGCAAAACCGAGTTTTTCCTCGTCGGCATCCTCGCCGGGGTGGCGATGGGCTCGTTGCAATCGGCCGGGCGGGCGGTGGTGGCGACACTGACCCCGGCGGGCCGTTCGGGGGAGTTTTTCGGCTACTGGGGCTTTTTCGGCAAACTCGCCGGCATCGTGGGTCCGCTGGTCTTCGGCTGGGTCGCGACCGCCACCGACGTGCGCCAGGCCATCCTGCTCAACGCCGGCTTTTTCCTCGCCGGCCTGCTCGTGCTGCTGCCCCTTTCGCTGAAACCCGGCGCGGGCCGCGGACCAAGGACTGACACCTTATAAAAACCACTCGAGGCGTTACGGTCAAAAGATGGGTGGCACTGGTGAATGAACCTATGGAATTGGTTACGATAAAGGAACATGAGTTCGTGCCAATTGCGAGATGCTCCGGGGGACTTTATTGAACTCGCAAAAAAATATCGGCCTTTTTCGAGAGATACACCGAGCTTCAGTTTTTCACCGGTATACTCGGCTTCATAACCGACGCCGGTTTTTCTTGATTAGGATCCAGCACGTCCGCGATCGCCCCGGCCGGGCAGGCATAACCAAACTTTCGCCCGGACGCGGAGGTGAAAATCCCCAAATGCATACCCATCACCGTGCCCTCGGTGGAAAGCACCGGTGCACCCATAGCTCCTCTTAGATCCACAGCTTGGTTTTCAAGCACATAACGGACTTCTTGGTCCGACACCCACGCCACCATCGCGGGCTCAAGCCCCACCCGTCCAGAGCCCGCATATTTCACATAAATCCACACTTTGTCCCCCCGTAAAGGT
This sequence comes from Akkermansia muciniphila, assembly GCA_945874545.1. GTDB lineage: Bacteria > Verrucomicrobiota > Verrucomicrobiia > Opitutales > Opitutaceae > IMCC26134_A. The sequence goes on along the minus strand of CAMCHD010000389.1, from coordinate 1,280 downwards.
GGAGAACGATCCAGAGCCAGCGCGCGCTCACCCAATCGCGCCGGCAGCTCGAACAAAGCAATGTCTTTCTCCGCCCCCTTTTCATCTGATCTCCGCGCATCGGGTAAAAGCATGTAGCGGCGCGCCACCACCACAGCGCGAGGGTCCGTGCAAGAGACGCCGACCAAGGCCACGACCACCCGTTCGATATCCACACCGGTCATCTGCACATCCAAATCCGCCGCCGGTCCGAAGAGGGAATGGGCGGTCACAAGATAATGCAGGGAGGATTCATCCTTTTTCATTCGGAATGCCATCCCCGCAGAGTAGGAAAGGTCGGCCGTGAGGACAGTTGGCCGGAAAATCACATCGGCCGGCGGTTTCGGTTGCGCTACGTTGACTCCGCAGGAACCAAACATCCAACCTACGAAAAGCCACCATCGCACGCGTTTCATTGAGCAGATTTCTCTATGACAATTTCACATTCGATCCCGGTCGCAGATTGATTGACCACCCGCAACCCCGGCCATGACTTCTCCAAGGCAATACTCAAATCATCGTCGCTCAAGTTTGTCGTAATTTGAAGGGGCACCTTGCGTGCCATCACCGGCTGACGGACCACCGAAGTCACCTCGGTAATCCGTTCCAGACGTTCCTGCAATACCTGAGCATCCTTCACGGATAAGCCTAATACCAAAACCACCGCAGTCCGCACGCTGCTTTGCGTTTCAAGTTCGAACCGACCGCCCTGTGTGGCAACCACGCGCAAATCAGGCGCGAATGTTTTTCGCAAATTGGCTCCGATTTCATCCGTCCCCAAGGGTGCCGTGGCTGAAAATCGAATTCTCCCGGGTCGGCTATCCGTCAACTTGACACTGTCCGGAACAAAACCGACCCGCTCACGTAGTTTCTTAGCCAATTCCTCGGGCGGCAGGTCTGTTCTAAACTCCAGTTCATAGTTTTCACTAAAGGCCCGCTGAGTCCATATCCACACCAACTCTTTAAACATTCTGGAAGTCTGAGCTATGATCAACGCCTCCTTCGCGATGCGTTTAGCTCCGGCAAACTCCACTGGGTCGGAAGATAAAGGAGCGCGCGACTCGCGCAGGCTCACGATCTGACGTCTGGTGCTCACGTCGACCACGCTCCAGTTCACGCTGACGTCAAACCGGGCCCGACCCGCAAGCCCGCTGCCCGCCACCCGCTGAAGTTTGGCCCGGGCATCGGGTAAACCCCCTGCGGTCATCACCCGGTGTTCGCTCGCCTCCCGGGCGCTCATTCCGGACGCCGCCACCAACTGA
>CAMCHD010000388.1 GCA_945874545.1 Akkermansia muciniphila | reverse complement strand
CAGGGCTCGGTCTCGTTTGGTATGACGCGCAGGGCACCGACCGCCACCATAAGCTCGCCATCTGCCTCAAGTATCGCGGCATCGAGCTCGCTCCGGCCGGGGAGGCGCCGGGCGTATTCACCGACGGCACCCATTGGATGAAGGAGTTTTTTCTCCAAGGCGAAAAACTCCATCTGAGCCACCGGGACTACGTTCTCGCTACGCTGGGACCGGGCAGTTCGCCCGGTGTTCACCTCATCGTGCTCGGCAAAACCTCCTCGCTCGACGCCTCGGTGTTTTCTCCACAGGCCGACGCGCTCGCCCGACGGCTCTACGATTCGATCCGGTCCGAACAGGCCGCCGCGCCCGGCCTGCGCGGCACGGATGCCGCCGCCCCCGCCCCACGGCGCCCTTGAGGCGGCCTCACGGCTCGCCGGCGCCTCCTCGGCCACGCCGCAAATTTTCCCAAAGACCTGACATCTTCGGCGAAGCGTGTTTGTTGCCCCCCCTCGCTCCCATGTCTTCCGCCACCTCTTGGCTCACCCTGACCGACGCCCGTCTGCGCAACCTCAAAGGTTTCGACGTCACCATCCCCATAGCCCGCCTCACCATGGTCTGCGGCCCGTCCGGCGCGGGTAAATCGACCCTCTTTCGCGACCTGCTCCACCCCGCCGTCACCCACGCGATCAAAACCAAGACGGCCAAGCTCACCGGCAAGGCCTACGCCAAAGCCACCGCCCACGCCTCCGACCTCCTCGCTCCTGGCTCCTCGCTCCACGCTCCGTTCTCCGCGCTCACCGGAGCCCAGGTCTTCAAACAGGTGATCGAGGTCGACCAGTCCCCCATCGGCAAAACCCCCCGCTCCACCCCCGCCACCTACCTCGGCATTTTCGACCTCATCCGCACCTTCTTCGCCGGCATCCCCGAGGCGAAGATGCGCGGCTACTCCGCCGGACGCTTCTCCTTCAACACCGCCGGCGGCCGCTGCGAGACCTGCTCGGGCGCCGGCCGCATCAAACTCGAAATGGCCTTCATGCCCGACACGTATTTGTCCTGCGACGACTGCCGCGGCACCCGCTATGCCCCCGAGCTCGCCGACCTGCGTTGGAAGGGCAAAAACATCGCCGACGTGCTCGCCCTGACCTTCGAGGAGGCCGTCGCGTATTTCGATTTCCACAGCCAACTCAGCCAGGTCTGCCAGCTGATGTGCGACTGCGGGCTGGGTTACCTCACCCTCGGCCAGTCCAGCCCCACCCTGTCCGGCGGCGAGGCCCAACGCCTGAAACTCGTGACCGAGCTGACCCACGGTCTCGCCAGCTACCGCGAACGCTCGCGTAACATCGGTTTTCAAAACCTCTACATCCTCGAGGAGCCGACCATCGGCCTGCACCTGAGCGACTGCGAAAAACTCATCCGCGTGCTGCACGCCCTCGTCGACCAGGGCCACACCGTGGTCGTGATCGAGCACCACCTCGACCTGCTCGCCGAGGCCGACTGGATCCTCGAGCTCGGTCCGGTCGGCGGACCCGACGGCGGCGAACTGCTCTACCAAGGCCCCCTCGCCGGTCTCCTGAAGCAGAAGAACTCGCCGACCGCGCCCTACCTTCGGGCCAAACTCGGGAAGTAAAACGCGCCCACCCGGTCGGCCGTCCCCGCGCGGGGTCGTCCCGCGCAGGAGCAATCCGCGCGCATTCCCGGCCAACCCGCGCGGGGCAGGCGTTTCACGTTGGCGTTACTGTGGGCGCGAACCTCAACCCTCAAACTCGCCATGTTATCCCCCAAACACCTGCTCGCCGCCACCGCCCTCGCCGCCACCGCCCTGCTCTCCACGCTGCAGGCCGCCGAAGGCACCAGCCCCTGGAGCCTGAAACTCCGCGCGACCTACCTCGCCACCGCCGATAAGTCCACCGGCGCCCTGGGCAAGGACGTGATCAGCGTCAGCGACAAACTCATCCCCGAGTTCGATATCGGTTATCGCCTGAGCCCCTCCTGGTCGCTGGAACTCGTCGCCACCATCCCGCAGGAACACGACGTCAACCTGAAGGGCGTCGGCGAAATCGGCTCCTTCAAACACCTGCCCCCCACCCTCCTGCTGCAATACCGCCCGCAGGTGTCCGATCTGGTGCAACCTTACATCGGCGCCGGGGTGAACTACACCCTGATCTTCGACGACGACCTCGCCGGCGGCGCGGCCGGACTCGAGAGCTACAGCATCGGGCCCGCCGGCCAGATCGGCGTGGACGTGAAGGTGGCCGACCGGTGGAGCGTGAACGTCGACGTGAAACACATGCTGCTCCGCACCGACGTGAGCGTCGCCGGCACCGAGGTCGCCGAGGCCCGCCTCGATCCCTGGCTCTTCTCCCTCGGCCTCGTCTACGCGTTCTGAGCCGAAGACACGATTCCCCCCGCAGTTCCCAAAACTCCCACGCCCCCGCCGCGCCCCGCGCGACGGGGGCCTTTTGTTTTTTCCTTTTCCGGCCCGTCCGCAGTTCGTTCGTGTCATCCCGCCCGCCGCCGTGCTTGGCTCGAACGCCGTCATGCCCGCCGCCAAACTCCGCCTCGACGAACTGCTCGTCGCCCGCGGCCTCGCCCCCACCCGGGCCAAGGCCAAGGCCTACGTGATGGCCGGCCTCGTGCGCGCCGGCACCGAACGCCTCGACAAACCCGGCCGCGAATACCCCGCCGATTTCCCCGTCGTCCTCGTTCAGACCGACCGCTTCGTTTCCCGCGGCGGGGAAAAACTCCAGGGCTGGCTCGACGCCCACCCGCTCGACCTCCACGGCGCCCACGTGCTGGATGTCGGCGCATCGACCGGCGGCTTCACCGATTGCGCCCTCCAGGCCGGGGCCGCCTCCGTGACCTGCGTGGACGTCGGCCGCGCCCAGCTCCACGGCAAGTTGCTCGCCGACCCGCGCGTCACCAACCTCGAACAGGTCAACGCCCGCCACCTCGACCCCGCCTCCCTGCCCCGCCCGGCCTACGACGCCGTGGTCATGGACCTGTCGTTCATCTCCCTGCGCAGCGTCCTGCCCGCCGTGTGGCCCGCCCTCCGCCCCGGCGGCACCCTGGTGGCCCTGGTGAAACCGCAGTTCGAAGCCGGCAAGGCCGAGGTGGACAAGGGCCAGGGCATCATCCGCGACCCC
>CAMCHD010000387.1 GCA_945874545.1 Akkermansia muciniphila | reverse complement strand
GGCCGTAGTCGGCGGGGTGGGTCAGCCGATAGAGCACGTCGCGCACACCGCGCAAAAGGCGCGGATGGATGCCGCGATCGAGCTCCTCGAGACAGACGATGGCGGGTGGGTCGGGATCGTGGGCGAGGGCGAGCAGGGCGAGGACGTAGAGGGTGCCTTGCGACAGCTCGTCGGCCGGCACGAGCACGGCGGCGCCCGAGCCGGCGAGCCGCAGCGAAAAGGAGCCGCGCGCCGGATCGGGCGCGAGCTCGACATATTCGGGAAAAAGCCGAAACAGCTCCTCGCACAGCCCGGCGTAGGCCGCCGGCGAACGTTCGCTCAAACGGGCGAGATGGGCGGCAAGATTGCCACCGTCCGGCGCGAGTTCGTCGGAGGCGACCGGGTAGACCGGACGGGCGATGGCCCGCGCATCCAGAAGGTAGGAGCGGACGGTGAGCAGGCGGGCGCGCAGACCGGCCCAGTCATCGGCCCCCTCCCCCGCCGGCAGCGGGGAGACCTGGAGCAGATCGCAGCGGTCCTCGTCGCGGCAGGTGAGGGTCGCCTCGAGGCCGTCGTGGGGCGGATAAAACCGAAACCCGATCTCGGCCGCGTCGGGTTCGTTTTCCGCCCGGGCCTCGGCCAGCGGCATCCGCGCCAGGGTGCGCAGGCGCAGCACGGCCTGGATGAGGCTGGTTTTGCCCGACCCGTTGGGACCGATGACGAGGTTGAAGGGGGCGAGGTCGATCCGGGCGGAGCGGAGCGCCCGGAAATTCCGGAAAACGGCGGAGGCGATCACCCGGCGATCCAGTCAAGGGATGCCGCCCGAGTCGAGCCCGGCGCGGACCGATGACAAAACCAGCCCGCAAGCACGGTCCGCACCCGCCAGGGGCGCGAACTTCGCGCTCCCGGGACGACGTCAACCCCAGCTCAGATCGGCGTCGCGAAACGGCAGGCGCCGCACCCGCCGGCCCGTGGCGGCGAAGATCGCGTTGCCCAGGGCGGGAGGCACCGGGGGAATCACCGGCTCGCCCAGGCCGGTCGGCGGATGGTCGGTGAGCAAAAAATGGGTCTCGATGCGTTTTGGCGCCTGATCCAGACGCAGGAGGGGCATGTCGGCGAATCCGCTCTGCGCCACGCGCCCGCCCTCGATGGTGATGCGCTGGAGCAGGGAGGAGCTGATGCCGTCGACCACCGAGCCCTCGCTCTGGTTTTCGCCGCCGCTGGGATTGATGATCTGGCGACCCACGTCGGCCGCGACCACCACGCGGTCGATCACCAATCCGCCGGCGGGCGAGACCGTGACCTCCGCGACGATGGCGACGTAGCCGAGATGGCTGAACTGAAAGGCGATGCCCCGGCCGCGACCGCGCGGCAAGGGGGCCGCGCCCGGCGCGCCCCAGCCGGCCTTTTCGGCCGCGAACCGCACCACGCCGGCCATCCGGGCGTTGTCGAAACCAGGTCCGCCCCGCTCGCCCGCCGCGCGCGGCTCCGAAGGCGCGGCGAGCAGGGCGAGGCGAAACTCCACCGGATCACGGCCGGCGGCGTGCGCGAGCTCGTCGAGGAAACACTGCTGGGCGAAACACTGCGCGCTGGTCCGCGGCGCGCGCCACGGCCCGAGCGGAATCCCGTGGGGCAGCGGACTCTGGTGGATCAGGGTGTTCGGCACCAGCCGGCCGGGAAACTCGGCTGCGGCCAGCCCGGCGACGCCGGCCACTTTGTCGGTGTCGTAACCGGCCGCGAAGGTCACAAAATGCTCGCCCCAGGCGACGAGGCGTCCGTCGGCGTCGATCCCGCCGCGAAAGGCGTGGTAACCGCCGGGCCGATACCAATCGTGCCTCATGTCGTCTTCGCGGGTCCAGACCAGCTGCACCGGCGTGCCGGAAACCTCCCGCGCGATCACCGCCGCCTCGGCGGCGAAGTCGTTGGTGAGGCGCCGGCCGAAGCCGCCGCCGATGCGGGTGAGGTGCACCGTGACGCCGCCGGGCTCGATCCCGAGCGCCTTGGCGGCGGCGTCCCGGGCCCCGGCCGGCGCCTGGGTCGGCGCCCAGAGTTCCAGCCCGTCCGGACGGTGCAGGGCGGTGCAATTCTGGGGCTCGAGGCAGGCGTGGGACAAAAACGGATACTCGTAACGCTCCTCCACGCGGATGGCGGCGGCGGCATGGGCGGCGGCGAAATCGCCCGACGCGACCAAGGGAGCGCCGGAGGGCCCGGCGTCGTGCAGGCGGGTCGCGGCGGCCCCGAACGCGGCGTCGGAATCCCCCGCCGTCCGGCCCTCGTCCCACTCGATCTTCAGAAGCGCACGGGCCTGAAAGGCGCGCCAGGTGGAGTCGGCGATGATCGCGACGCCCGACGCCACGCCGGGCGCCCGGACCTCGAACACCGCGCGCACGCCGGGAGCGGCGCGCGCGGCGGAGAGATCCGCGGAGCGAACCGACCCGCCGAAAACCGGGCATTTGACCAAGGTGGCGAAAAGCTGTCCGGGACGACGCACGTCGAGGCCGAAAAGCGGCGCGCCGACCACGATGCGCGGATTGTCCACGCCGCCGACCCGCCGACCGACCAAACGGAAGGTGGAGGGGTCCTTGAGCGGGACGCTCTTCTCCTCGGGCATGGGCAGCAGCGCGGCGGCGGCGGCCAATTCGCCATAGGTGGCCGCACGGCCCGTGGCCGGGTGAAGCACCCGGGCGTCGCCCGGGGTGGTCAGCTCGGCCGGCGGCACGCCCCAGCGCGTAGCGGCGGCCGCGACCAGCAGCGCCCGGGCCGTCGCGCCGAGCCGACGGTAGGGTTCGTAATGGGTGGGCGTGCCCCGGCTGCCTGCGGCGGCCTGGCGCCCCAGACGGGGATCGAGGTCGGCCTGCTCGATCTTCACCTGGGACCAAGCCGCGTCCAATTCCTCCACGATCAACATCGGAAAGGCGGTCTTCACGCCCTGGCCGCACTCCGGGTTCGCCGCGACCACCGTGATCTCCCCCGCCGGGGTGATGCGCACAAAAAGACTGGGCGTGAAGTCGCCGCCCGGGGTCGCCGGGCCGCCCGGGGTGACCGCCTGGGCGGCGGCGTCGGGACCGCGCAGATAAAGCGCGAGGGCGAAGCCGCCCCCGGCGAGGGCGGCGAGGCGCAGAAAGGACCGGCGGTCGAGCGCG
>CAMCHD010000386.1 GCA_945874545.1 Akkermansia muciniphila | reverse complement strand
GGCGAAACCTTCGTGCGCGCGGAGCTCCGGGTAACGCTCGGCCACGACGCGCAGCTCCGCCGCCAGGCCCTCGAAATCCGGACCCGGCGCGCCCGGGCGGGTGGCCTCGGCCTGGGCGCGCAGGCGGGCGAGCGAGGTCAACACCGCCTGCTCGTGGCGAGCGAGAGCCGAGACGCTCGCGGCGAGGCCGGGAATCAGGTCGTGGCGGCGCTTCAGCTGCACCTCGACGAGCGACCAGGCCTGGCGAACCCGCTCGCGGAGGCCGATGATGCTGTCGTGCGCCATCCAGGCCCAGCCCAGCAGGGTGAGCGCGAGGTAAGCGAGCGCGGCCCCGGCGATCCAGTGGGGCAAGGCCGGCGGCGGCGGGAGATTTTCGCGGTGGCCGGCGATGAGCAGGGCGACGGGCAAGACCATAAATCCCAGGAGCCACAGGCCCCAGGAGCTCAGCGATAAGCGATCCCGCACGACCTGTTCGGTCCGGGTGGATAGGATGAACTCCGGGCCGGCGGGATCGTGCGCCAGCTCGGGGGCGACGAGATCGCGGCGTTCGCGCGCGGTGCCGACCACGTAGAGTTTGGCGTGGAGGGGCAGGCCTTCCTCGGTGAAGCGTCGCCGGCCGGTCGAACCGGACACGGAGCGGTCCGGTCCCTTGCCGTGGTAGAGGGCGTCTCCGCGGGTGACGGTCGTGTCGAACAGGGTCGCGCGGTCGATCCGGGCCCGGGCGGGGTGGACGAGCACCACGCCGGTGTCGTCCCGGAGGTAAAAGGATTGATCGTCGCCGCCCTTGGCGACGGTTTCCCAGCCCGTGTCGGTGACGGTGCGGGTCTTCCGATTGCCCTTGGAATCGGTGTAACTCTCGGTGCGCGTCCGCCGGTAGTGCTCCGACACCGTCCAACGAAAATCCACGCAGGGTTTTTCGGCCAGAAAGCTGGTCAAGGGGTGCTCGCTCTCGGCGGTGCCGACCAGTTCCACCAGGCCGATGAAGATGCCCCGGATTTTCGAGGTCGGCAGATCGGCGAGCAGGCGGTGGCGGCGGCGCTGACGCAGGCTGTAGGCGAGGCAGCCGAGGGCGGCGAGCGAACCGACGAGAGGGACCGCGGGGTGGAGCGAGGCCATGGGAACGAGGTCGGCGGCGGTCGAAACCGGCGCCGCGTTCAAGTGCCGTAGAGGCGGTCGCCGAAATCGCCGAGGCCGGGGAGGATGTATTTTTTGGCGTTCAGTTCGCGGTCCAGGGCGGCGGTGAAGATGGGCACGGTCGGGTGGCGGGCCTCGACGGCCGCGACACCTTCCGGGGCGGCCACGATCACGACCAGAGCGAGGTCTTCGGCGCCCTGCTCGCGTAGCAGGTCGAGGGCCTGGACGGCGCTGCCGCCGGTGGCCAGCATGGGGTCGACGCACACCACGCGCCTCCCCGCGAGGGGCGGGAGTTTGCAGTAGTAGCTGCGGGCGACGGCGGTCTGGTGGTCGCGTTCCAGGCCGACATAGCCGACGGACACCTCGGGGAAGAGGTCGAGGTAGGGCTGCACCAGGCCGAGGCCGGCGCGCAGGATGGGCACCACGACCAGGCCGCGGGCGAGCACGCCGCCGACGTGGGGTTCGAGCGGCGTATTCACGGCATGGGGACGGAGCGGCAGGTCGCGGGTGGACTCCAGCGCCAGCAGCAGGCCGACCTGGTGGGCGAAGGCGCGGAAGGCGGCCGGCGGCGTGTCCGAAGCGCGCAGGTGGGTGAGGGCGTGGTCGGCGAGCGGGTGGCGGAGGACGTGGAGCATGGGGGAGCGGGGAGCGAGGAGCGGGGAGGGGGGAGCTAGGAGCTAGAATGGAAGATGGTCGGCGGAGGGAGGTGTGCCGGGTGTGGGGATTCTGCCTTCTAGCTTCTCGCTCCTGTCTCCTAGCTCCTTTTTTCTCCGTCTTCTACAGCAGTCCGCGGGCGATTTTTTCGTCGAGCAGGGCGGCGAATTGTTTGCGCAGCTTTTTCTGGTCGCCACGCAGGCCGGGGAGCAGGGCGAGCCAGGCGTAGACGTTTTCGCGCAGGGCCTTGGGCAGGGCGGGGGGGAGTTTGGCGGCGCGGTCCAGGCCGCGCACGACCAGCGCGGCGATGTGGTCGCACATGCTCTGGGCGGTGGCGGAGCTGTGCTGGCCGGCGAGGCGGGTGACGTCGTCGAGCGCGGCGCGGCGGGCGGCGGCGTGGGCCTTTTTATAGAGCGCGAGGGCGTTCACCGGCACGGAAACCGAGCGGGGATAGAAGCTCGCCATCAGGTTCCACGGGTCGTTGCCCGGGCCCTGGTCGCCGGCGGCGCGGAAATCGCTGCGCAGGATGACGCACGGGATGTCGGCGAATTTCGCGAACATGAACTCCACCACGGTGCCGCTATCGAGCTCGGGGCCGTCGAAATTGAACAGCGCGAGGTCGCACTCCAGCAGGCTGCGGATGTCCTTGTCGCGGATCAGCTGGGGGTGGTGGCCGCGCAGCTCGAAATCCTGGGGCAGGCGGCAAAGGTAACGCCCGTGGGAGGCGGCGTGGATGGCCTCGGCGAGGTAGGCGTTGCCGACCAGGTGTTTGGCGGAGAACAGTTCGCCCGCGAAATACACGGCGCGGCTGTTTTTCACCGGCTGGGGCGGAGGGGCGGGGCGGGGGAGGAGGGGGCGCGGCATGAGGAGGAGCAAGCGGTTTGCGTGCCGGGGGGCAAACCGCGTTTTCGGGCGGGAGACCGGCCTGGGGTCGGTCGGGCGGCTGGCTCAGGCGCGGGCGAGCCGCCAGAAGGCGAGGCACTTCTCCAGCAGGGCTTCCAGCTCGTCGAGCGGCACCATGTTGGGGCCGTCGCTCAGCGCGTTGGCCGGGTCGGGGTGGGTCTCGATGAACAGGCCGTCGGCCCCGGCGGCGAGGGCGGCGAAGCAGAGGGTGGGCACGAACTCGCGCTGGCCGGAGCTCTTGCCGCCGCCCGCGCCGGGCAGCTGCACGCTGTGGGTCGCGTCGAGAATGACGGGGGTGCCGTTGCGCGCCATGATAGGGAAGCCGCGCATGTCGACCACGAGGTTGTTGTAGCCGAAGGTGGCGCCGCGTTCGCACTGCCAGATCTCGGCCGCGCCGCCCGCCTGCAGTTTGCCCACCACGTGGACCATGTCGTTGGGCGAGAGAAA
>CAMCHD010000385.1 GCA_945874545.1 Akkermansia muciniphila | reverse complement strand
ACCTTCTCGATGCGGTCCTCGCTGATCTGCGAGATGTGCACGAGGCCGTCGATGCCGTCCTTCAGCTCCACGAAGGCGCCGAAGGTGGTGATCTTGGACACGGTGCCCTTCACGACGTCGCCGATCTTGAAGTGCGAGTCGATGTCGGACCACGGATCCTCGGCGAGCTGCTTCATGCCGAGGCTGATGCGCTGCTGGGACGGATCGACGTCGAGCACGATGGCGTCGACCTCGTCGCCCTTCTTGAGGACTTCGGACGGGTGGTTGACCTTGCGGTTCCAGGTCATGTCGGAGACGTGGACCATACCGTCGATGCCCTCTTCGAGCTCGATGAAAGCGCCGTAGGTGGTCATGTTGCGCACCTTGCCGCGGACGCGGGCGCCCATCGGGTAGTTGTGGCGGACCATGTCCCACGGATTCGGCTCCAGCTGGCGGAGGCCGAGGGAGATCTTCTGCTCTTCCTTGCCGACGCCGAGCACGACCGCGTCGAGCTCCTGACCGACCTTGAGCATCTCGGAGGGCTTGGTGATGCGCTTGGTCCAGGACATCTCGGTGATGTGCACGAGGCCTTCGACGCCGGGCTCGATCTCGATGAACGCGCCGTAGGGGACGAGGTTGACGACCTTGCCGTGGACCTTGGCGCCGACCGGGAACTTGTGCTCGATCTCGTCCCAGGGGTTCTTGGTGGTCTGCTTGAGGCCGAGGGAGACGCGCTCTTTCTCGCGGTTGACCTCGATGATCATGACCTGGATCTCCTCGCCCTGTTTCAGGACCTCGGAGGGGTGCGTGATGCGGCCCCAGGACATGTCGGTGATGTGGAGCAGGCCGTCCATGCCGTCGAGGTCGATGAACGCGCCGAAATCGGTGATGTTCTTGACCACGCCCTTGCGGACCTGGCCGGGCTGGATCGAGTCGAGCAGGTTGCGGCGCTTCTCGCCGCGCTGCTGCTCGATGAGCTCGCGGCGGGAGAGGACGACGTTCTTGCGCAGCTGGTCGATCTTGATGACCTTAAAATCGTAGGTCTGGCCGACGTATTGATCCAGGTTCTTGGGCGGCTGGATGTCGACGTGGGAGGCGGGGATGAAGGCATCGACGCCGATGGAAATGATGAGGCCGCCCTTGACCTTGGCCTTGACGCGGCCGGTGGCGACGGAGCCCTCGGGGAACTTGGTGAGGATGTTGTCCCAGTTCTTCTTTTGCTCGGCCTTGTCGTAGGAGAGGACGGGATAGCCCTCCTTGTTTTCGATCTTCTCGATCAGGACCTCGATGGTGCCGCCGATCTGGAGATCGCCGATGTCGATGAACTCGCTGGCGGGGATGACGCCCTCGGATTTGCCGCCGATGTCGACGACGACTTCGTTTTGGCGGATCTCGGTGATGACGCCGGGGACGATCTTGCCCTCTTGGAGCTGGCTGAGGCTGGATTCAGCCAACAGCTCTTGCATGATGGAACTCATAACGTGCGGAAATACGGCCCGATGACGTCCCCGCTCCGAAGACGCCGCCAAGCCGTGGACGCGCCTTGCGACGCGCGGGTTGAAGGTTGCTGCGATTGGGCCGATGGGAGCGACGCGGCGTCACCGGCCTGACCAAAGAAAATGCCGCGAACGGTCAGCCTCGGCTCCTCGCCGCCCGGTCGGCAAGGGCAAAGTGGGCTGGATTTCACCCCGGAGACGGGGAATATCGAGATAGCGGGGTTTCCCGCTCGCCCCCCGGCCGGCCTTGGCCCATCCCGGCGCGCCATCGCCATGCTGATCGCCACCACCACCGTCGCCACCCGCCCCGAAGCCGATCACCTCGCCTCCGCCGCCATCGAGCAACACCTCGCGGTCTGCGCCCAGGTGGAAGGTCCGCTCCACTCCCACTTTGTCTGGGAGGGCCGCAAAACCGTGGCGGAGGAATGGCGTATCACGTTTAAGCTCCTGCCCGAACACGCCGCCGGGCTTTCCGCCTATATCCACGGCGCCCACCCATACGACACCCCGCAATGGCTCGTGACCAAAGTCGAGCAAGTGGGAGAAAAATACTTGTCATGGGCGCGGGCGCCCCGTAGCTCAGTCAACTTTTAACTCGTTTCCTTCACCCACCCACCACTTCCCGCCATGTCCCAACACGCCAGCCTCCAAGGTGCCAAAGGCATCGTCATCAAACGTAACGTCCTCAAGCGCTTCGAGCGCGTGGCCACCCTGAAAAAGCGCGGCCAGTGGAAAGAAGGCGACCGGATCATGGGTCTGCGCAAGACCAAGCCCGACGTCTAAGCGATATCTCTTTGTATAGAAAACCGGCGTGGCCTCGGCCCGCCGGTTTTTTTGCGTCCCTCACCGAGGGTGCGGGGTGATTGCGCCCGTTTCTGGCGTCCTGTCATTCAAGTTCCTCTTAGAGCATTTTAATCGGAAGAGTAGCCGCAATAGAGCGAATAGACCGCAAAAAGATCTACCGACGGAAAAGCCTTTCTTTGTGCTCTTTGCGCTCTTTCGCGGCAAAATCCGTTGGTTGATTTCAGCTATGGTTTTAGAGAAAATGCTCCAAGAAGCAATTGGCCGAAAAAAGACGCAGAAATCGCAAAATCAAACCCGGCGGTTCATGTTTCTGTCCTTTTTGCGTCTTTTGAGGCTTTTGGCGGCCATCATCCGGTTTGGTTTATTCAAAGGTCTTCGATGACGGGACTCTGGTGGGCGGGACGTTAACCCGCCAAGGGCCGGAGGGCGGTGGGAGCGTGGTGGCCGGGAGGGCATGTTGTCGACCCATCGCCACCGGGTGGCTCGCCGGGGCGACCCCGTCGCCGAAGTCGCGGCACCGAACTGGTTTTTTTAAGGATCCGGCCTACCGTCGAGAAGTGCCCGAACTCGCCGAAGTCGAATACGTCCGCCGCCGCTGGGATCCCGGCCTCGGACAAACCGTCGCCACCGTGCGACTCCACCCGCGCGCCGGGGTCTTTAAATCCGTCGATCCGGCGGCGCTGGCCCGCCACCTCCCGGGCGCCCGGCTCGAATCCTCCCACGCCGCCGCCAAACAGCTGCTTTTCCGCTTCACCGCCGCCGACGCCGCCCGAACGCCGCTCTGGCTCGGTATCCACCTGGGCATGACGGGCGAACTGCGCGTGCGGCCCCACGGTCTGCCCGACGCGAAGGCCGAGCACCT
>CAMCHD010000384.1 GCA_945874545.1 Akkermansia muciniphila | reverse complement strand
ATGAGGATGGCGTCTTCGAAGTTGTAACCGTTCCAGGGCATGAAGCCGACCAGGACGTTGCGGCCGAGGGCCATTTCGCCGCGGTCGGTGGAGGGGCCGTCGGCGATGATGTCACCGGCCTTGATCTTCTGGCCCTTCTTGACGATGGGGCGCTGGTTGAAGTTCGTTCCGGCGTTGGAACGCATGAACTTGCGCAACTCGTAAACCTGCACGCCGGTCTTGGCGTCGGTCTTCGGGTTCTTCTCGAAGTTGCGGGGGAGTTCCCCGTCCTTGGAGATGACGATGCGCTTGGCGTCGACGGAGGCGACGTAGCCGCCCTCGTCGGCGACGACGACGATCTTGGAGTCGCGGGCGACGCGTTCCTCGATGCCGGTGCCCACGAAGGGAGCCTCGGTCTGGAGGAGGGGCACGCCTTGGCGTTGCATGTTCGCACCCATCAACGCGCGGTTGGCGTCGTCGTGCTCGAGGAACGGGATCATTCCAGCGGCGATGGAGATGACCTGCTTGGGCGAGACGTCCATCAGGTTGACCTCTTCGGCCTTCACTTCGAGGAACTCGCCGTCTTTACGGACGGTGACCTTGCCGACGAAGTTGTTCTTCTCGTCGAGCTCGGAGTTCGCCTGGGCGATGACTTTGCCTTCCTCTTGGTTGGCGGTGAGATACTCGATCTTGTCGGTCACGCGACCGTCCTTCACCAAGCGGTAGGGGGCCTCGATGAAGCCATACTCGTTGACGCGGGCGTAGGTGGAGAGGGAGTTGATCAGACCGATGTTCGGACCTTCGGGGGTCTCGATGGGGCAGATGCGGCCGTAGTGGGTGGGATGCACGTCGCGCACCTCGAAGCCGGCACGGTCGCGGTTGAGACCGCCGGGCCCGAGCGCGGAGAGGCGGCGCTTGTGCGTGACCTCGGCGAGCGGGTTGATCTGGTCCATGAACTGGGACAACTGCGAGCGGGCGAAGAAATCGCGCACCACGGTGGTCAAAGCCTTGGGGTTGATCAACTTGTTCGGGGTGATGGAGTCGACCGACTGGTCATACATGGTCATGCGCTCACGGACCAGGCGTTCGGTGCGGGCCAGGCCCTTGCGGCACTCGTTGGCGAGGAGCTCGCCGACGGTGCGGACGCGACGGGAACCGAGGTGATCGATGTCGTCCACCACGCCCTCGCCGCGCTTGAGGCGGACAAGATACTTGGTCGACTGAATCATGTCGTCGGTGGTGATGATGCGCTGCTCGATGGGCGTTTCGAGGTTCAGCTTCTGGTTGATCTTGTAGCGACCGACGGCGCCGAGGTCGTAGCGTTTGGGATCGAAGAAGAGGCGCTTCAGCAGGGCCTTGGCGTTGGCGATGGTGGCGGGCTCGCCCGGGCGGAGGCGCTTGTAGATTTCCTTGAGGGCCTCCTCCTCGTTGATGGTCGGGTCCTTCTTCAGGGCGCGCACGATCGCGCCGTCATCCACGGCGGTGTCGAGCACGCGCACGCTGGTGATGTCGTGCTTCTCGAAGGTGCGGATGGTCTGCTTGGTGAGCTGCTCGAGGGCGCGGGCGAGGACGACGCCCTTATGCGCGTCGATCACGTCGTCGACGAAGACGAGCGTGGACACGTTTTCCATGTCGAGGAGCTTGTTGATCTTGACGTCCTTGACCTCGTAAAAGAGCTCCAGAATCTTGGCGTTGTCGGAGTAGCCGAGCGCTCGGAAAAGCGTCGTGATGAGAAACTTGCGGCGGCGGCGGCGGCGATCAAGGTAAACGTAGAGGAGGTCGTTTTGGTCGAACTGGACCTCGAGCCAGGTGCCGCGGTCGGGAATGATGCGGAAGGCGAAAAGCTCCTTGCCGGAGGTGTGGCGGTCCTTCTCGAAGCAGAGGCCGGGGGAGCGGTGGAGCTGGGAAACGACGACGCGCTCGGCGCCGTTGATGATGAAGGAGCCGCGCTCGGTCACCATGGGGATCTCGCCCATATAGATTTCCTCGTCCTTGATGAACTCCTCCTCGCGGAGGCGGAGTTTGACGTGGAGGGGGACGGAGTAGGTGATGCCGTCCTTGATGCACTCGATCTCGGTGTTTCGGGCATCGCCCAGCGTATAGGAGACGTATTCGAGGTTCAGGCGACCGTCATAGGACTCGATCGGGAAGATCTCGCGGAACACGGCTTCCAAGCCCTGGTTCTTGCGTTGCTTGTCCGGCAGACCCTTTTGCAAGAAATCCAAGTAGGACGTGATCTGGATTTCGATGAGGTTGGGCGGAGGAGCAACTTCACGAAGCTTACCGAAGTTTTGACGCTCAGAGTGGGTGCGGTCGGCCATGGAGAATTCCGGTTGGGAGGGAGAAAAAATGCGGGGGGCGGCGAACGGCGTGGAAGCCGACGCAACCATCAAACCAAAGCCGGGCCCGAAGGCGCGGCGGACTCGAAAAAGAACAAAGCGTGGGAAAAGGCAAAAGACAGGCCGCGCGAAGGCGCGACCTGTCTCGACGAAAAAGATGCGTGAAACGTGCTGATACCCAAGTGATTACTTGAGCTCGACCTTGGCCCCGGCGGCCTCGAGCTTCTTTTTGATTTCCTCGGCGTCGGCCTTGGAGGCGCCTTCCTTGACGGGCTTGGGCGCGCCTTCGACGAGATCCTTGGCTTCCTTGAGGCCGAGGCCGGTGATGGCGCGAACTTCCTTGATGACGCCGATCTTGTTCGCGCCGGCCTCGACGAGGACGACGTTGAACTCGGTCTTCTCTTCGACGACGGCGGCGGCGGCAGGACCGGCGGCGACGGCGGGACCGGCGGCGGCGGCGGCGGAAACGCCCCACTTGCCCTCGAGCTCTTTAACGAGCGCGGCGAGGTCGAGAACGGTTTGGCCGGACAGCCACTCGATGACTTGGTCTTTGGTGATGGTGCTCATGTGTTTATGTCTCCTGCGCAAGACTAGCGGCGGCGGATGCCGCACGTTTAAGGGACGTATCCCCTAGCCGGGCGCGTTGGATGGTATTCCCGTAACCGAGTGTGAGTCGGCGACGGAGAAAGGGTTAGGCGGCGGGTTGTTCCTTTTTGACCTTGGCGTCGAGAACACGAACGAAGGCGGCGGCGTTGCTGGTGAGCAGGCCGAGGAACTGCGAGCGCAAGGCGGAGAATGGCGGCAGATCCGCGATGATGGCCAGATCCTTGGCGGAATA
>CAMCHD010000383.1 GCA_945874545.1 Akkermansia muciniphila | reverse complement strand
GGAATGCCGATGCCGGAGTCGCTGACCTCGAAACGCAAGAGGTCGTCCGGCGCACCCTCGCGGGGGGCCCGCACCCGCAGGATCACCTCGCCGCGGTCGGTGAATTTCACCGCGTTGCCCAGCAAATTGACCAAAACCTGCTTGAGCCTCCCCGCGTCGCCCGTCACCCGCGCGGGCACCCGGGGCTCCACCACCAGGACAAGTTCGATGCCCTTCTCCTCCGCCCGCAAAGCCAGCAGGTCGAGCGCCTCCTCGATCAGCTGACGCAAGTCGAAGTCGCTCATGATCAACTCCACCCGGCCCGCCTCGATTTTGGAAAAATCAAGGATATCGTCGATGAGTTGGAGCAGGGAGGCCCCGCTGGCCCGCACCACCTCGGCGTAGCCACGCTGTTTGTCGCTGAGCGGCGAGTCGAGCAGCAGGTAGGTCATGCCGATCACGCCGTTCATCGGCGTGCGGATCTCGTGGCTCATGGTCGCGAGAAACACGCTCTTGGCCCGGCTGGCCGCGGCCGCCTGCTCGGCCAGTTCGCTCTGGCGCCGGATGGCGGCCTCGAGACTGCGGTTGCTCGCCTCCAGTTCGAGTTTGGACCGCAGCAGTTCATCCTCCACCTGCTTGCGTGAACTCACCTCCCGCGAAATGCCGACGTAGCGGCGGGGGCCGCCGCCGGTGTCGACCGCCTTGGCGACCGAGAGTTCAAACCAGCGGGTCTGGCCGCCTAGGACCATCCGGTATTGCCGCAAACCGGAGCGACCATTCTCCTCCGCCTCGTCGATGGCGGACTCGACCAGTTCGGCGATGTCGGAGGGCAACATCTCCCGCACCGTGCGGCCGACCAATTCCACGGCGGGCCGCGCGAGGTCGTCGCTGTTGTGCGCATGGATCGAAAGGTAGCGGCCGTGCTCGTCGACCTCGAACAGGATATCCGGGACCGCCTTCAGCACCGATTCGAGCCGGTCCCGGGTGCGCCGGACCTCGTCGGCCCGATCATGGGATTCGGTCACATCCATGATGTGCCCGTTCCACAAAACCGAACCATCCGCCTCCCGCTCGGGATTGGAATGACCGAGCAACCAGCGCACCGTGCCATCCGAAAAACGCACCCGATACTCGAGCCGCAGGGCCGTCAGGGTGCGCCCGGAGGCCCCCACCGCGGCCAGCACGCGCTCGCGGTCTTCGGGGTGGAGGATGCCCGCGACGATCGAGGCGTCCTGAAGCACGTCCTCCGGCGCGAGGCGGTAGATCGACCGGATACCCTCGCTGACGTAGGGAAAACTGGTCCGGCCGTCGGGGCGCATCCGATACTGGAAAATCATCCCCGGGATCAGGTTGGCTATCTGGACCGACTTGCGCCGCTCCGGTCCGGTGAAAGGCACGCTCACGCCCGGCTCGCTCCGCGCGCGTTGTTTCCACCACCGGTTTAACCCCGAGAACATCACCCCATCCAGCGGAGCCTCCGCCGCTTTTCAAGATTCGCTTAACCGGGATTTGACGTTCCCGACCGGCCGAGCCCCCTCGACCACCCCGCCGGCGCCTGGGCCAGGACTCCCGCCGCACCGCCCGCCCGGACCCGGCGCGCGCCAAAACCGGTTCGCGGGTTGTCACGCGCCCTCCGACCCGCAAGGTAGCCCCCGCTACCGCCCCACTATTCCCATGCGCATCGGCCTCGCTCAACTCAACCCCACCGTCGGCGACCTCCCGGGCAACCTCCGGCGCCTGCTCGCCGCCTACCACACGCTGGTGGCCGCCGGCGCCGAATTGATCGTCACCCCCGAACTCGCGGTTTGCGGCTACCCCCCGCGCGATCTGCTCCTCCGCCGCCGCTTTTTGCACGACGTGGAAAACACCACCGCCGAGCTGGCCGCCGCCACCGGGCCCGTCCCCCTGCTGGTCGGCACCGTTCTCGCCAATCCCTGGTCCACCGGACGCCGCGCGTTCAACGCCGCCGCGTTTTGCCATCACGGCCGCGTGCAGCAAATCGCGAAAAAGTGCCTGCTGCCGACCTACGATGTGTTTGATGAGGACCGCTACTTCGAACCCGCCCACGCGCCTTCCGTGATCGTCCACGCCGGGCGACGCATCGGGGTGACCATCTGCGAGGATATCTGGGCCAACGCCGCCCCCGGCGACCAACGCCCGCACGCGTCCGATCCCGTCGCCCAGCTCGCCGCCGAGGGCGTCGATCTCCTGGTCAACCTGTCCGCCAGCCCGTGGTATGCCGGGAAATCCGCCCTGCGCGACGACCTCGTGCGCGCCACCGCCCGCGCCGTGTCCGCCCCCGTGGTGTATTGCAACGCGGTCGGCGGAAACGACGAGCTGGTGTTCGACGGCCGCTCGCTGATCGCCTCGGCCGCCGGGGAAATCACCACCCGCCTCGCCGCCTTCGCCGAGGATATCCGCGTGGTCGACGTCGCGTCCCCGCCCCTCGCCCTCGTCTCCCCGCCCGCCGCCGCCGGCTCCCCGCTCGCGGACCTCCACGCCGCGCTGGTGCTCGGGCTGCGGGACTACGCCCGGAAAAGCGGCTTCTCCCGCGCCTTGGTCGCGTTGTCCGGGGGCATCGATTCCGCCCTCGTCGCCGAACTCGCCGTATCCGCCTTGGGCGCGGAAAACGTGACCGGCGTGTCGCTGCCGTCCGCCATTTCCAGCGAACACTCGAAGGCCGACGCCCACGCGCTGGCCGCGACTCTCGGCATCCGCTTCGAGACCATCCCCATCGCCGAGGCGGTCGCCGCCGCCGAGACGTCCTTGGGCCCGGTCTTCGCCGGCCGCTCACCCGACGTGACCGAGGAGAACCTCCAGGCCCGCGTGCGCGGCGTGTTGATGATGGCGCTTTCAAACAAGTTTGGCGCCCTGCTGCTCACCACCGGCAACAAGAGCGAGATCGCGGTGGGCTATTGCACCCTCTACGGGGACATGTGCGGCGGCCTGGCCGTGATCAGCGATGTCTTCAAAACCGATGTCTACGCCCTTTGCCGCTGGATCAACCGGGACCGCGAGATCATCCCGCGCAACACGATCGAAAAACCCCCCAGCGCCGAACTCCGGCCCGGCCAGGTCGATCAGGACAGCCTTCCACCCTACGATATGCTCGACGCCCTGCTGACCGGCTACATCGAGGAGGGCCTGGGACGCGCCGATCTGATCGCCCGGGGCTTCCCCGAA
>CAMCHD010000382.1 GCA_945874545.1 Akkermansia muciniphila | reverse complement strand
GAAATCGGAAGGTGGTGGAGAGGGTTGGGGGGCGGTCGGGCTGGTTACCGACTTCTGGCTCCTGACGTCTGACGTCTTGCGGGTTGTCCATGCAAGCGGCGGGCCTGGGCGTGGAGGTGGGCGAGGAGTTCGGTGTGCTCGACGGCCTCGTGGTCGTCGGCGTGGACCAGGCCGGCGCCGAAAGGCGGGGCGTCGTCGCCGCCGTCCGCCCAGTGGGCCCATTCTATGCCGAGGGTGCGGGGGTCGCGGCACGCGGCGACCAGGCCCTCGCGGTTCGCGCGCAGCAAACGTTCGAGGCGGCTGGGGCCCGTGCCGTCGCGCACCGGCAGGCGGCGGAAATCCGCGTGGCCGAGACCGCCGCCGGTGATCCATTGCGGCAGGGCGCCGACCGCGGCGTCGGCCTGGGTGCGAAAGGGGCTGCCGGCGCGCAGGCGCCAGGAGACGGCATCGAGATCGGAGGTGGCGCAGGCCTCCCGCACGCCGGGCGGGGGCGGGTCGACAAAGCGACAGCCGAGGATGAGCCGGCCGGGGTCGGCCGTGCGGAGGGCGCGGGCGGTCGCGGAGAAGTAGCGGCGGGCGAATTCCTGGGCAAAGGCGCGGGCGTCGGCCGCGAAGGCGGGGTGCGCGAGGGTGCGGTCCTCGCGGGTGAGTTGGCGGAGGTGTTCGCGGTGCGTGAGGGTCGTCTCCCACCGGCGGGCCAGGCCCTCGAGCGAACCGCCGAGCCCGGCGAGCACGAATTCCCAGGCGGCGTGGTGGGCGGCGTAGGCGGGCTCCAGGCTCAGGCAGCTTTGGAGAAGGGCCACGGGAGTCGCGGGTGTTTCGCCCCAACCGAGGGCGTCGTCGGTGAACCAGCCCACCAACTCGCGACGCCCGCGCCAGGGCGGGGCGATGGCGGCGGCGTGGGCCTCGGCGGCGGCGGGCCAGCGCGGGTCGAACACGTCCGGGAGTCGCACCCCGGGTCCGTGCAAGGTCGGCACGGCGGCGCGCACAAAATCCGCCGTCAGGGTGAGGTAGAAGCCGCTTTCGATCAGGCCGGGGTCGGTCCAGGGTCCGAGGGTATCGACCCCCCAGGCATGGAGGCGCGCGGAGGTGCTTTTTACCCAGGCGGCGGGCGAGGCGGGATCGTAGAGGCTCTCGACGGTGCGGGCGTAGGCGCTGCGCCGCACGGGGGGCGGGCCGGCGCGGCCGTGGCGGTTCACCCCGGCGACGGCGCGGAGCAGCACGGGCTCGTCCTCGGGGGTGAGCAGCCACCAGACCTTGGACGCGGTCTGACCGAGGCGAAAAAGCCCGGGCGCGCCGCGCAGCGTGGCGGGGTTAAAATCGGAAAACAGCGGGGCGGCGCGGTCGGGGCGAGGCATGGCGATCAGCGATGCGAGGGTGAGGGATCGGCTTGGGGGAGGCGTGGTGGGACTGGGCTTGCGGCGTGGACGGCGCAACCTCTGTCTTACCGCGACCCGTGGAATCTATAAAACCGACGTTTTCGGCAAGGGCCCGACCCAGATGGATCGCTTTCTTTTTGGCGGGTGCCCTGGCCTGCGGCGGACCGGTGGGTTGCGGTCGGCCGGCGACATTCTTGGAAGCCCGGGTGAACGCGAACTCCGGCCTGTCTTTGCTCCAGTGGCGAGGGCGCGTGCTCGAAGAGTTCACCAAGACCGAGCAGGCGGAGTTCGAGGTGGTCTTGCAGGAGCTGCGTTTTGCCGAAATGAGCGGCGAGGAGGCGCGGAGTCAGGCGGATATCGATGCGGCGGTGCGGGCCCGCGTCGACGGTCGAACCATCCGCGAAGTGCTGGTCGCTGGTTACGAGCACCAACACCGCCGTCTGATGGAGGAGCTGACGATCCTGCGCGGGGTGATCTCGCTGAACGTGGATCGGGAGCCGGTGGATGTGGAGGCGAAGCAACGGCTGGAAACGCATCTTGAGCGCCAGGTGAAAAGGCAGGACGCGTTGACCGGCGATATCCTGCGCATCGAGGCGCGGATGGTCGAACTCGGCGCGCCGGTGGCGAAGCCGCTGGGTTGACCTGCCGCGCGCGGGGTCGGAGACCTCCGCTTTCTGCTCAGCGTCGGCGGTCCGGGCGCTCCAACTCGAAGCGGTCGCGGGTGGTGGCGTAGGCTTCGCCGCCGAGGCGGCCGACGGCGTCGAGCCGGGCGGGATCCACCTCGCCGGCGGGGCCGAGAACATCGTCCCGCACGTGCAGGTGGAGGATGTCGGCGATCACCACCTGGGCGGCGAGCGGACCGTCGCCAACCGGCACGATCTGGCGGACGCGGCACTCGAAGGCGGCCGGCGCGGCGGCGACGCGCGGGGGGCGCACCAGCCGGCTCGGCGTGGCCTCGATGCCGAAGGCGGCGAACTCGCTCTCGCCGTGCGGCAGGCGGGCGGCGCAGGCGTTCATCTGGTCCGCGAGGGCGCGGGGCACGATGTGCACGACGCATTCGGGCACGCTTTCGAGGTTGAGCACGGTGTCCTTTTTCGAGCCGTCGCGCAGGTTGACCGGGACAAAGAGCAGGGTGGGGGGAGAGGCGGTCACACCGTTGAAAAACGAAAACGGCGCGAGGTTGGACCGGCCGTCGGCGTCGATGGTGGAGACCCACGCGATGGGGCGCGGGGTGATGAGGGAGGAGAGCCAGTTGTAGGCGTCGCGGGCGGGAAGGGCGCGCAGGTCGAGTTCCATGCGCGCCAGTCAGCGCCGGTCCGACGCGGCGGGCAAACGAAACCTCGGACGCGCGGCGGCGTCGGGCGGGCCGCTTGTCGCTCGACTCGGCCGGAGCGGGCGCGGTTTACTGGGGGCCCATGTCCGCCGAAGACCCCCTCTCCTCGGAACTCGTTCCCGCCGCCCTACGCGAGGCGCTCCGGCTCAGCCCGGACAACGCGCCCCTGTTGGTCCATGTCGCCCACCATGTGCTCGGGCTCGGCGGTTTCGCCGAGGCCGAGGCGCTCTTCAAACGCGCCCTGGCTCTCGCGCCGGGCGATGCCGACGCGAAGCTCGGCCTCGCGCACGCTTTTTTCCACCTGGGCAAACACTCCGCCGCGCTCGTGGTGGTCGAGGGTTTGACCACACCGGAGAACGCGTCCGGGCGGGCGTTGTTGTTGCACGCGCGGCTCGCCCTGAAGGCCGGCGAGCCCCGGTTGGCGGCGCGACTCTATCAACGCGCGCGCTCGGC
>CAMCHD010000381.1 GCA_945874545.1 Akkermansia muciniphila | reverse complement strand
AGGCGGCGAGGCGCTTTTGCCGGCGGCGGTAGACGGCGAAGGCGGTCAGGCCGCCGAGGGCGAGCGCGCCGTAGGTGGCGGGTTCGGGGATGGGCGCGGTGATCTGGTAGTAGTTGGCGTCGTAGTTGGTCCAGATCGCGGGGCCGGTGTGGCCGTCGAACACGACGCGGGGCAGGTCGGTGGTGTCGAGGCCGGTCTTTTTCACCAGGAAAAAGTCGGTGAACTCGGTCCAATTGGTGATGGTGAGCAGGGCGTCGCTGGCGACATCGAGCACATCGAGGTAGAGGAAGGTCGGGGAGCAGACGTTGCCGCCGCCGAAATCGAGGACCGAATTGCCGTTGATCGCGAGCGTGCCGAAGGTCTCGACCCGGGAACGGCCGGCGGAGTCGGTCTGAGTTTCGCCGTTGAGTTCGAAGCGAGCGACGTTGGCGCTGTTGCCGACTTCGCCGCCCTGGAGCGTCACGGTGGCGGTGTTGGCGATCTGTTCGTTGCCGGTGTTGGTGCTGGCTTCATCGCCGCCGAGGCGAAGCGTGTCGATGCCCCGACCGTCGCCGACCTTGATGTTGCCGGCTACGGCGATGACGCCGTCGGATTTACCCAATACGAGGGTGCCGTCGTTTACGGTGGTGACGCCGGTGTAGGTGTTGGCGGTGGTTCCGGAGAGCGTGAGGGTGCCGGAACCTGATTTAGTTAGACCGGTGGTGTTCGAGTTATTCTGGATTACCGAGGAGATATTCAGTCCGCCCGTGTTGTAGACGTGGGTAATCAGTTCCCGATTGCCGGTGCCTCCGACTTGAAGGTTGGCGACGGAGATATTGCTGGCGGTGCCGCCGTTTTTGAAAATCGCTCCCGTCTCGAGGGTAAGCGTGCGGGATGCGCCGGTGACATCGTCGCCGTTGGAGAGGCGGATGGCCCCCACGGTGCGGTTGTTGGTCAGGGTGATGTCTCCGTTGGGATTAGCGATGATGGCAGCGGTCCAGGCGGTTTCGGCGGTGTTTGTGCCGCTGATGCCGGTCAATACACCTCCGCTGATCGTGGCGAAACGCGAGGGGGTGGCACCGTCGTTGAACACGGCGTAGGGCAGAATGTTTTGTTCAAGCGTCGGCGAGGTGGTGAAGGTGACGCGAGGGTTGTTGCCTGCGTCGCCGAGGGTGCCGGCTCCGGAATCGTTCGTAAACTCGATGGTCGATCCAGCGGCCCGGGATAGTGAATCAAAAGCAAGAACCGTTGCGTTGGTTCCGGAACGCTGGACGTTGATTTGGTTTTCACCTCCGGTCACCAGCAGGACGCCGACGGTTTCGGTAGAGGAGGTGCCGGTGACCGACCCTACGAAATCCAAGCGGCCGCCGTTCAAAGTGATATCGGTCGAGTCGCCAATGCGGTTTGCTGCGGTGGAGGATCCATCCAGATAGAGTTTTCCGCCTTGGCGCACGTTGAAACCCGAAGTGCCGCCGTTGTCGGAGACGGTCGCCATGGTGCCCGAAAGGCGCACTTCGGCGCCGGTGATGGTAACGGCGCCGGTGTGGATGTTGTCGGCGGTGAGGTCGAGGCGGCCGTTGCCGGTGACGGCGAGGCCGGCGGAGCCGGAGACGACACCGGACAGGGCACCGTTGGCCACGGCAGCGGTGCCGGCCACGGTCTGGATGGTGCGGGTGCCGGTCGTGCCGAGGTTGAGGTTGTTGGCGAGGGTGAGCGTTTTGTCGGCGCTGACCGAGCCGAGGCGAAGGGTGCTGCCGGCGGCGAGGAAGGACGGCGTCGTGCCCCAGGTCAGGCTGTCGTTGGCGTTTCCGACGACGTCGAGGGTGACGGTGGAATCTGTGGTGTGGGCGGAGAAGCCGCCCGAGCCGGTCCAGCGGACCTGGCCTGCGCCGATGCCGAGGGCGAGCGTGGTGGAGGCGGCGTTCAGTTCGCGGACGCCGCCGTTGAGCTGCAGGTTGGAGCCGGTGGAAACGTTGCCGCGGAGGGCGCCGTCCCGGATCTCGGTGGCGCCGGTGTAGTCGTTGCTTCCGGTGAGGTCCAGGGTGCCGGAGCCGGTCTTCACGAGGCCGCCGACGCCGGTGTCGGTGAGGTTGCCGGAGAGAACGGCGTCGACGGTGGCGGAGCCGTTGGCGACGCGGAACTCGCGTTGGCCGCCGTTCAGGTCGATGGCGTTTTGGAACGTGAGGGTGTTATTCGAAACGTCCGAGGAAAGGAGCAGGGCCTGGTTGTTGCCGAGGAAGTTTGCGGTGGAGGCCCAGGTGAGGGCGGTGCCGCCGCCGATATTGACGGTGCGAGCGGCCCCGAAGGCTGAAAAGCCGCCGTCGCCGGTGAAGCGCACCTGGCCGCCGTTCACGCCGAGGGCGGCGGTGTAGTCGGCGACGCCGAGTTCCAATACACCGCCGGCGAGCTGGAGATTCGACGCGGCGGGGATGGCGTTGGTGGCGGTGACCCGGAGTTCGCCGGCTTGGATGATGGTCGCACCGGTGTAGGTGTTGGCGCCTGAGAGGGTGACGGTGCCCTGGCCTACTTTGGTCAGGGTGGCGCCGGCCGCGACGCCGCTCACCACCCCGGCGATCGTCAGGTTGCCGTCGCGGGAGCCGATGGCGGCGCCGGTGCCGAGGCGGACGGAGACATTGGTCCCGAGGGTGTTGTCGCCGCCGTCGTTGTAGAGCGCGCCAAAGCCGCCCGAGGCGGCCTCGTAGACGCCCTTGCCGTTGAGGGTGATGGTCTCGGTGGCGGTGTAGTTGACACCATTGCGCAGCGTGAGGGAGCCGCCGCTGTTCACCGTGGTGGTGCCGGCGGAGGTGCCGAGGGCGCCGGTAGCGGTGATCACGAGTTGGCCGTTGTTTACCGTCACGTCTCCGGACCAAGCTGTGCGGGAACCGGCGCCGTCCGGGTCGTTCGAGTTGTCGTTGTTGATCGTGGCGATACCGACGCCGTTTTTGATCAGGTCGCCGGGGCCGGAGATGTCGCCGTTGAAGTTTACCGCGCCGAAGCCGTCCACCGTGATGGTGGTGCCGGAGGGGAAGAGGGTGCTGGAGGTCTCGACGGTGCCGTTGATGCACAGGGTCGAGTAGCTGTTGTTGTTGATCGCCAGGTTCTCGACCAGGAGGAGGTCGGCGTTGATCTTGTGTTGGAGGCCTTCGCGGTAGGTGTTGTCGACCTCGATGGAGGGCAGGCCCGCTTTGTTGGGGTCTCC
>CAMCHD010000380.1 GCA_945874545.1 Akkermansia muciniphila | reverse complement strand
TGCCCGAGCTGCGGGCGGACCTTGTTTGATCTGCAGACCACGACGCAACGCATCCGGGCGCGGACGGGGCACTTGAAGGGCGTGAAGCTGGCCATCATGGGTTGCATAGTGAACGGGCCGGGAGAGATGGCGGACGCGGACTTCGGCTATGTCGGCGGGGCGCCGGGCAAGATCAACCTCTACGTCGGCAAGCAGTGCGTGCAATACAACCTGCCGCAGGCGGAGGCGGATGACCGGCTGGTGGCGCTCATCAAGGAGCACGGTAGATGGGTCGAGCCGCCGGTGGACGCGGCGTCTGGCGCGCCGGTCGCGGTGGTCAGCGCGTGAGCTGGTAGAGCGCGTAGCCGGCGAGGAGATTGGGCGCGAAGGGGCAGGGGTTTTTCCAATCGCCGCGCAGGTGGGCGCGTCGGGCCACGCGGTAGCCGGCCTCGGAGGCGAAGGCCTCGAAGTCGGCGATGGTGGCGGGGTTGGCCGGGCGGCTGCGTTGCCACGGCGCGGGGTAGACGGGATTCACCGGTTTGCGGCCGAGCAGCAGGGTGGCGTAGCGGTTTTTCCAGTAGCCGTGGTTGGCGAAACCGACGGTCACGGCGCGGCCGACGCGGAGGGCCTCGGCGATGACGGCGGCGGGGTCGGGAACCTCCTCCAGGGTGCGGGAGCAGACGATGTGGTCGAAATGGCCGTCGGGCAGGGCGCGCATGTAGCCGAGCATGTCGCCCTGGTAGGCGGAGAGGCCGCGGCGGACACAGGCGGTGATCTTGGCGAAATCGAGATCCACCCCGAAGGCGCGGGCGCGGCGGGTCTGGGCGAGGAATTCGAGGAGGACGCCGCGGCCGCAGCCGAGGTCGAGCACGCGGGCGTCCGGCTCGATCCAGTCGGCGAGGACCTGCATGTCGATGGTTCGTTTGGTGGCGGCGGGAGTCATCCGGTCGGGTGGCGGTGGGCGGTGGGAGAGTGGGCGAATGACCCGGTTTGCGCGGCGAGGCAAGTCGCGGGGCGCGGCCGGCCGGCGGAAGTCCCGGGCCGTCGATCACAGATGGTCGGGGTGGTGAGATTCGAACTCACGGCCTCTACGACCCGAACGTAGCGCTCTACCAGGCTAAGCTACACCCCGCCGACATCTGCGAGAGGGTCAAGGTAGGTTTCGGGTGGGCGGAGCGGCAAGCGGAATTTCGTTCACCTGACGGAAAGGGCGCCGAACGCGGGCCGCGCGGGGTGGCCTCAGAGCGCTTCGATTTTTTGGACGCGGGGCAGGTGGCGGCCGCCTTCGAAGGGCGTGGCGAGCCAGGTGCGGACGATGTGCAGCGCCTCCTCGACCGTGACGGTGCGTTCGCCGAGCGAGAGCACATTGGCGTCGTTGTGGGAGCGGTTCCAGATCGCGACCTGTTCGTTCCAGCAGAGGCCGCAGCGGACGCCCTTCACCTTGTTGGCGACGATGGCCTCGCCGTTGCCCGAGCCGCCGAGCACGATCCCGTAGCGGAACTCGCCGCGGGCGACGGCCTCGGCGGTGGGGCGGATCCAGTCGGGGTAATCGCAGGAGGCGTCGGAGTAGGTGCCGAAATCCTTCACGGTGTGGCCGTCGGCGAGGAGGGCGGCCTTGATGGCCTCCTTGTAGCGGAAGCCGGCGTGGTCGGAGCCGATGGCGATGGTGGTGGGGGCGATGGCGGACATGAGGGTGAAAGGACCCACTCATGCCCGGCAGGGCCGGCTAGGCACGAAAAAAGTCCGGGGGCGCTGGTTTATTCCCTCACGGACCGGCGCCAGGAGCCCTGAACCACTTCGTCCTCATTGAGGCTGATTTCGAAAATCGGGAAATCCCAGTAAGGCGCCCAGTAACCGTAAGACTTGTCGCGGGGGATCCGATTGAGCCAAGCGGGTGGAAGTTCCGATTGGGCAAGCGGAGGGGAAACCGTGAAAACCACATCGGCCAATCCATTTTTCCCCGCGAGCTCGTAGGAGCCGTAGAGAGTGAAGGTGGCGGCATCGGGGCGGTGGTAACGCACCCCCGGCAATTCGGCCACGATGTCGAAAGAGGATTCGATTTCCGCGCGCCCGTTGAGCAACAAGGTCAAGGTGCCGCCGGGAACTTGCCAGTCTCGGTCATGGCTGAGGTGACTCAGTCGGCGCACTTGGGCGGTTTGTAACGCACTGTTCAAAAAGGTCCGGCGACTCTGCTCGGCTCCGCTGTAATCGGCGATTAGCCCCGGGGTGGTGGAGAGCTCCCGCACGCGACCGTCGGAGTGAGCGGCGATCAGGCGCAGGTTCGCGAAGGAGGTGTATTCGTCGCCGTATTCGTGGAGAAACAGGCGCCACCCGCTCGGATCGGTGACACCGTGTTCGGCGAGCGCACCGGCGAGCAAGTCGTTCTCGGTGCGGGACGAAGAGAGAATCCGGGTGCGGTCGCGCGTAGCCGAGGCGAAAGGTCCTCGCTCCTGGTGACGGAGGACGAGGGTCGCGCTCACCGGGCAGAAATACTCGATGGTCGGCGGCGGAGGCGTCGGGACCCACACGGACCAACTAGCCGAGAAGTCTAAACTTACCGAACCGGAGAAAGACCCCAGCCATCCTCCCGAGCCGGTATCAGGCGGAAGCGCACGTTGCGGGAAGCTTTCACGTCGCACAAAACGGGCCGGACCGAAGGCCAGTCGTGCTTCCATCAAGCCGCCCTCGGCCGAGCCGCTCATCGTCATCTCGGAGGGGACGGGGAGGTATTGGTTGCGGACGTATCTGGCCGGGGAACGATAAAGGCCGCTCCCGGTGTCGCGGCCGAGCAGGTCGGCGGTGTGGGCGCCGACGGAGAACTCGAATTTGGAGTAGGATTCGTAACGGGCGGTGCCGGAGATGTTGCCACCGCGCAGACGGCGCAGGTCGCGGTTTTGCAACCAGTCCTGTGGCGTCAGGGCCAGCACGTCGACGGGGACTTTGACGATGGCGTTGCGCTTTGCCCCGAGATTTCGCACAAAGAATCGGAAACTGCTGCCTTGGAACGGATCGGCGTCTGGCCAGGCAGCCCAGACGGCAACCAGGGCGTGGCCCTCCGCCGTGGGAATGAGTTCGCGGGCGACCATTTCCGCGAGCACGTCGGCCTCGGTCAGCAGCGCTTGGGTCTCGATCCGGGTTTCCTGGACCACCAGGCCGTCGGCGTCCGGGCTGGTCTCGGTCGTCGACGACGTCCGGTGGAGGGTCACGGTCAGTTTGACCGGGGATTCGGCCAAATA
>CAMCHD010000379.1 GCA_945874545.1 Akkermansia muciniphila | reverse complement strand
TTTGGAGTCGATGATATGGCGTAAGCTGATGGAGCAGATGCGTGTGAGGGAACCCCGAGGCGCACTGGATAGTGCGTCGAGGCGGTGAGCGAACACGCAGATGCCCGGCAGATTATGGCAGATCGCGATGATCAAAGTCGGGTTTCGGGTTTAACCTCCGCTTCGGCGCGGCCTAGGCCGGTTTTTCCCCGAGATCGGCCAGCAACGTGGTGGCCGCGTGCTGCAAGGACTGGGTCAGCCTCTGCAGTTCCGCGCCGTGGGCGGCGGATGCCGCGGTGATCGCCGCGCCCTCCCGACCCGACCGGGCCAGGCGGTGGATCGTGGCCACGAACTGCTCGAGATCCGCGGTCTGGGTGACGGCGGCGGCGTTGATTTTCGCGACCAGCGCGGTGAGTTCGTCGGCCTTGGTCACGATCGCGGCGAGGGACGACGACACTTCCATCTTCAGCAACTCGCACTGGCCGATCCAGCTGATCGTATCCTCGATTTTCGACGACGATTCGCGGGAAGCCGCGGCGGTGTTTTGCGCGAGGCTGCGCACCGCCTCCGCCACCACCGCAAAACCGGCCCCCGCCCCGCCGACCCGGGCCGCCTCCACCGCCGCGTTTATGGCGAGGATGTTGGTTTGGAACGCGATGGTGTCTATGGTCTTGAGGATCTTGGCGATCTCATCGCTGCCGGCCGAGAGCGTGCTCACGGCCTCGCCGATCGCCTGCATGTCGTTCACGCCGCGATCCGCGGCGGAGTGGGCGAGGGCGGTGAGACCGTTGGCCAAGGCGGTTTGGGCGATGTGATGTCGCAGGTGTTCCTGGAGACCGACGACCGCGCCTTCGGCCGAATCGATCGACGCGAGTTGGGAGTTTTCTCGTTCCAGGGTCGTGGCGTGGGTCGCGAGCAAACTCCGGCTGAGCGTGCCCACCTGCGCGACCGCCTCCGCCAGGGCGCGCAACCGCGTCCTCAGGGTCCGTGTGGTGTAGACAAGCAGGCCGACTCCGAGCAGCGCGGCGGTGCCGGCGCCCAGGCTCAATCCGACCCGCAACAGGTTTGTGCGCGGCGCGTCGACGATCACCACCACGGCCGGCAGCGCGGCTAGGGCGGTGAGCAAAAAGAGACCGAGGGCGAGGCGGGAGGAGAACTTCATCGCTTCAAGGCCAAGGGTGCGGCGCGGACGCCGTTTCGCGGGCATGCGGGCCGGGTGGTGAGGGATCGTGAGGCATGCGTTGAGGGGCTCCGCCGCATATCGTCCGGCCCCGGTCGTTCTGAATGCGCGGCCGGCCAACCGGATTGATTATAATGCGATTTAATACAGCCGGCTTGTATCAAATTGGACACCCGCCGGAGCCGCGCCGGAGGCAAACACGAAAAAAACGGAGCGGGCCGGACGGCCCTGGCGGGGCGGGTCGCGGCGGTGATTGTGCAAAATCCGCGCGGTCGGGGCTTGTAGTGAGGGTTTGGACAGGTCGAGCCGGGAAAATATCGTCCCCGCCGGGTGCGGGCGAACCGGTCGAATTTTTTATACAGCAGGGCTTCGCCCGATCCTCATTTGTGCCGATGAGTCCGGGGAAAAGGGCGGTGGTCCGGTTCCGTGACCCCGCCCGCATGAACCCGCAGATAATCCTCAACCCTCCCCCGCCATGCTTGTCTGGACCGAACAATTCGCCACCGGCTCCGCGCTGATTGATACGCAACATCGTATGTTGATCGATAAGATAAACTTGCTGGAAAAGCTACTCGCCGAGCCCGCGCCCTCCCGCGCGGTTTGCGACGAGTTGTTGTCCTTCCTCGGCTCTTACGTGGCGACCCACTTCAAATTCGAGGAGGGTTGTATGTTGAAGGCCCGCTGCCCGGCCCATGATAAAAACAAACAGGCCCACGCCGCGTTTCTCGATTTATTCGCCAAATTCAAGGTCAAGTATCAAGCCGAGGGCGCCAAGCCCGAGCTTTTGCGAAACTTGCACGCCGTGGCGGCCGATTGGATCAAGTCCCATATCCTGGCCGTCGATATCCAGCTCAAGGCCTGCGCCAAGTGACGCGGGCCTTGGCCCCGGGCCGGCGGGGGGCGCGCCCCGGGCGGGAGAACCGAAACCCGTCGGCCTCCCGTCTGGTGCTTGGGAGGAGCGCCCGCCGGACGGCGGGCGGCCCAAGGAACCAATAAGGCCGGATCCGCGAGGATCCGGCCTTTTGAGCCTCTGGAGGATTCAGGTGTTCTGGCGTCCTGATCAGTAGGTCACCTTGAGGCGCAGGAAGCGTTTGCGACCGTTGAACGAGAGGGTGTCGGTGATCGTGACGCCACCGGCGACATTCTCGGCGCCGGTGCTCGGGTTGCCGGCGGCCGACACAGGCGACCAGGCTCCGGTGAGATCGCTCGAGCCCTCGACCGTGTAGGTGAGGGACGGATCGGCCACGCGCGTGTAGGTGAGGGTGAGGAAATCCCCGTCGCGGGCCACGCTGAAACCGGGAGTGCCGCCGAAGGCCACGGGCGAGGTGCCGGTGGCGTATTCGAGGATGTTGGCCAATCCGTCCGCATCCGGGTCCGACGCCGCCAGCGCGTCATCACCGGAAAGAGCGAACCCGGCGGCCCAGGTCTCGTAAGGCGTGGCGACCACGGGGCCGGTCGTGACGGTGAGGGTGCCGGTGCCGAGGAAGCGGGCGTCGTCGATGTTGGTGGCGCCGGAGCCGGTGGCGCCGTAGGTGCCGGCGTTCATCTGCGTGCTGCCGATGAAGAGGCGCGCCACCGTATCCGTTCCCGCGTAGGCGAGTTCGATCTTCGAGTCGGTGCCGGAGATGGTCACGGTCGACGCATCATTTTCGGCGTTGGCCGCGCCTAGTTTGAGCGTGCCGCCGAGCACGGTGGTGTCACCCGCGTAGGCCGGGGCGTCCAGGGTGTAGAGCGACAGGGCCGTGCCTTGGGTGAGGACATCTGCGGGACCGCTGACGGGTCCGGTGATGGTCACGATTTGATCGTTCTCAAGCAGCCCGGCGGGATAGGTAGATGGGCGAAGCCCAAACGACAGGGTGCTACCGGCGCTGGTGGAGACCCCCGGGCCGGTCAGTTCCAGCGAGGGGCTGGAGGACCCGGAGGAGTTGCGGGCGGAGGAGAGGCCGAGCACCGCGCCCTCGGACACCGTGACGGGGCCGGTGAGTTGATTCACGAAGGCTTTGTTCTCCTGGCCGTAGACGGTGAGGAAGGCGTTGCCCGAGAAGGTCAGCGGCTCGGCGGCGAA
>CAMCHD010000378.1 GCA_945874545.1 Akkermansia muciniphila | reverse complement strand
CGTGACCATCGCACCGGTGGGCGGGAAAAAGCCCGGCCCGGGATTGCCCGGTTTCGCGGGAGATGCACGCTGCTCCATGCGTTTATCGAGACGTTGTCTTGTGTTGGCGGTGGCGGCCCTGCCGTTGGTTCCGTTTCCGGCGCGGGCGTCCGCGGAGTCATCGACCGTGTCCGGGCTTCGGGACAGCGCCGGCCGGCAGCGGGTTTTGATCATCGACACCCCGGACACCGAAGCCGACCTGTTCCGGATCCAGGCGGCGGCCCTGGTGTCGGCCTGGGCGGGTTTGATCGAGCGGGACATGCGGGTCGTCACCCGCGTGGGCGCGCCCGCCTTTCGGGTGCGTCTGATCGGCAAGGACGGTGGGGAGAAACTGGATACGGCCGCGCCGGTCTCCGCGGCCGATCTCTTCGCCTTGATCGACGCCATGCCGATGCGCCGCGCCGAGGCGGCGGGGCGAAGCGACCGCTGATCCACGGGGAGGCGCGGCCGCTTCGCGTTTCCCGGCTCAGGCCAGCGCGCGGTTCAGGGCGCTGATGATGGCGCGGATGGAGGCGACCTCGATGCTCGTGTCCACCCCGGCGCCGAACAAACCGCGGCCGTCGCCGAACTTGAGCTGGATGTAGCTGACCGCGCGGGCCTCGGCCCCGCCGCCGAGCGAGTGTTCGTTGTAGCTTTGCACGTCGCAGGCGGGCAGGCGGCCGGTGGCGGCGAGGCCGCGCATGAAGGCGTCGATCGGCCCGTTGCCCTGGCCGGTCAGGGCCACCGCCTCGCCCCGCACGGTCAGGGAGGCCTCGCAGGACACGTGTTCGCCGCGTTCGGTGGTGCGGAAGGCGCGCAGGGCGACGGGCGCGGCGGTTTGTTCGAGGTATTCGCTTCGGAAGGCGGCGAGGATCTCGGCCGGGGCGAGTTCCCGGCCCTCGCGGTCGGCGAGATCGTTCACGACCTTGCCGATCTCCTTGTGCATGAGTTTGGGCAGCTGGTAACCGAACTCGGTTTCGAGCACGTAGGCGACGCCGCCTTTGCCCGACTGCGAGTTGATGCGGATGATGGCCTTGTAGGTGCGGCCGAGGTCGGCGGGGTCGATCGGGATGTAGATCACATCCCAGGGGCGGCCCGGTTTTTGGTGCGGCCAGGATTTTTTGATCGCGTCCTGGTGCGAGCCGCTGAAGGCGGTGAAGACGAGGTCGCCGGCGTAGGGCTGGCGGGGCGGCACCTCCAGGCGGGTGCAGCGCTCGTAGACCTCGCGGATGTGCATCAGGTTGGAAAAATCCAGGCCGGTCTCGATGCCGTGGGTGTGCAGATTCAGGGCGAGATTCACGAGATCCAGGTTGCCGGTGCGCTCGCCGTTGCCGAAGAGGGTGCCTTCGACGCGATCGGCGCCCGCGAGCAGGGCCAGTTCGGTCGCGGCCACGCCGGTGCCGCGGTCGTTGTGGGTGTGGAGCGAGACCTCGGTGAGGGCGCGGCGGGTGAGGTGTCGGCACATCCACTCGATCTGGTCGGCGTGCACGTTGGGCGTCGCGTATTCGACCGTGGCGGGGAGGTTGAGGATGATTTTGTTGTCCGCCGTCGGCTGCCAGACGTCGGTCACCGCCTCGCAGATCTCCAGGGCGAAATCCAGCTCGGTGCTGGTGAAGCTCTCGGGCGAATACTCCAGGCGGAAACGCGCCCCTTCCGCGACCACCGGCCCCATGTGTTGTTTGAGCCACGAGACGCCGCGCACCGCGATGGCCTTGATGTCCTCGCGGGTGGCCCCGAAGACGTATTCGCGCTGCTTGGGCGAGGTGGAGTTGTAGAGGTGGAAGATGATGTTCCTCGCCCCGCGCAGGGCCTCGAGCGAGCGCACGATCAGGTCCTCGCGGCACTGGCAGAGGACTTGGAGCGAGACGTCGTCCGGGACCCGGTTTTCCTCGATCAGGCGGCGGCAAAAATCGAACTCGATCTGCGAGGCGGAGGGAAAGCCGACCTCGATCTGTTTAAAGCCGACCGCGACCAGCAGCGCGAAGAATTCGAGTTTTTCGTCCACGCTCATGGGCTGGGCGAGCGCCTGGTTGCCGTCGCGCAGGTCGACCGAGCACCACACGGGCGCGCGGGTGTGGACGCGGTCGGGCCATTGGCGGTCGGGCAGGGCGACCGGGGGGAAAGGCGTGTATTTGCCGATGGGGGAGAAGGACATGGACTAAAAATTGAAGGGAGGCGAAGGCGTTGACGGATCGTAAGGATGAAGTTGCGGGGGAGGCGCGCGAGCCCGGAGCGGTCCGGGGGCGGGGAAGGCAGGCGGGAACGGGACGCACAATCCACCGCTCGCGCGGTCTCGCGGATCGTGCGTCTAGATAAGTCGAAGGGCCTGGGCGATGCGTTGCATCCGACGCCGACCAAACGCCCGCCCCGGCGGCGAGTCAAGGCGTTGGCCGGGCGCCGTAACCGCGGCGGCACCCGCGCGTCTTGAGTTTCGTGCATGCACTCCCCTCAATCGCTCCATGGCCCCGCCCCCTGACGCCGACGACGAACCGCCGCCCGACGTCGACGGCTGGCTGGCGCGGGTGCGCGCCGGCGACCAGCCGGCCGCGCGTCAACTGGTGGAGCACCTCTATCCGCAGGTCATCCGCATCGTGCGCGCCCGGCTGCCTCGCCGGGGCGGCGAGGAGGATTTGGCCCAGGACATCTTCCTGAAAATGTTCTCCCGACTCGACCAATACCAAGGCCAGGTGCCGCTCGCCCACTGGGTGTCGCGGATCGCGGTGACGACCTGCATCGACGCCCTTCGCGCCCAGCGGCGACGGCCGGAACTGCGCTGGGCCGACCTTTCGGAAGGCGAGGCCGACCTGCTCGACGCGGTGCTCACCCGCGATGACGCGGCCGATACCGGCGACGCCCTCGCGGCCCACGAACTGGTGCACAAGCTTCTCGATCAACTCTCCCCTCCGGACCGCCTCGTGCTGCAACTGCTCGACCTCGAGCAAAAGACCCTCGTGGAGATCCGCGAGATCACCGGCTGGAACACCACCCTGATCAAGGTCCGCGCCTTTCGCGCGCGGCGGAAATTGCAAAAACTTTTTCAACAACTCAGTAGAAAGGAACGCTCATGAATCCCCGTCCCGCCACGCCTTGGTCGCGCCTTGCCGCCGCCGCCCGCCGCGCCCCCGTCCGCCTCGCGGACGAGGCCGGGCTCGCCGCGCCGGCCGGCTTCGCCACCCGGGTGGTCGCCCGCGCGGGGGGCGCGCCGGCCGCC
>CAMCHD010000377.1 GCA_945874545.1 Akkermansia muciniphila | reverse complement strand
CGGCGTGAATGGCCATGGCGGGAAAATTTTGGCGTCGATGTTAGCCGCGAGTTTTTTGCTCTCGGCAAACGCTAACGCGTCGCGTGAAGGGAATTCATGCGAAACGGTAGCGGCGGCGCTGACGGGATTTAACCCAAAGTTTTCGCGTCCGTCGCGCGGGTGTCGCACTCGTGGGGCGGTGGGTGGCGGGGACGGGCAGCGGCGGGAGAGGAGCGCCGGAGGCGCGAACGCGAACGCGAACGAGAACGAGAACGAGAACGAAGACGAGAACGCGAACGAGAGCGAGGGCGAGAACGAGAAGGAGAACGGAATGGGAAGGCGGGAGGCGCGGTGAATTAGAACTTCGGATGGGCTCAAGAAGGCGCGGGAACGACCGAAAGGGATACCATGGTGAACCAACCCCAGCGCCCATCGGCCGCCCCGTCGTCTTTGTGCCGGGCGGGGCGACGACTCGCGGGCGGGGCGTTTTTGGCGCTCTGGGGCGTGCTGGCGGTCGGGACCCTGGTCGGTCTGGGCCGGGCGCATGGCGCGGGTATGACCGGGGCAGATGACGCGGAATGGCGGCGGCTGGCGGCGGAAAACTGCGCCGGCTGGCGGGTGTATCACCGGGTGGGGACGGACGCGCGGACGGCGGCCGTGGTCCTGGATCATCTGGCCCGGCGCGGACGCATCCCCGGGGTAGTGGAGGAGGTCTGGGTGGCGACCGAGACGGCGGCCAGCCGGCGCCTGGTGGACCTGGGCTGGCGGGTGAGGCTGGACGGGAGCGCGGACTTGAGGCCGGCGCGTCTCGAGGTCATGGCGGCCGATGGCGCGCCGATCTGGTCCGGGCGGTTTCAACTCGCGGCGACCGGTCCGGGACCGGTCGCGATCTGGGATTTACGGGCCTTGGCCGAGCTCGGGCGGGGGCGGGGACTTCCGCCGGTCGTGCCGGTCGGTTGTTACGCGGCGCCGGGTGGTCGCGGCCGGGAATTCGGGGCGGGAATCTTTTTATGAAAACTCACGCGGAAAAACATGTATCGAGGGTCAACTTCTGGTTTCTGGCCGCCTACTGGGCCCATTTGCCGGTCTTTTTGGCGGTCGCCCATTTCCGGGGCGGCGATCTGCGCGAGGCGGCGGCGCTCGCCCTCCTCGGGGCGGCCGGGCCGGTGCTGGCGCACCGCTTCAAGCCGGGCAGCGGGCTCTCGGCGGTCATCACCGGCGTGGGTGGCATGGTGTTGAGCGCGGGCCTGATCCACCTCGGCGGCGGCATGATCGAGATGCACTTCCACGTCTTTGTGCTCCTCCCTCTGCTCGCGGTCTTCGGGCGTTTCCTCGTCGTGCTGGCGGCGGCGGCGGCGATCGCGGTGCATCACGTCGCGTTCTATTTTTACCTGCCCGCGAGTTTGTTTAACTACGACGCGTCCTTCTGGGTGGTGTTGTTGCATGCCGTCTTCGTGATTCTCGCGGCGGTGCCGGGCGCGATCATCGCGCGCCTGATCAACGCCTACGTCGTCGGCGCGGGCGCGGCGGTGGAGGAGCTGGGGGAAACCAGCGGCGAGTTGAAGGCGACGGCGGACGAATTCGCGGCGGCGAGCGGCACGATGGCGGAAGAGGTCAACAAACAGGCGGGGCTGACCCAGCGCAGCGCGGAGACCCTGCGTGGTTTGATGACGGGGCTGAAGGACAGCTCGGCGCGGCTCGGCGCGGTGCGCGGCGGGGAGTTGCCCCGGATGCAGGTGGAAATCGCGCAACTCACCGAGGAGGGGCAGGCCATGACGGCCTCCATGCAGGCCGCGCGGGAAGCGGGCGCCTCGGTCGGCGGCATCGTGCGGGCGATCGAGGAGATCGCCTTCCAGACCAACATCCTCGCGCTCAACGCCGCCATCGAGGCGGCGCGGGCGGGCGCGGCCGGGGCGAGTTTCGCGGTGGTGGCGGAGGAGGTGCGCGCGCTGGCGGCGCGGGCGGCGGAGGCGGCGCGCGAGACCGGATCGCTGATCACGCAGGTCACCACCGGCGTGGCGAAAAGCGAGGAGACCGGCGTGCGCGTGGCCGAGCGGCTCGCGCGCCTCGGCGGGGTCTTCACCGAACTCGACGGCGTGGTGCGGGGGGTGGGTGAAAACGTCGACGGCCAGACCTCGGGCCTCGATGAAATCGGCCGGGCCATGGACGAGCTCGACCAGGCCGCGCTCGCCGGCGGGGCGCGTTCCGAGGAGCTCGCCTCCTCGGCCCAGATGTTGAAGCAACAGGCCGGGCGGGTGGCGGCGGCCCTGGTTTCGCTGCAGGCCGCGACAAAATCCGGTGGTGCTCGCAAAGCCGGGCCGACGGTCGCCTAAGGTTCCTTGTTCTCCCTGCGCGGGGCCGGAGGGGACGCCGCTCCGGCGGACTCGGCCAGCCACACGGCGGCGGCCAGCAGCACCAGGCTCGCGCCAAGGCGCGGCAGGTCGGCCGATTCACCAAACACCAGCAGCGCCAGCGCGACCCCGAGGGGGATCTTGGCGTTGTTCAAGGCCGCGAGCGTGCCCGGGTTGACCTTGGGCAGGGCGCGGTTCCAGAGGAAAAATCCGCCGCCGCTCGCGACCAGGCCGAGGAACGCGAGAACCAGCCATTGCTCGCCGGTGGGCGCGAAGGTCGACCAGCGCACCAGCGGGCCGGCGACGACCGCGGTGGCGGCGAAACCGCCCAGGGCGAGCCAGGCGAAGAGGGCGTGGTCGGGCAGGTGGGCCAGGGCGGGGCGGGTGCGGTGATAGGCGATCTGGCCGGCGGCGAAACACAGGTTCGCGCCCTGCACGAGCAGGAAGCCCATCATCACGTCGGCCGTGCCGACGCCGCGTGGCACCACCAGGCCGGCTCCGACCACGGAGAGCAGGGCGGCCAGGCCGTGGCGCGGGCGGAGACGGTTGTTCAGGGCCCCGTCCAGCAGCACGACGTAGAGCGGCGTCAGAATGGTGAACAAAAACACCTCGTGGCCCTGGAGGAAACGGAAGGCTTGGAGGTAGAGCAGATACATCACGCCGAATTGCAGCGCTCCGATGGCGGCCAGCCAGACGGCCGTGCTGCGCGCCAGCCGCGCGGATCGCAGGAAGGGGGCGAAGACCAGGAAAGTCAGGCCCAGCCTCACCGTCGCGACGGCGGGCGACGGCAGGTCGCCGAGAAAGTGTTTTATCAGGCCGGGCGAGAAGGCCCAGAGCAGGGAGACGGCGAGGAGGAGGAGCACGGGGCGGGAGTGGGGCGGCGGGGGCGGGTCTTATTT
>CAMCHD010000376.1 GCA_945874545.1 Akkermansia muciniphila | reverse complement strand
AGGGCGTGGCCGGTGGCGGCGACCTCCTTTTTCAGCAGGCGCAGGGCGTCGCCCACGTAGGCGAGGCGTTCCGGCACGGCCTCGGGCGGGGCGAGGGCCTCGATCTGCGCGCGGGTTTCCAGGCGGTAGGCCATCTGGATGCCCCCGGTGTCGCGGAAGGCATAGGGCTGGCCGAGGGCCTCGGGGATGACGAGGATGTCGGAGAACAGGATGGCGGCGTCGAGGCCGGGAAAACGGTTAAGGGGCTGAAGGGTGACCTCGGTGGCGAGCTCGGGGGTCTTGACCATCTCCAGGAAGGAGGACTTCGCCTTCAGCGCGCGGTATTCGGGCAGGTAGCGGCCGGCCTGGCGCATGACCCAGAGGGGCGGGCGTTCGAGCGGCCGGCAGGCGAGGGCGGCGAGGAGGCGATCACGCGATTTCATCGCGCGAAATGACCAATGACCAATGACCGATGACGAATGAAAAAGCTCATGGCGCGGCGATTCACGGTTCGGACGCCCAGTCGCGGGGGCGGAGGAAATCGGTGTGCAGGCGGTGTTCCTCGGTGCCGGGGGCGGGGACCCGGGCGTAGTCCCAGCGGACCAGCGGGGGCAGGCTCATGAGGATGCTCTCGGTGCGGCCCCCGCTCTGCAGGCCGAAAAGCGTGCCGCGATCCTGCACCAGGTTGAACTCCACGTAACGCCCGCGTCGATACAGCTGCCAGTC
Organism: Akkermansia muciniphila; assembly: GCA_945874545.1. Taxonomy (GTDB): domain Bacteria; phylum Verrucomicrobiota; class Verrucomicrobiia; order Opitutales; family Opitutaceae; genus IMCC26134_A. Next base: position 2,541 of record CAMCHD010000376.1, on the reverse strand, counting down.
GCGCTCGGCCGCGGTGGTGGCGGTGTTTTTGCGTCGGGCGACGATGGGTCGGTAGGCGGGCAGGTAGGCGTCCCCGACGGCGCGCAGCAGGGCGAAGGAGCGCTCGAAGCCGAGGGCGGAGAAGTCGTCGAAAAACACCCCGCCGACGCCGCGGGGCTCGCCCCGGTGTTTTAGGAAAAAGTAGTCGTCGCAGGTTTGTTTGAAGCGCGGGTAAAGCTCCTCGCCGAAGGGTGCGAGGGCGGCGCGGGCGGTGCGGTGCCAGTGCACGCAGTCCTCCTCGTAGCCGTAGTAGGGCGTGAGATCGAAGCCGCCGCCGAACCACCAGACCGGCGGCGGCGCCGCGGCGGCGCTGGAATGACCAATGACCAATGACGAATGACCAATGGCAGAGGCCACCGGCGGGGTGGGCCCGGCGGGACCGGTGGTGGCGAAGAAGCGCACGTTGGCGTGGCTGGTGGGCACGCGGGGGTTGCGCGGGTGGATGACGAGGGAGACGCCGAGGGCGACCCAGGGGCGGCCGGCGAGTTCGGGGCGGTGGGCGGTGGCGCTGGGCGGCAGGGCGGCGCCGGTCACGTGGGAAAAGGCGACCCCGGCCTTCTCGAACACCGCGCCGTCGGTCAGGATGCGGGTGCGGCCGCCGCCGCCGAGGGCGGGGCCGGCGGAGGCGGCGGGTTTTTCGCGGGTCCACTCGTCGGTGGCGAAGGCGGCTTGGCCGTCCTCGGCGGCGAGGCCGGCGCAGATGCGGTCCTGGAGGTCGAGCAGGTAGGCCTGGACGGCGGCGAGGTCGGGCGCGGGGGGCATGGGCGATCGCGGGCGTTCGCCGGGGCGAAGGCGAGTGGGCTCAGCGTTGCGCGCTGAAATCGAGGGCGAGGGTGCCGGGGCCGGTGACGTTGGCGCCGGTCGCGGCGTAGCGGGCCCGTTTGAACTCGACCTGCACCGCCTCGCGCGCGCTCACGCTCACGAGCATCGAGACGTTGGGCAGCGGGTAGCTTTGACCGGTGACCAGCGAGACGGGCGGGGCGAGTTCGCGGCCGTCGGAGCGGGCCTTGACCGAGGTGATCTGCACCGGGCGGAGGGCGACGAGGAAGACTTGTTCCTCGATGGCGGTGGCGACCGGGGCGGCGCCGAGCGGGCTGGCGGCGGGGGTGGAGGAGGACCCGCCGACGAGGGCCACGATGCCCCAGACCACGAGGGCGACCACGGCGACGGCGCCCAGGCCGAGCCAGACGCCGTTTTTGGCCAAAAGGGCGCGGTCGAGGCCGCCGAGGGGCATGCGGGGCTGGAAGGGCTGGCGGGCGGGCGGGCGCTGGGTCGCCTCGGCGCCGGGCGTCATGGCCGCGGCGGCGGCGGACGGGGCGGGCTCCGCCGGGGCGGTGTTTTTCGCCGAGGCGCCGGAGTGGCCGATCTCCATCTTGCCGTAGATTTCGCGACTCAAGCCGCGGCCGGCGGGGCGGCCGCCCTCGCCCAGGCCGAGGGCGAGGTAGTCGTTCACCAATTTCTCGCCCGGCAGCTTGAGAAAATTGCCGTAGATGCGGAGGAACCCCCGCACGTAGATCTCGGGCAGATTGATATCGAACTGGTTGCTCTCGAATTTATGCAGGTAATCCCCGCGGATCTTGGTGGCCTCGGCGGACTCGCGGATGGAGATCCCCTTGCGTTTACGGGCTTCTTCGAGGCGTTCGCCGATCGTCTGCATGATGCGCCAGTAAGGTGGCGGCGGGGCCGGAATAAAGGACTAAGTTTCACCGCGAGTGACGCGGATCGGTGGTGAGGCAAGCTCGGAAAGGGGCGGGGAGGGATTTTGACGCGGGTTTGCGCTTGTCGCCGGGCGGGCGGGGCGGATTGCTCACGTCTTCCAACCCACCATGAGTCCCGCCGTCCTGTTTCGCACCTTCTTTTTCCTCCTGATCCTTTTTGTGGTCATCTATATCGGCACCGAAAACACCCAGACGATCGACTTCCACTTCTCACTCCTGCTGGACAAGCCGGCGCGCACGTCTGCGGCGCTGGTCTACTTCGCGGTCTTCTCGGTCGGCGTGATCGGGGGAACCCTCTTTAACGCCGGGGCGGGCAAGGACGGTGGCCGGGGCAAGGGCGAGGACGAGGGCGGCCGTTCCAAAAAGAAAAAGTAAGGCGGGCGGCGACCGCCGTTTCGGCCCGGGGCTCAGGCCGGGCCGAGGTGAAGCGCGGCGAGGTCGGAGTCGGCCCGGGCGATCTCGCGCCAGGCCGGGTCGCGCGCGCAGACGGCGGCGAGCAGGGCGCGGGCGTCGTCGAGTTCGCCGAGCAGGCAGGCGTAGCAGGCCAGGTTGTAGTCCACCACCGGACTGGGGTCGGAGATCAGGCGGCGGCCGGTGAGCAGGATCTCCTGCGCCTCGGGGATGCGTTTCAGCTCCCGCAGGGCGTAGGCCCAGGCGACCCACGGGCGCTCGGCGGCGTTGTCGATCGCGACAAGATCGGGCGCGAGGGTGACGATTTCCTCCCACGTGCCGGCGGCCATGGCGATCTCGACCCGGAGCTGGAGGGCGGGCGGGGTGGCGAGAA
>CAMCHD010000375.1 GCA_945874545.1 Akkermansia muciniphila | reverse complement strand
AACGGCCGCTGGGCCCGCCAGCGCGGCCTGCCCCGGCTCGAGGGACATCGCCGCGGCGTCGAGTCCGTGCGGACCGTGACCCACGCCGCCCGCGCCCTCGGCATTCGTATGCTGACCCTATACGCCTTCTCGGTCGAGAACTGGCGCCGCCCGGAGGATGAGGTCGGCGGCCTGATGGGCCTGCTGGAAACTTTCCTCGCCCGCGAAAAGGCCGACATGATTCGCGACCAGGTCCGCCTGCGCGCCATCGGCCGCATCGACGCGCTTCCGCCCCGCGCCCGCGCGGCCCTGATCGACACCATCGCCGCCACCGCCCACTGCACCGGCCACACGCTCGTGCTGGCGTTGAACTACGGCGCCCGCACCGAGGTGCTCGACGCCGCCCGGGCCTTCGCCGCCGCCGTCGCCGCCGGCACCGCCCGCCTGGAGGACGCCGATACCTGGGAGGGTTTCGCCCGCCACCTCTACACCCGCGACCTGCCCGACCCCGACCTCGTCATCCGCACGTCCGGCGAGACCCGCCTGAGCAACTTCCTCCTCGTCCAATCCGCCTACGCCGAGTTCGTCTTCAGCCCCGTGCTCTGGCCCGACTTCGGCCGGAACGAGCTGGAAGCGGCGGTGAACGACTACCGCCGCCGCGAACGGCGCTACGGCCTGACCGGCGACCAGGTTTCCCACCCCGGACCGGCCGCGGCCCGGACCGGCGAGCCCGCCCCCGCCATCATCTAGTCCCTCCCGCCGGCCGGCGCCGTGAGCGTCGCCGCGCCCCCGCCCCGCCCCCGCCTTCCCATGCGCCAACGCATCCTCAGCACCTTCGGCCTCTGGGCCCTCGTCATCGCCTGCATCCACTTTTTCGGCGTCACCGGGGGCGTCTGGCTGATCTCCGCCGTCGGCGTGCTGACCCTGCGCGAGTTCTACCAGATGGTCCACCGCATGGGCCTCGATCCCTTCGACAAGGTCGGCATGACCCTCGGCGCGCTGATCATGCTCGCGCCCTTTTACGCCACCCGGCTGGTGCCCGCCGCGCCCGAACTCGCCGCCCCGGGCACCATCCTCGCCGCCGCCGTGGTGGTGTTCGCCCTGCGCGTGATCGGCGAACGCCGCCCGGACAGCCGGGTCGAAACCCTCGCCTGGTCGCTCTTCGGCGTGCTCTACGTGCCGTTCATGCTGTCGTTTCTCGTCCGCATCACGGTCGAGGCCCGCTCCGGCCTGATGCTGGTGATCTGGCTGATCGCGGTATCCAAATTTTGCGACGTCGGCGCCCTGCTCTCCGGCCTGGCCTTCGGCCGGCACAAGATGGCCCCCGACATCAGCCCGAAAAAAACCTGGGAAGGCGCGGTCGGCGGCGTGCTCATCTCGGCCGGGGTCGGCGCCGCCCTCGCCCACTTCCTCGCCCACCTTTTCCCGCCCGAGTTCACCCCGCTGCGCGCCGCCCTGATCGCCGTGCCCATCGCCATGCTCGCCATCGTGTCCGACCTGATCGAGTCGGTGATCAAACGCCGCGCCGACACCAAGGACGCCGGCCGGGCCATCCCCGGCATCGGCGGCATGTTCGACCTGTCCGACAGCCTCATCCTGACCGCGCCGGCCGGCTACATCGCCTTCGCCCTGCTCCACGGGCTCTGAGCCGCCGCGCCATGGCCCCCGCCCCCTCCGCCCCCCGCCGCAAACGCGTCGTCCTGCTCGGCGCCACCGGCTCGATCGGGGAAAACACCCTCCGCGTCCTGCGCGCCCACCCCGACGCCCTCGAATTGGTCGGCGTCGCCGCCCACGCCAACACCGGCAAACTCCTCGCCGTCGCCCGCGAGTTCGGCGTCCGCCACCTCGCCCTCTTCGACCCCGCCGCGTCCGCCGCCGCCCGCGAAAATCTGCCGCCCGGCGCCACCCTGCACGCCCCCGGCGTGGAGGGCCTCGAATCGCTCGCCACCCTGCCCGAAGCCGACGTGGTGCTGGTCGCGGTGGTCGGCGTCGCCGGCCTGCGCCCCGCCCTCGCCGCCCTCGCCGCCGGCAAAGACCTCGCCCTCGCCTCCAAGGAGATCCTCGTGCTGGCCGGCGCCCACGTGCTCGCCGCCGCGAAAAAATCCGGCGCGCGCCTGCTCCCGGTCGATTCCGAGCACAACGCCGTTTTCCAGTGCCTCCAGGGCCACGCCCACGCCGAGGTCCGCCGCGTGGTGCTGACCGCCTCGGGCGGGGCCTTCCGCGACTGGCCGGCCGAGCGCCTCGCGTCCGCCACTGTGGCCGACGCCCTGCGCCATCCGAACTGGGCCATGGGCCCTAAGATCACGGTCGACAGCGCCACCCTCGCCAACAAGGGCCTCGAATTGATCGAGGCCGCCGTGCTCTTCGACCTGCGCCCCGACCAGTGCGCCGCCGTCATCCACCCGCAGAGCATCGTGCATTGCCTGGTCGAGTTCACCGACGGGGCCATGCTCGCCCAGCTCTGCCCGCCGTCGATGACCTTCCCCATCCAGCACGCCCTGCTGTTTCCGGCGCGCGGCCCGGTCGGCACCGACGCGGCGCTTTCGCTCGACCGCCTGCTGACCCTCGAATTCCGCCCCGCCGACGAGGGCCGTTTCCCTATGCTGCGTCTGGCCCGCGAGGCCCTGGCGCGCGGCGGCGCCGCCCCGGCGATCTACAACGCCGCCAACGAGGTCGCCGTCGCCGCTTTCCTCGCCGGCCGGCTACCCTTCCTCGGCATTCCCCGCGTCACCGAGGCCACCCTCGCCGCCCTCGCCACCGCCCCGGCCGGCGACCTCCCCGCCATCCTCGCCGCCGACGCCGAGGCCCGCCGCTTTGCGGAACAGCAAATTCTTTGACCGCCCAACATTCGAATGACCGGGGATTAAAAAATTCCTCCGGCAATCCGTGCCCATCCGTGCTATCCGTGGTCTAAACCGAACGTCCGACCTTCCTCCCCCTCCCTTTCCCTGTCCATGGACCTCCTCCCCCTTCTCACCTCCAGCGCGTGGTCGATCCTGATGATCGCCGTTTTTTTCGGCGGCTCGATCTTCGTGCACGAGTTCGGCCACTTCTGGGTCGCGAAAAAACGCGGCGTGAAGGTCGAACGCTTTTCGTTCTTCGGCCTCGGCCCGCCCATCTTCAAATGGCGTGGCAAGGACGGCGTGGAATACTGCGTGTGCTGGATTCCCATCGGCGCCTACGTCGCCCTGCCCCAACTCGCCGACATGCGCGGGATCGAGGGGGAAGCCTCCGCCGACACCGCCGGACTGCCCTCGCCCAACTACACCACCCG
>CAMCHD010000374.1 GCA_945874545.1 Akkermansia muciniphila | reverse complement strand
CCACGAGCGTGTCCATCGCCTTCGGGATCGTGGCCGAGGCCTACGTGAACTTCGGATTTATCGGGGTCGCCGCGCTCGGACTCGGCATGGGCATGATCTACCGGAAGATCTCGGTGCTTTCCCAGTCGGCGGAGATGTTTTCCACCCTCGGAATCCTGATGATTCTGCTCACCGCCTGGAGCTTCCAAATCGAACTGGTGATGGCCACGTGGCTCGGCTCGCTTTTTCAGGCCGCGGTCGTGTGCATCGGACTGCCTCTCGTCTACCGACGTTTTACCGTGGTTTGAATCCGACCATGTCCGCCCCCGCGCCGCCGCCACGCCCCCCGACCGCTTCGTCGCCCCGCCCCCGCGTCGCGGTCGTGGTGTCCCACCCGATCCAATACTACGCGCCCTGGTTCCGCCATTTGGCGGCCTTCGCCCCTCTCGACCTCAAGGTCTTTTACCTTTCCGATCATGGCGTCGCCGCCCGGTCCGACACGCAGTTCGGAACCGCGTTTGCCTGGGATACCGACCTGCTATCCGGCTACGCCCATACGTTCGTGCCCAACCGGGCGAGAAACCCCGACGTCAACCGCTTCGCCGGCCTGCATCACCCCGCGTTGCGCCCCGCTCTGCGCGCCTTCGCCCCGCACGCCGTCCTGCTTTTCGGCTACGCTTTTCGCACGAACCTCGACCTGCTGCTTCGCCCCCCCGCGCCCATCGTCTTCCGCGGCGATTCCCACCTTTTAGGCCGCCCCCCCCCTTGCCGAGGCCAGCTTTCCACCATTCGTCATTGGTCATCGGCCATTGGTCATTCCGCGGCGCTTCGCTTCATCTTTTCCCGCGCGGCCGCCTTTCTGCCCGTCGGCACCGCCAACGCCGCCTACTTCCGCCACCACGGCGTGCCGCCGGAAAAACTCTTCCCCGCCCCCCACGCGGTCGACATCGACCACTTCACCGCCAACCCGGAACGCCTCGCCGCCGCCGATGCTCAACGCGCCGCGCTTGGCATCCCGGCCGACGCGCGGGTGGTGTTGTTCGCCGGCAAATTCATCCCCAAAAAACGCCCCGACCTGCTGCTCGCCGCCTTCCTCCGCGCCGCCGTGCCCGGCGCCCACCTCGTGCTGGCGGGCGACGGCGAACTCGGCCACGCCCTCCGTGCCGCCGCCGCCGGCCGCGCCGACGTCCACTTCCTGCCCTTCGCCAACCAGTCCGCCATGCCCGCCCGCTACCTGCTGGGCGACGTCTTCGCCCTGCCCTCGGAAGGCCGCCACGAAACCTGGGGCCTGGCGGTGAACGAGGCCATGCACCTCGGCCGCCCGGCCCTCGTGAGCGACCACGTCGGCTGCCACCCGGACCTGGTCCTGCCGCCCCGGACCGGCTGGGTTTTTCCCGCCGGCGACGAAAGCGCGCTCGCCGCCCTGCTCCGCGACGTCCTCTCCCGCCCGCGCGCCGAACTCGCCGCCATCGGTGAGGCCGCCCGCCGCCACGCCGCCGCCTTCAGCTACCACGCCGCCACCGCCGGCCTGCTGCGGGCCCTCGCGTCCCTCCAACTCGACCCCGCGCCATGAAGATCGCCCTGAGCTTCGGTTTTTTCCTGCCCGTCCCGCCCGCCCGTGGCGGCGCGACCGAAAAAATCTGGCACGCTCTCGGCCGTCGCCTCGCCGCGAGAGGACACGAGGTCGTCGCGTTTACCCGCACCTGGCCCGGTTGGCCCGACCAGGAGACGCTCGAAGGCGTGCGCTTCCACCGCCTGCCCGGCCGCGATCACACCCCCCGCCTCGTCCTCAACCTCCTGCTCGACCTGCGCTGGAGCCTTCGAGTGCGCCGCGCCCTCGCACCGGACCAGCTTGTGATCTCGCACAACATTTCCCTGCCCTGGCTGCTCACCCGCGTCCCTCGCCGACACCCCTCGCCGGTGTCCGTGGTGATCGGCCGCATGCCCAAGGGTCAGGTTCGCACCTACGGTCGCGTGGACCGGATCTACGCCACCAGCGAGGCCGTCGCCACCCGCGCCTTGGAAGAGAATCCCGCCGTCCGCCCCCGCCTGCGCACCCTGCGCAATTCCATCGATTGGCACGCCCTTCAAGGTCGGGTCGACGCGGCCGGCCCGCTGCGTATCGGCTACGTCGGCCGCCTCCACCCGGAGAAAGGACTCGACCTGCTGATCGACGCCGGCGCCCGCCTCGCCGCCCGTCCCGACCTACCACCTTGGAAAATCACCCTGGTCGGACCGGTGCGCATCACCGACGGCGGCGGCGGCGAGGCCTTCGCGGCCGAGCTGGCGGACCGCGCCCGCGCCGCCGGCCTCGGCGACCGTTTCGAGATCCTCCCTCCCCTTTGGTCCGCGCCCGAACTCGCCGCCCTCTACCGGACCCTCGACGTGTTTGTCTACCCGACCCGCGCGGCACAGGGCGAAGGCCTTTCCGTAGCCCCCATCGAGGCCATGGCCGCCGGCGCCGTGCCCGTGTTGTCCGACCTGCCCTGTTACGCCGACCTGCTCACCCCCGGGAGCGACGGCCTGCTTTTCGATTATCGCGGCGAACCCGCCGTGGAACGCCTCGCCTCCGCTCTCGCCGGCCTGCTCGCCGACCCCGCTCACCGTGCCGGCCTCGCCTCCGCCGCCCGCGAAACCGCCCGCCGCTTCGACTACGACGCCGTCGCCGCCGAGCTCGAAACCGACCTCGCCGGCCTGCTTCAGACTCCCCGCTCCTAGCCCCCCGCTCCCCGCTCTTCGCTCCCCGTTCCCATGCCGCCCGACCCCGAGCCGCCCTACCTCGCCCAAGGCACCGTCACGCCCTACCGACGGAGCGAGCTCATTCGCCAACGCCTCTGGGCCCTCGTGCAGGCGACGATTTTTCGTTTCAGTCCACCCCGCGCCCACGCCTTCCGCGCCCGCTTGCTTCGCCTGTTCGGGGCGCACATTCCCGCCCCGGACCAGATTGTGATCTTCGCTTCCGCACGGGTGTATTTCCCTTGGAAACTCACCCTCGAGCCCCGCGCCATGATCGGCCGTCACGTCAACGTCTACAACCTCGGCCCCGTCATCCTCCGCCGCGGGGCCAACGTTTCCCAATCCGTCCACCTCTGCGCCGGCTCCCACGATTTCACCCGTTGGTCGATGCCTCTGGTCACCCGCCCGATCGAGATCGGCGCGAACGCCTGGATCGCCGCCGATTGTTTTGTCGGACCGGGCGTGACCATCGGCGAACTCGCGGTGATCGGCGCGCGCAGCGTGGTCGTGCGCGACCAGCCCGCCCGCATGGTCTGCGCCGGC
>CAMCHD010000373.1 GCA_945874545.1 Akkermansia muciniphila | reverse complement strand
CCGCCGGGCGCCTTGATCCAGTCGGGGATCTTTAAACGGCAGACCCGGCCCTCGCCATAATACCGCGCGGGCATGGTCTTGCCCTCGGTGGAACGCAGCAGCACGTATTCGTTGAGCGTCAGCGTGCCGGCGGTCTCGTCCTCCAGCGTGAACTCGCCTTCGGAGGCAAAACGCTGGAGCTCGTAGATGGTCACCTCGATCTCCCGGTAGTCGCCCTCGTCGTCGACATCGGCCACCTTGTCGTTGAGGTAATCCTGGGCCTCGAGCCCGACCGCGCGGGCCTTTAGCGCCACGTTCACGTCCTTCGTCACGAGAATGGTCGGAGGTGGATAACAGGACTTCACATAAAGCGCGGCGGCGATGATGCGGTTGTCCTTCTTGGCCAGGTCCGGCAAAATCGCCCGGAAGGCGAGCATGGTCGGCGTGTCCTTGAGCGCCGGATCGGCCAGCCACGGATTGATGATGATGGACAGCGTGCCGCCGTTGGGGAGCTTCACCCCCTCGTGCATGGAGCGGGAATCGGGCAGCAACTCCGAGAGGATGCGGTGCACGCGCCGGGCATTGCGGCCGCGTTCGGTGGATTGCTCGGTCTTGATCGCATCGAGCTCCTCGAGGACCTCGACCGGGATGGCGAGGTTGTTGTCCTCGAACTTAAAAATCGACTGGGGGTCGTGGAGGAGGACGTTGGTGTCCAGAACGAAGGACTTGGCCTTCGCGGACACCTTCAGCCTAGGTTTCAGAGCAGCCGCACCAGGGGTGGATTCCATTAGGTGTATAACTTGTGAATAAAACTGACCGGACCTCGTCGCGTGTCGATGCCGGATTGCGGGGATTTGGGTCGCCGGGGCGATTGTTTCCAGACCGTTGCACGGCGCATGCCAGCGTAGGCTCAGACCGCACCCGGACCGGCCTTGGGCCGGGCCGGCGCGGGCGCCCAAAGCCGCAAAAGCAGTTCGGCCAAACCCCGCATGCTGGTGCGCGCGCCGCCCTCGCGTCGCACAAAACCGCAAAACGGCTCCACCACCGTCGCGCGCTCCTCGAAATAACGCCAAAGCTCCCGGTCCAGCACCGCGGCGGCGGTGTGAACGTCCTCGCTCGCTGCGGCTTCACGCCGCACCCTGTCCTGCCAGTAAAGTCTTTCCTCCGTGTGGCTTAGTAGATAATCCTGCACCAATTTTTCACTGCGGTTTAGGCTCATGGGAAATACCGGGCGCACGCCCGAGCGGGAAGCAGCGCGGACGGCGGGAAAAAGCGAGCCCGGAGAGGCGGACCGCAAGATTTGCTCCGTTTTGGGCCCCGGGCGTGCTAGTGCCTGGACATGTCAAAACTCAAAGAACAAGCCCCCGCCATCGCCGTCACCGCCTTGGTCATGGGCACCTTGCTCGGCGGCTACGCCTACTACGTGAACGCCCGCGTGCTGCCCGCCCAACGCGCCGAATTGGAGGCCTTGCGCGTCGCCCACGCCGCCGACCTCGAGCGCTCGGCCGCCGAGACCCGCAAGGAAATCGCTTCGGTGAATAAATTGCTCCAAGACGCCATCGCCACCCGCGCCGGCGGCCTGTTTTTGACCGAGGAGGAGGCCAAGGCCGCCGAGAGCGCGAAAGTCGCCGAGCTCGCCGAGGCCGTCGCCCAAAAACTACAGCCCTACAACCCCCTGCCCAAGACCCCGGAGGAGGCCGAGGCGCTGCAAAACGCCCAGGTCGACAAAGTCTCCGGCCGCCTCTCCGAGCGCATTCAGCCCATCCTCGGCCAGATCGCCGCCGACCAAAACCTCACCCGCGAATCCCTCGGCCGCTACGCCGACCAGATCTCCCAACAAGTCACCGGCGTGCTCGCGGGCGAACTCGACCGCAACGAACGCCTAGGCACCCAGGTCCAGCTCACCCAAAGCCTCGCCCAGGAATCCATCGCCCTTTCCTCCGAACTCACCGCCCTCTACCTCAGCTCGATCAAGGATCAGGGCGTGCTGAACCGCCTGCTGCTCCTGCCCGCCAACATCGTGCGCGACGCCTCCAACTTCAGCCTGCTGAACAACGAAGAACGCCGCGCCAAGGAGGCCGAGCTGACCAAACGCCTGCGCGATATCCAGACCCGCCTCGAAGCCGCCCGCACCGCCACCGACGCCACCCTCGGCAACGCGGCAGCGGACGCCACCGGCCCCGTCGTGGTGGAACCCGCCGGCCCGGCCCCCGTCCGCGCCACCCCCACCCGCCCGTCGGGCCAATGAGCGGAGCCCGAAACCCCGCCGACACGGGCGTAACCCGGACGTCACCGACCCGTCACCCAGGTGTCGCCCCCGACGTAGTGACAAACTCGTGACGCTTGTTTCAGAGGGGAAAACCCCGCCCCCTTTTCCCGGCGCGCTTGGCAACCAAAAAGACGGAAAACTTATGCGCCGGACGGCGGTGAATAACTTGTCGGAAACTTCCCCTTGAAAGGGTTCGCCGCCTGCTCGTTACTGCGCCCTCGTCTTCGCTTCCGCTCCGCCGTAGTGTTCTTTCCCACGTTCCCGCTTCGCCCCACCGGCGGATCCCCCTCTCGAGTGCATTGTCAAATCCCTGCGAATTAATCCTTTGCAAAAACGCCCAGCGCGCCCTCCGCGTTGCCGTTCCCACCCTTTCCGCGCTCCCCGGGTTTCCTCGGCCAACGGATGCGAGATTCGTGTCGAAATCGACGCTATCGCCAGCGGTGTGAATAAACTCCACCACCACCCCTCTCGCACCGCCCTCCATGCCCGCCGTTTCCCACAGCTCCACCCAACTCTGGGAATCCGCCAAGGCCGACCTCTGCGGCCTGTTCCCCGAAGACGTGTTCAAGCTCTGGTTCGATCCCGTGGTCTGCCTCGAATCCACCCCCGACCAGCTCACGCTGGGAGTGCCCAACGACTTTGCCGCGATCTGGATTCACGACAATTACATGGACCTGATCCTGCAAAGGCTGCGCCTCACCGCCGGCAGGGAGATCAAGGTCGTGCTGCGCAAAGCCGAGGCCGCCGGCACCGCCTCCGGCCTACCCGGCGCGGAGGCCGCCCGCCTGCGCGCCGTCGCCCCCCGCCGCCCCGCCCGGCCGGCCGAGGAACGCCTGCCGCTGAATACCTCGCTAAACCTGCGCAACACCTTCGAAACCTTCGTGGTGGGCGACAACAACCAGATGGCCGCCGCCGCCGCCCGCGCGGTCGCCGACGCCCCCGGCCAGTCCTACAACCCCCTCTTCCTCTACGGTGAAACCGGGCTGGGCAAAACCCACCTGATGCACGCCATCGGCCACGC
>CAMCHD010000372.1 GCA_945874545.1 Akkermansia muciniphila | reverse complement strand
CGCCGACGAGACCGCCGGACAGCCGGCGAAAATCTATCTGCTCATCTTCAAACGGCCGGCTGGTCAACTGGACGTGCCGGGGGTGAAAAGCAAAATCAGCCGTGCGTATCGATTGGGCGACACCGAACGCAAGCCGCTCAAAATTTCACGGAATGAAGGAACGTTGTCGGTGGATCTGGCCGACATCGAACCCGACCCGATCGCCACTGTGATCTGCCTGGAACGGGACACTGATTAGGCTCCGAAACGTCGTTACGACCCCACCGCTTCTCCTTCTCGCCGCGACGATGGAACCTTCTAACATAAAATCGTTTACCTATAAGTAACTTGCGGGCATGCGGAAGGAGTCGGGCCGTGTTTTGTGGAATTCTATTCGAATATCCGTCGTTTTATTGGCGATAACCCTCTTCGAGCCATTCCCGGTCGATACCGCGAACCGGGTCGACGTGGATCGTCCCGGCGTCGACCGCGTAGTCCAGCATCGTGCGGAGCGCATCGAGGGCTTTGTTGCAGCTGGAGGCGGAGCGTCCGGAGACCCGGGTGCTGTCGGATTTGGCTTCGGGCGGACGGAAGCCCGTGCCTTTGGCCAGTGCCCGGTCACGCCAGTTTTCGATTTTGCTCCGGGTTATCTGGCTCGGGTGCAGCTTCCCGATGCTTGGCCATGTGCGCTGGATGAAGCCTATGTTTTCGAGATTTCGTTTGCGGGTGGACTCGGCGATGCCGGATTTGGCCGTGATTCGTCCCTGGTAAATTTCAATGAGCTGGATGAGCGTCGCCACACCTTCGTCGTTGGCTCGTGCAGCGCGTAGAACCCGCTCGAACTTGGCGTTCTCGTCAGAAAACCGCGCCCTCGCGATTTCCATCAGGGTGCGGTTGAGGGGGAACAAACTTTGTCTTGCCGCCCACCGAAAAGCGACCGTAGTAACGCCCTCCCCTATGTCTGAGGAGAGCGGGTGTCTTGGTTCTTTCCCACGTTTTCGATTACTCGTCCGTGCTCAGTGTTTCGCTGGTTTGCATGCGAAACCGTGAAAACGGATGTGAATTAAAAGCACAGGAGAGTCCCGAGTCCTTGTCTTTCAACTGCCACGCCGATGTAGCTCAGTGGTAGAGCAGCGGTATCGTAAACCGCTGGTCGACGGTTCGATCCCGTCCATCGGCTCCAGCTCTAAGAGTATGGTTTAGTTGAGAGATAGGTAGGGCTTTAAGGAAATTGACAGATTCTCTTAGAAAGGGGCTTCCCAACTTACCAAGGAGGCCCATGAGACCAATTCTGCCAAACTCCCGGACAGATCTACCCGAGGATCAGCAAAATATCCCTTCCTGCTCCGTTTGGAGCAACTCCGCGCCGAGATGGTCGAGCGTGTTGCCGCCCAAGCGGCTGAAGCTGCCAATGCCGAAGCCCAAAACACTGCCGATACCGAAGCTCCCGTGCGCACCAAAGCGCGAGACGGAGCGGGCGGTCGCTTGCCTCATGGCATCTCTCGGGGCAGCACGCCGGGCACCTGTCGCGCCGATGCCGGTCGAGAACCGAATCGTTCACCTTCGAGCGCGGGACCGCGCATGGCGGTTGCGCCGCGCGGCGGGGAGGCTTCAGTGGGGGCATGAACATTGTCATCACCGGATGCACCAAGGGGCTCGGGCGCGCGTTGGTGGCGGAATTTGTGGCCGGCGGGCACACCGTCATCGGTTGCGGGCGCAACCCCGAGGCGGTGCTCGACCTGCGTTTCTCGGTGCCGGCGCCGAGCAGCTTCGATGTGTTGGATGTGGCCGAGGCGACCAAGGTCGCGCTCTGGGCGGAGCGCATGCTCACCCGGCACGGCGCGCCCGACCTGGTGATCAACAACGCCGGCCTGCTCACCGCGCCGGCCCCGCTTTGGGCGCAGGACAGCGCGGCGGTGGCGAAACTGTTTCAAGTCAATCTCACCGGGGTGGTGCATGTCATCCAGGGCTTCGTGCCCGCGATGATCGCCCGGGGTGGGGGCGTGGTGGTGAATCTATCCTCCGGTTGGGGGCGTTCGGTCTCGGGTTCCTTCGCGCCCTACTGCGCGAGCAAATGGGGCGTGGAGGGGCTGACCAAGGCCCTCGCGGAGGAGCTGCCGGCTCCGCTCGCCGCGGTGCCGCTGAGCCCGGGCGTCATCGACACCGCCATGCTGCGGCAGTGCTACGAGGACGCCGCGGCCGACTATCCGAAGGCGGACGCGTGGGCCAGGGTGGCGGCGCCGTTTCTCCTGCAACTGGGCCGCAAGGACAACGGGCTGAGCCTGACGGTGCCGGGCTTCTGAGCGCGGAAAGCCGCGGTCAGGCGGCGCTCTCGGGCGGGGCCGCGAGGGTGGTGCCGGACCGCAGGTCGCAATCCAGGAGGATGTGCTGGTGCGAATCGTAGCGCTTTTGGGCGAGATCGAGCAGGCGCTTCCCGCCGGTAAGACCGATCTGGTGGTAGGGAATCTGCACGGTTGAAAGCAGCGGGGCGCCGGCCGGCCGCGCGATCCCGTCGAAACCGGCCACGGATACGTCGCGCGGCACGCGGAGTTTTTCCTTTCTGAAATACGCCACGAGATCGTAGGCCTGGTGGTCGGCGGCGCAGATCCAGGCCGTGACGCCGTCCCGGGTGCGCTCGACCGCGCGGGCGTGGGCCTGATCGACCGCGAGGGGGTTCCGTGGACCGGCGTTGATCACGTCGGCGGGATCCAGGTCCAGTCCGAGGGCGGTGAGTTTCTCGACAAAGGCGCTGTAGCGGCGCAGGGCCCAGCTGGCCTCCACGGGGTAGCGCCAGGTGAAGAACCCGATGCGGCGGTGGCCGAGGCGGTGCAGCTCGTCGACCAGCCGGCTGACGCCGCGGTAATGGTCCACGTCCACGCAATCGAGCGGCAGGGTGCCGTATTGATCCACCAAGGACACCACCGGGTAGCGTGCCTTGAGCTCGTCCACCACGCTCAGGGGAAAGGGATAGATGAGCACCACCCCGTCCCACACCCGACGGCGGGAGCGGAGGATGTGGGCGTAGGACGGGTCCTCGAGGTGACGGTCCTGGGGGCGGACAAAATGCAGGTCGAGGCGGACCTCCTGCACCCGGGCGAACTCGGACAAGCCGTTGAGCAACTCCTGGCCCGGGTTCCCGTAGCCGGTGTGCTCGAAGCTGGGGAGCTCGACGCAGACCAGCACCCCGAAGGCGAGGCGGCGCGCGGTGCGCCGACCGCCGGCCGGCTCGCGCTTTTCCTGATGGCTGTAGCCGAGGCGGGAGGCCAGGGCGAAAACCTTGGCGCGGGTGGTCGGGTTGAT
>CAMCHD010000371.1 GCA_945874545.1 Akkermansia muciniphila | reverse complement strand
CGTCGTGCTGCGCAAACTGGAATTTTTCCGCGAAGGCGGATCGGCCAAACACCCGCTCGACATCCGATCCATTCAAGAAACAACCGGTCTCGACGAAGCGGCGATGGAGCCTTGGTTGGCGCGCATGAACTTGGCCGACTTGTGGCAGGAAATAAAAGCCGGCCGGTGAGTTCCTGCTGTCGGGAGATCCTTGCGACGAATTTCCTGAAAGATTCCAAGACATGGTCTCAGAAATCCGAAATCGCTCACTTTAAGGTCAATGCCGCGCGATTCGAATCTGTTCTGTTTCGGCTGGACGGAATTCTACCCACGAAATCAACAAACAACGCCTCGACCCCCTAGGATCGCCCCCCTGCCGAGATCCATGCCGCCCTTTTCCCCCTTGGCCTGGCGGAGCTGGCCCTGCCGCCGGCCAACGGCCCTCCCCGTAGGGCCTCACCTTGCGTGAGGCCGTTCACCCTCGTGGACGCTTCCACCGGTGCGCGCCATCCGCTCGCTCCGCCCGCCTGCCCCTCGCGTTTGCCTTACCCTCGGCCCCGCGTAGAGAAACTCCGCTTCAGGGCGGAGATGGCAGAGCCCGGCGAAAGCTACGACCAACTCGGCTACGAGCTGGCCAGCGGTTACAAGGCGACGGAGCAGGACGCAGCCCAAGGAGAACTCTTCGCCGACGACTACAGCCAGCCCGACGCCTCCGATGGCGAGCCGGTCTTCTGGCAAGAAAGCGCCTGCGACGAGCCCGGCTACTACCCCGACGAGGCCCCAAGTGGCGACGGCTACCAAGCCGACGCCGAAGTGGACTGAGGTAAGCGCCGGGCTAATCCCAAAACAGCATATCCAATCGCGCGAAACTTGACTCGCGCGGAGGCGGAGCCTTGCCTCCGCGCATGAGCCGCCGCCGGGAAAACCTGCTGATTCAGAGGGAAAACCCGTGTTTTGAGGGCTACCAACGCTGCGCGACTCAGGCCGCTACCTTTTCCTGTCGATCCAGTGCGGCCGCAGACACCCCCGTGGTCGATTTGAACGTCTGCCCTCCCCTTAAACCCCTCCCGTCCCGATCCCCGGCGAAATCCAGTTTCTTATCAGCCGGCCACCGACCATAGGCGGTCGCGTTCGCGGGCGTGGTTGTGGATTTGGGGGTGGGTGTTTGCGAGCGCGGGCGTCGAGGGTGGTTCGCGGTCGTCGGCGAGCGACGACCCTACGGGGGCGGCCTTGCCGGGTAGGGCGTTCGCTTGCGAATGCCGGGTTTGGGGTTTGCGGGGCGAGGTAAACGTCGCCTTGGGCGAATCCGGTGATCGTTACGGGAAATTCACGTTGGGTCGCATTTTTTCCTTCCCCCCCCCCCCCCGGAAATGAGTGAAATTTTCGTGAATGGAGGGACCAAAACAAACCTTCCTGCTCAGTGAATCCCATGAAAACCATCCAACACACTATCCTCGCGGCTGGCCTGCTGGCCGCTTCTTCTGCCTACGCACTCGTCAATATCGACTTCCAAGAAATCGGCTCCGATGTGCTGGTCACGGCCAGCGGATCGTTCGGTGTCTTTCCTGATCCCCAAAACGTCAGCTCATCAGAGAACCAATCCGCAGAAATTGGGACCGCATTCGACAACACTGTCATAGCAATCCTTTCGGGGGCATCCACCGTTCAAAGTGGATTGTTTCATGGTGGAATTATTCAATCGGCCCCATGGTCGGCGTGGGGTTCTCTGAGCCGTTCATCAGGCGCAGTCGGGGACTTTGGGATACGGCATGACGACTTTGAATTCGGAACAGCCGTTCTGCGGGCGCCGGCAGGCTACACGGCTGGGTCGCCGCTCAACGCCACCTGGGTGATCGATAGCGTGTCGCTCACTGCCTTGGGTTTTACCTCGGCCGAGATCGCGGCCGGCAGCGGCGCGGTGACCTTTAACGCGTGGGAAGGCTACACGTGGTCCATTAACGGTGGTTCCGTCATCCCCGAGCCGTCGTCCTTCGCCGTCTTGGCCGGGCTGGGCGTGCTCGGCGCCGCGGCCCTGCGCCGCCAGCGTCGCGCGTAAGCGCGGTCGGTGGCGAAGGCGGTCGCCTTCGCGGGCGTGATTGTGGATGTGGGGGTGGGTGTTTGCGAGCGCGGGCGTCGAGGGGACGAACCGAAGACGTCATACCTCGACTTTTGGACGAACCGAAGACGTCATACCTCGACTTTTGACAAACCAGTCGCGTGACGACTCCGGCAGCTTCCTCAGTGCCTACACCGAAAACGAGATCGTGAAGAAGAATCCCTTCGCCTCGATCGGCCAAACCGGTGTAGGCCAGCTCGTGAAGACCGCCTGCGAGAAGGGCAATGCGACCCGCCCCGGCATCAAGCCCGGCATCTGCGGCAAACACGGCGGCGACCCCGAGTCCGTGAAGTTCTGCCATAAGGTCGGCCTGACCTATGTGAGCTGCTCGCCCTACCGCGTGCCCGTCGCCCGTCTCGCCGCCGCCCAGGCCGCGATCGAGGAGAAGCGCGCCGCCGCGAAGAAGAAGGGTAAGCGCTCGGCCGAGTGCCTCGTTGACGGCTGATAGAAGAGGCGAGGTTGCCTTGTATGGGTGACCCAAACGAGACAGGCCAGTGTCGTATAGGTGACCTCTACGAGGCAGAGGGGGAGGCAGGTTGCCAGAGACGCGGGGTGAGCGCGTCGAGGTCGTCCTGGTTGGTCATCGGGGGCAGGCGGGTGAGCACGTCGCGCAGGTAGGCGGCGGGGTCTTTGCCGTGGCGCAGGCAGGAGACGATGATCGAGTAGAGGATGGCGGCGCGGCGTCCGGCGTCGGGGTGGCCGATAAACAGCCAGTTCTTCTTTCCGACCGCGGTGGGCCGGATGGCGTTTTCGACCAGGTTGTTGTCGAGCCGGGTCTGGCCGTGTTCGACGTGGCGGGAGAGCGGTGTCCACTGCGACATCAGGTAACCGCTGGCGACGCCCATGCCCGACTTCGGCCGCGAGCGCTCGCGCAAGCTCACGGCCAGCGCGTGCAGCCAGCGCAGCGTGCGCTCGTGGTGACGTGCGCGTAGCCGCGCCCGCTCCGCGATGTCGCGTTCACGTCCGGCGGCGTGGTCGGTCTCGTCCCATTCGCGCTCCAGCCGGTAGAGCCGGCCGATCAGCTTCAAGGCCACGCGCGCCGGCTTCGGGTTCTCGCCCTGAGCCTCGATAAACTTGCGTCGCGCGTGCGCCCAGCATCCGACCCACGCGACCTCGGGGTGCGAGCGCTCGTAGGCCGCATACGCCTCGTAGCCGTCGGACTGGAGCACGCCGCCGAAGCCCTCGATCAAGC
>CAMCHD010000370.1 GCA_945874545.1 Akkermansia muciniphila | reverse complement strand
TGGTGCCCTTGAAGCTCGCGAAGGTGTTACGCTGGAGCGAACCCAGGTCCATGACGAAGAGGTCGGGGAAACCGGTCTTGAAATAGCTGGTGTAGATGAGGCGCTGGCCGTCGGGCGACCAGCGGGGAGTGCGCGCGAGGGCCTTGTCGGTGGTGACCTGACGCACCTCGGTGAGGAAAAGGTCGCTGACGTAGACCTCGGGCTTGCCGGTGCGCTCGCCGATAAAGGCCAGGCGCGAGGCGAAAAACCCGGGTTTGCCGGTCATGGCCTTCACCGCGACGTCTGCCGCCTTGAACAGGGCGTTGCGTGGCGAGGTGCCGGTGACGACTTGCGAGACCACCGGGACCTCGCCGACGGCGCGGGTGACGGTCACCTGCACGCCCGCGTCGGCCGGGGCGAAATTGACCGTGAAAGTCGGGTTCTGGGCCGCGCGCCGGAAGGCCCCGTGCACCGCGAAGGCGTCGTTCGCCAGCTTGTTCATCTCGGCGTTCGCGGCCGTGACGAGGATGGGCGTGTTCTTGAGATCGTATTTGAGGTCGAGCGGACCGAGGTCGGTCTGCGCGCGGGCTCCGGTCGGGGCCAGGTTCGCGATCGCGAGGGCGGTCGCGAGGAGGCGGGAGATCGAGTTGAGCCGAAGGAAAAGTCGGTTAAGCATGGGTTACAGGGGAAGCGACGTTGACGCCCCTTCTATTTACGCCGCCACTCCACCGCTCAACGCCAATCCCGCCCGCCGCCGTTTTTATTCTCCCGTGACACCCGACGAACTCAAGGAACACCTCAAGCAGGTCAAATACCCCGGCTTCAGCCGCGACATCGTGTCGTTTGGCCTGGTCAAATCCGCCGCGCTGATCGACGGCACCGCCCGCGTCGCGCTGGCCATCACCACCGCCGACCCCAAGGTGCCCCTGCACCTCAAACGCGAGGTCGACGCCTGCCTGCGCGCGATTCCCGGGGTGAAGGACACCGTCATCGACCTCGCCGTCACCGCGCCCAAGGCGACGCCCGGCGCGGGCAACCTCGGCGGCAACACCGGCGCGCCCAAGACCATCCGCCACGCCGTCGCCATCGCCTCCGGCAAGGGCGGCGTCGGCAAATCCACTTTCGCGGTCAACCTCGCCGTGGCCGCCGCCGCCCACCTCGCCACCCTCGGCCGCCCCGGACGGGTCGGGCTGATGGATTGCGATATCTACGGTCCCTCCGTCCCCCTGATGATCGGCCTGCACGGCGAGCGTCCCGAGGTGCGCGGCGAGGGCGAGTCGTCCCGCCTCGTGCCGCTCGAGGCCCACGGCGTGAAGGTGATGAGCATGGGTTTCCTGGTCGACGACAACACCCCGGTGGTCTGGCGCGGGCCGATGATCATGAAGACCATCCAGCAATTTGTGCAAAACGTGGACTGGGGTCCGCTCGACCTCCTGCTCGTCGACCTTCCCCCCGGCACCGGCGACGCCCAGTTGAGCCTCGTGCAAACCCTGCCGCTCGACGGCGCGGTGTTGGTCACCACCCCCCAGCCCGCCGCCACCCAGGTGGCGCGCAAGGGCGGCCTGATGTTTCAAAAGGTGAACGTGCCGCTCATCGGCGTGGTGGAGAACATGGCCTGGTTCACCGATCCGGCCGGTGGCCGCCACGAGCTTTTTGGTGCGGGCGGCGGCCAAAAGGTCGCCGACAGCCTCGGCACGACCCTGCTTGGCCAGGTGCCGCTCTTCCCCGACATCCGCTCGGCCGGCGACGCCGGCGCGCCACTCGTAGCGGCCCAGCCCGACCACCCCGCCGCCGATCATTTTAACGCCATCGCCCGCGAACTCCTGGCTCGCTTGGAGAAAAAACTCGCCACCGGCCCGGTGGTGGGCGGCTGAGGCTGAACGGATGATCAACCCGCGCCTGACCGAGTTTCGCGCCGGAGCGACGGGGGATTGGGTGATCCGCGACATTCGCCCGGTGCTGGGGCCGACCTTGCCGCCGGCTCACGCCCTCACGATCAAACCCGGCGCCGAACCCGGCGCCGAAATCTCCGCCACGCCCGCCGCCTGGGTGCTGCACGGGCTGCCCAGCAACGCCCGCTACACCGAGGCGGAGGAAAAGGCCGCCCTCCTCGCGAAACAGGAAGGACTCGGACGCCCCGAAGCCACCTGCGCCGCGCTGCTGCCCATCCGCAAAACCGCCGCCTGGTGGGACCTTCCGCAGGATGCGCGGCGGCGTGTGTTCGAGGCGCAATCCCACCACACCCAAATCGGCCTGCGGTATCTGCCCGCCATCGCCCGTCGGCTCTACCACTGTCGCGACCTCAGCACGGCGGAGCCCTTCGATTTTCTCACCTGGTTTGAGTTCAGACCCGAAGACGAGCCCGCCTTCGATCATCTGCTGGCCGAACTACGCCGGTCGCCCGAATGGACCTACGTCGACCGCGAAGTCGACGTCCGGCTGGTGCGGATCTGAGTTTCGTCTCAAAGATTAGCGGCACGACAAGGGGGCCAAAAACTCGGCGTTCCAATTTCGTATTGTCGCCCCTCCCCACGCTTGTTTTCCCCGCCTCGCCGCTTCATACGAACTTCCGTGGTTGCGCCCAATCCAGTCCCGCAGGCACCGAAAGACCGCTTCGAGGTGTATCGGTTATTCGATGGCCTTTCCGAGTAAGGCCGGGAAACCGCGCCCGCTTGCAGGGCCGGGTGCCGATGGTGAAAACGTTTCTCCTCGAACACGTCTCCGCCCACGGCGAGCGTGCTCAGAAACCAGTCGAGACGATCTTCCGCGCTTTGGGCTGCGAACTCTCCCGCGTGGACGAGTCGTTCTGGGTCCTGCGCGCCCCCATCACTCATCCCGGCAACCAGCAACCCTCGCTCGAGGTCGTCGGCTACCTGGAAACCTACGACAAACGCTTCTTTGCCTTCTACACGGCGGAGAAGGCGGGTTTCGCGCGCCACCTGGTCAACCGCTGGACGACCGTTTCGGCCGATCTCGACGCCACCTGGTTTAGCAGCCAGCTCCTCCAAGTGCTCTGGCAGCGGGACGTGCAACACCGCAGCTGTTTTGTAAGCGGCGCGACAAAATTTACCAAACTCGGCAAGACCCTATTTGCCCGGTCGCCGACCAATTCAACCCGAGCCATATCTGAACCCGAAAGAGGCTCCAATCCCCGCTTGACGACCTACGCCAATGGCGCAGCCTTTGCACGTGGAATTTGTGCGCTTCCCCACCTTTGAAAAGACTGCCGCCGATCTATTTTCGGAAGCGGAAATCTTTGAATTGGAGATGCTGCTCGCCACGCAACCCGAAGCTGGCGACCTGATTCCTGGC
>CAMCHD010000369.1 GCA_945874545.1 Akkermansia muciniphila | reverse complement strand
GGCGGCGGCGGCGGTCGTGGCTTCGGCGGCGGCGGCGGCCGCGGCGGCTTCGGCGGCGGCGAGCGCGGCGATCGGCGTTATTGATCTTAGGCGCGCCTCCGGCACGTTCCAAATCAAGTTTTTCACGGCGCATCCCTCGGGGTGCGCCGTTTTTTGTTTCCGCACCCGGGCATTCTCCCCACACGTTTTAACGTATTCCTATCATGAGCGACGAGACCGCCAAAGACGTATCCCCGTTGCGCTTAAAACGTCCCACCGCGCCCGCCCCGGGTGGTGTGGTTTCGCCGGCGCCGGCTCCCGGGCTCGTTTCCTCCGCACCGGAAGGGACAGCCCCTCCGCCTCCGATTGACGGTGCGGAACAGGCTCACGCCCCGGTGGCTTTGCGTCGGCGCCCTTCGCTCGCGCCGGCTCCCGAGACGGAAGCGGCCGTCGCGCCCGAACCGGTGGAGGCGCCCCCGCCCGCTCCTTCGCCGGAACCGCCGGCCCCGATCAAACTTCGTGTCGGCGTGCGTCAGCCGGCCCCCCCGCCGCCGCCGCCGGATTCAGTGGCCGGGTCGCCCGAGGATTTGTTTCCGCCCGTGGCGGGAGTCCCTTTGATGCCCTTGCCGGGCATGCCCGCGATGCCGAACATTCCGGCGATGCCCGGCATACCGCCGGCGGGAGCGCCGTTTGCTTTGGCGCAGCGGCCGACCGGCTCGACCTTGATCGGCACCGAACTGGTCTCGGGGGCGGCCGCCTTCAACCCGTCGATTCCGATGGGATTGCCAACGGGCGCGGACGGCTTTGGGGCGGTGCCGGGCGGACCGCCGCCGCTACCGCCGGCCGGCGCGTTGCCTCCGTTGATGCCGGCGGATTTTGTTGTTCCTCTGGGCGGAGCCAAATCGCCGGAAAAGCCCGATGCGGCCAGGTTCAAACGCAAAGCCACCTCGCGGGATTACCTTATCTACACCGGTGCGTTGGTGCTACTGGTCGCCGTGGGCGTCGGGACCTATTTTTACTTTCTGAAACCCGAGGAAACCAAAGCCGCCTTCAGCGGTGCGAAGGAAAAATTCGATCAGGCGGTCAAGCTGCCCCCGGGTGTGCTGGGGGATCCGAAGGCCTCTATCGACGGCGCTAAGGATGCGATGGCGAACAAGCGGGACTCCAAGCTCGCGCCCATCGATGCTGTGCTCAACGGCGAGGATGTGGAGCCTGCCGCGGCCAAGGCGGCCGCCGAAGCCGCCGCCAAAGCGGGCGCTGCGGCCGCGGCGACGAGGAGCGAAAAATCCACCGCTTATTCCGGGGCCTCAAACACCGGCGTAGTGGTGGCTCCGGCCACGGCGACCGCTCCGGCTCCCAGCCCGCGCTTCGTCCGTTATGCCGAGGCCCTGGTGGTCAGTGGTGTTTTTCAGGGCGCACCGGCGCGCGCCTTGGTCGACGGTCGCATCATCCGGAGTGGAGATGTCATCGAACCGATGCTCGCGGTGACCTTTGTCGGTGTGGATGCGCCGGCCAAGCAGCTGATTCTTGAGGACAAAACCGGCGCGCAGGTCCGGGTTAAGTATTGATCGGACAAGTGGCGGGGGTTTCGCCGCCGGCGCCGGTGTTTTTTACCAGTTATCGACCGGTCCTTTCGGAACCGGGATGCACTCGCGTTCGAGGCCCGGATCGTCCGCGGCGCGCATAAACGAGGCGAGCATCGCGTCGGGTCGGAATTTGGGCAGCAACTCGCCGCGCTCGTCGCAAAAGCGCGTCCGCCACGAGATGTAGTCGGCGACACACCGTTCAAAATCCTCCCGCGAGTTGATGCCGAGCACAGCCTGCTTGAACGGCTTGGCCGGTCCAAAACGCCGCGCATACCACGGGGCCACGCGGCGGAAAAGCCGTGCGCCGTGTTCCTCCCCATAAAACTCGAGGTAACGTTCAAAATGGACGCGCAGCACGCGGATGCGTTCCGGAAAATCGGGCTCGGGCAGGAGCTCGCCGGTGCGTAGCAAATGCTCGGTGCGGCGAAAAATCCATGGATCGTAAAACGCTCCCCTTCCAATGCTTACCCCGGTGCAGCCGGTTTCCGCGATCATGTGGCGGGCGGCCTCGGGCGTGGTGATGTCGCCGTTTCCGATCACCGGTATGGAATTCACCGCGGCGACCACATCCCGGATGCCGGCGAGGTTAACGCGGCCGGCGAAGCCCTGCGCGCGGGTCCGGCCGTGGACAAATACGGCCGCGACCCCGGCGTCCTCCAGCACGCGGGCCAGATCCGGAGCGGTGAGATTCTGCTCGTCCCAGCCCAGGCGCATCTTCGCGGTCACGGGGATTTTCACCGCCGCGATCATGCCGCGCACCAGGGCGGCGGTTTTATCCAATTCGGTCATCATGGCGGAGCCGCCGCCGATCTTGACCACCTTTTTCACCGGGCAGCCCATGTTGATATCCACCGCGTCCGCGCCCAATTCCTGGCAGACCACGGCGGCATCCCGCATCTCCTCGGCCACGGCGCCAAACAGTTGGATCGCCCAGGGGCGGTCACCGGGGGCGGAAGCGACCAGGCGGAGCGCTCCCGGGCTGCGTTCCAGCAGCGAACGGGCGTTCACCAGGTCGGTGGTGGCGAAGCCCAGGCCGCCGAGTTCGCGCACGGTCAGGCGCATGGGCAGATTGGTGTATCCGGCCAGCGGGGACAGAAACAGGTTGGAGGACAGTGTCAGCGGACCGAGTCGCATGCGATTGGGCGCGCAGCGAAGCGTGGCCGGAGCGATCCGGCAAGCGCGGCGCCGCCAACGCCGCATCCCCCCGGCCTCCCGCCTCGTGTTTTCCCCGTCTCCCCGCCTCCGTCCTCCCTCCGCCCGCGCCCGGAACCCGGGAACACCCGGCACAGCGTAACCAAATTGGTTACGATTTGTTAGGCGAAAAACGCTCGGGATCGGGAGGGACGAGCGCGGAGGGATCTCGGCCGGCGTGTTTTTCACCCAGCCAGTGAAGCAGTCTCAGGGTTGTCTCGGCGTCGGGCAGCCGGGCGCCGGCCTTTAGGAAATCCTGGAGGCGTTGGCGGGGCACGCCAAGGTGGCGGGCGAGACGGGCTTTCGAACCGTAGGGCACCAGGGCCCGGCGCAGTTCCTGGACCAAGACGTTCCACAGCGGAGTGTCGAGGCCGGGTCGGGTTTTGCGGCGGGGTCCTCGTTTCCGGCGGAAGGAGGCCTGGTAGGTGGCGCGCGCGGCGGTGGTGGCGGCGGCGATGGCGGCTTCGCCGAGCAGGGCGACCAGGTTGATGGCGAGTTTGGCGGAAGGGCCGAGCGGTGGGGCGGCGGCCGCGGCGTC
>CAMCHD010000368.1 GCA_945874545.1 Akkermansia muciniphila | reverse complement strand
GCGGGTTCAAATCCAGTCGCCGGCTCCAGCCGCCGTAGATTCTCGTCCCAAGGTCTTTCCAGTTTCCACTGCTCGATGGTGTAATGGTAGCACAAGCGACTCTGACTCGCTTTGTCTAGGTTCGAGTCCTAGTCGGGCAGCCACTTTCGATCCCCGGACCGCGCGGTCCGGGGATTTTTTTGTCTGTCGAGCGTGTGCCGCGCATTCGTGTTCTTGCCCGCCGGGTTTTCCGCGCCACGTTCCGAGGCCTTCATGGCGCTGAAAAGAATACGACTGCTGTGGGCCACGCCCCCTTTGCCCGACGGGCGGTGGCGTTTTGGCTTGTATCACTGGCAGCAGACGCCCGATCCGGCGCGACCCTTTCCGGCGGGCGGGGTGCCCGCGTATTGGAAAGAATATCTGCATCACACATTGAACCTCAGCGCCCGCGGTCTGCTGGCCTGGGGCGCGGGGGCCTTGTTCCTAGCCTACCTGGTGGGCGCGGCGGTTTTGTTGCAACGTCTGGAGGCGGCCAACCCTTACAACCGGGTTTCCTACCTCGACCTGGTGGCGCCGCACCGTTGGGCCGAGCTCAGACGGTTGCGCGGCGAGGGCTTCGCCGCGCTGGGACGCGAACAGTTGCGAACCGGCCAGTTCGGGGACGGCTTTGGCCTCCTTCGTCTGGCGCTGGATCGTAATCCGGCGGACGCCGATACGCGTCTGGACGTGGCCCGGATTTATCTCGTGCTTCGCCTGCGTCCACAGGGGGAGCAGCTCTTGCGGGCCGGCTTAAAACACGGTTATCCCGGTCGAAAATATCTGGAGGCCGCTTTCTCGGTGTTGGAGGAGGGCGACCGTCCGGACGAATGGGCCCAGTTTTGTCGTGAGGCCCGGGTGGCGCTGGCCCGCGTCGCGGCGGCGGAGCGGGTCGCGGGCGACGCGAGGTGGCTCGATCAGGAAACGGTGCGGGCCTTGATGGCCGCGGGCCGGTCGGCGGAGGCGCTGGAGTTGGTGGCCGGGGGCTACGCCGAGGACGATCCTTTGCGACGCGAGGTCAGCGTGCTGCATTTCCTCGCGATCGGTCAGCCGCAGGCGGCGCTCTCGCTCGCGGCCAAATGGATGGCCCAGGCGCCCGCCTCGCCCGAAGCTTTGCGCCTGACGGTGCGCGCCGGACGGGAGGCGGGCGACCCGGCGGCGATGGACGAGGCGCTGCGCCGGCTGCGTGCGCTCGCGCCCGCCAGTCCCGACGCGCTCCTCTATGGGCTGACCCAGAACCAACTCGCCGGTCGGGAGGCCGAGGCTCGCGCCGCGCTGGACGAGTTGATCTTCCGGCATGGGGCGAGCCCGGGGCTTTATCAGACTCTGGCGGCGGTGTTGTTGGAGGTGAAGTTTCCGGGAGGGCTGGAGCGGGTCGAGCGCGAGTTGCGCGAACGCGGTCTGAGCACCTCGCCGGTGGCGTGGATGCGTCTGCAGCAGGCGTCGCGCGAGCGCGACTGGCCCACCGCGCTGCAGGTCATCGGGCGGCTGCGCCAGGGCACGCGTGATCGTTTTTCCGAGGCGCAGCTGGCGTATTTGGAAACCATGACGCGGCTGGCCAACGCCTGTCTCGACGCCGGTGGTGGCACCCAGGCCGCGCTGGTCGCGATTATCTCCGACCGTCCGGGCACCTTGCGACTCTACGCGATGGTGCTGGGCGCTCTGCTCGACGCGGGTCGGCTCGAAACCGCCCGCCAGATCCTCACCCTGGCCGACGGGCCCTTCCCGGCGGCGCGCAGCCTGGCGGCGGCGCGGGAGCGCATCGCCCGGGAATCGGCGACCGCGGTCGCCGCGGAGCCCGCCACGCCCGCCGCGCCCGATTCGCCGTCGTCCCCGTCGTCCTTGGAAACCTTCGCCGGATTCCGCGCCGCGTTCGAAAACCTGGTGGCCGCGCGCGATCCGGCGGGGGCGCTCGCGTTGATGTCCGCCGCGAGGCGGGCGCAGCCGGCGTGGCTCGCGGCCGAAACCGCCCGGTTGGAAGCCCTGGAGCTGCCCGTGCGGGCGCGAGGGGATGATCCGCTGGTTTTGCAACTTTTGGCGCGCAACGCGCTGGGGCGTGACTCCGACGCGCCGGGGCGTCTGCTCGCCCTGGCCCGCGCGGTGCGAACCGAGGGCTTCGCGGCCAACGCGACCTTGTTGGTGAAGGAAATCATCCGTCGTGATCCGGCGGCGACCGAGGCGCTCAAGCAGCTCGCCGCGTGGGAGCCGGCCGGCGGTCTGCGGCCCGTGGATTTGCAGTGAGCGCCGGCGCTCAAAGGTCGAACCAGTAGGGTCGGTTCGTGGGTTTTAAGGGCGCGGGTTGCTCGCGAGGGAGTTCGCCGGTGAGGGCGGGTTCGGGCAGCACGCGCAAAAAATCATGGACCGGCATGGCGCTGGGCGCGGCCGGCGGCGGCTCGGCGGGCGGATGCGGGTCGTCCGGGCGCGGCGCGAAGGGCCAGGTCGTGCGGGGCGTGGTCCGGGCTTGGCGCAGGCGGCCAAGGGCCAGCGCGAGCGGCGGGAGTTGCGGGTCTTGGGTGGTCATGGGTGGTGGCGGTTTTGAAGTTCACCACCCCCTCGGTTTTCTCCGGAGGCCGGGGTTTTGTCCTAAAACAAAAAACCCCCTCCGGTGTTCACCGGAGGGGGCGGAAAGTGGGATGCTTTCGTTAGCCTCGCGGTGTGCCCGTTACGGACACGGAAATAGCTACGACCACGGATACGACGTGGGCGGAGGCTTTCACGGAGGCGGAGGACGAGAAGATCACGAATCTGGACTGAGAGGACGGCGGCGGCGGGCGTCAAGCGAGGTTTTGCGAACGCCTCCCGCGGGGGCGGGGCTCAGAAGGTGGCGTTGACCTCGTGGTGGTGGCCCGGCTCCAAGGCGAACTCGCCGAGCGCGCTGCATTCGGTTTGGTCGTTTTTGTAGAGGCGCACCTTGGCCGGGAAGAGCAACTCGGCGCTTTCCCAGCGCCATTTGCCGATCGAGATAAACTGCAGCGCCACGCCTTTGTCGCGACGCAGGCCCGGGCCGTCCCCACGGATAAAGAGCTTGTTTCCGATGCCGATGTAGGCGGTCACGATCAGGCGGGTGAAGCCGTCGTTCGACAGCGCGGGTTCGGAATGACCCGGTGCGGGTTCGGGTTCCGCCGCCGGCTCGGGTATCGTCTCGGGCTCGGGTTCGGGTTCCGACACGGGCTCTGGCGCCGCGTCGGGTTCCGGTTCGGGCGGTGAAACCGAGACGGCCTCCGATGCGGGTTCCGGCTCCAACTTCGGTGCGGGCTCCGGTGTGGGCTCGGCTGCAGGCTCCGATGCCGTTTCGGAT
>CAMCHD010000367.1 GCA_945874545.1 Akkermansia muciniphila | reverse complement strand
CGGCAAGCCCGGCGGCGGGGCGCCGAACCCGCAAAATTGCCTTCCCCCGCGTCCGCCGAAGCCGTCACACTTCCGTTTCACTCGCCACCCACCACACCACCACGATGAGCGCCCCCCGCTTGAAAGTTTTTTCCGGCAACTCCAACCGCCCCCTCGCCGAGGAGATCTGCCGCCACGTGGGCATCCCGCTCGGCCAGGCCACCGTGACGAGTTTCCCCGACGGCGAATCGTTCGTGCGCATCGAGGAGAACATCCGCGGCCAGGACATCTACCTCGTGCAGTCCACCTGCACCCCGACCAACCATCACCTGATGGAGCTGCTGATCATGATCGACGCCGCCAAACGCGCGTCGGCCCAGCGCATCACCGCCGTGATTCCCTTCTACGGCTACGCCCGCCAGGACCGCAAGGACCAGCCCCGCGTCCCCATCACCGCCAAACTGGTCGCCGACCTGCTCTCCTCCGCCGGCGCCCACCGTGTGCTCACCATGGACCTGCATTCGCAGCAGATCCAGGGCTTCTTCAACATCCCCGTCGACCACCTCTTCGCCTCGCCGGTCATCTTCAAATACCTCGAAAGCCACCGCGGCGAAAACCTCGTCGTCTGCTCGCCCGACGTGGGCGGCATGAAGATGGCCGCCGCCTACGCCGGTGCCCTCGGCACCGGCCTGGGCATGGTGTGGAAAAAACGCACCTCCGCCACCACCGTGGAGTCGGTGAACATCGTCGGCGACGTGGTCGGCAAGGACGTGCTGATCGTCGACGACATCACCGAGACCGCCGGCACGCTGGTGAACGCCGCCAAGCTGCTGCGCGACAACGGCGCCCGCTCGGTCCGCGCCGCCGTGTCCCACGCCCTGCTCTCCCCCATGGCCTACGAACGCCTCCGCTCCGGCGTGATCGACGAGTTGATCACCACCAATTCGATCCCGGTGGAGCCCCGCGACCTGCCCATCAAGGTCCTGAGCGTCGCCGATCTCCTCGCCCAGGCGATCATCCGGATCAATAACAACGAATCCGTGACCAGCCTGTTCAAGGTCAAGGGGTTCTAAAATCCTAGCCTTCCCCCGCCCCACCGGCGCCGGCCGCGTCGAAAACCCCGGCCCGCCTTGACCCGGGCGCAAGGCGCGGAACCTTGTCCCGGCTTCCTCGGTCCACCCGTTCCCGTCCTTTCCCTTTCATTCCATGAAAAACCGCCTCCCGGCCCTCACCGCCCTCGCGCTTTTCGGCCTCGCCTTGCTGCCCGCCTGCCGCGCCGAGGACGCCAAACCCAAACTCGACCTGAAGCTCGACCCCTCCGCCCTCGCCGAATCCACCGGCGGCCGCGCCACGTCCTACGCCGACGTGCTCCAACCGGTGCAAAAAACCGTCGTGTCGGTCTACTCGAGCAAGATCGTCCGCGAACAGCTCCAGGTCCCCGACTTTTTCCGCCAGTTCTACGGCCAGCTGCCCGAACGCCAGTCCCGCCAGGAAGGCCTCGGCTCCGGCGTCATCGTATCCAAAAACGGTTACATCCTGACCAACAACCACGTCGTCGCCGAGGCCGACGAGCTGAAGGTGTCGCTCAACGACGGCCGCGAGTTCACCGCCAAATTGATCGGCGCCGATCCCAAGACCGACGTGGCCGTGATCAAGATCGAGGCCGAGGACCTGCCCTTCGCCACCCTGGCCGACAGCGACAAGCTGCGCGTCGGCGACCTCGTGTTCGCCGTGGGCAACCCGCTCGGCGTCGGCCAGACCGTGACGATGGGGATCGTGTCCGCCACCGGCCGCGACAACCTCGGCCTGCTCGCCGACCGCGGAGGCTACGAGAATTTCATCCAGACCGACGCCTCCATCAACCAGGGCAATTCCGGCGGCGCGCTGGTCGACGCCCAGGGCCGCCTGGTCGGCATCAACACCGCCATCCTCTCCGGCCGCGGCGGCTCGGGCAATATCGGCATCGGCTTCGCCATTCCCGTGAACCAGGCCGCCACCGTGCTGACCAGCCTGGTCGAGACCGGCACCGTGCAACGCGGCTACCTCGGCGTGAACATCGACGAGCTCAAGCCCGACGTGGCCGAGGCCCTCGGACTGAAGAAAGACCAGCGCGGCGTGATCATCACCAATCTGCCGAAGGACAGCCCCGCCGCGAAGGCCGGCCTGGAACGCAGCGACGTCGTGATCGCGATCGAGGGCCAGGAGGTGTCCACCCCGCAGGACCTGCGCAACCGCGTCGCCGCCCGCGCCCCGGGCTCGGAGGTGGAGCTGCGCGTGCTGCGCGACGGCAAGGAGAAGACGATCAAGGCCAAGCTGGGCGCGCTCTCCGCCGCCCAGGCCGCCACCGAGCTGCTGCCCGGCGTATCCGCCAAGACCCTCGACACCGAGGCCCGCCGCCAGGTCGGCGCACCCAGGGATCTCGAGGGCGTGGTGATCACCGAGGTGGAAGAGGATTCCGCCTACGCCGAACGCCTCTCGCCCGGCATGGTGGTGGTCGAGGTGAACCGCGAGCCCGTCTCCGACCTCGAATCCGCCCAACGCCTGCTCAAACCCGGCCGCAACCTGCTCATCGTCTACGTCCGCGGCCTGTTCACCCCGATCGCGGTCAGCGTGAAGTGACCAAGGCCCGCGGGGCCGCCCCGACCCGCGTCGGGCCGGCCTTGGGCTAGCCGGCAAACGCGTCCCGCAGTCCGCGGAGCAGCTCGGGGTCGGTCGCGATGGCGAGGACCCCGTTGACCACGAATTGGATGCCCACGCAGAGCAGCAGGAAGCCCATGATTTTGGTCAGGGCGTTCATGCCGTTCACCCCGATGACCCGCCCGACCCGGCTGGATAAACGCAGGGCCACATAGGTCACCATGGCCACGAAGAGGATGCCCAGGATGATGGCGACGTAGTCGAGCGGTTGTTTGGCCAGGGAGGTGAATCCGACGGTGACCGCGATCGAGCCCGGCCCGCTGAGGGTGGGCATGGCCAGCGGGGTGAAGGAGATGTCCCGCTTGGCCCGCGCCGCCGCGGTGCCGGCGTCGGCGACGGGATCGCTCGACCGCCCCGGCGACAACATTTCGGAACCTATCCTGGCGACCAGCAAACCGCCGGCGATGCGCAGCCCGGGGATGGAGATGCCGAAAAAGTTCATGATGAAGGTGCCTCCGACGAGGAAGGACACCAGGATCAGGACCATGTAGACACAGCCCCACTTCGCCTGCTCGCGCCGCCGCTCCTCCGAGTCCCCCTCGGTGATGGCCAGAAAGGTGGGCGTGGCCGCCAGCGGATTGATGAGCGGCAAAAGGGCGACGACCGTGCCGAGCATCAGCGCCCAGAAGTGTGAGGATAAGGTCACGGCCGGA
>CAMCHD010000366.1 GCA_945874545.1 Akkermansia muciniphila | reverse complement strand
CAAGCCGAGAGGGGTTTGCTGGAACATGGCGCCGAGAGCCACGATGGGCAGGCCCCGGGCGCGGCCGGAGAGAAACAGCCCGCTCTCGATCGATCCGACGGTGTGGTCGGAGGCGGCGACGAGGTCGGCGATCTGGTCGTAGGCGCCGGATTGTTTGCTCAGCGGGCGGATCTCCACCTCCAGACCGGCCGCCCGGTAGAGGCCGTCGCGCTCGGCCACGAGCAGGCCGGCGAACTGGGCGTTTTTCACGCCGAGGTCGAGTTGCATCACCAACCGCGAGGGAGCGGTCGCGGCGGAGGCGGCGAGGGGGAAAAGCAGGCTGACGAGCAGCGGAGTCAGGGAGAAGGCGCGTGAAAAGGGCATGAGGCCCGGCCAAGCAACGGCGATGCCGAGGCGAACGAAGTGGCGACTCTCACCACGCGGGCGTGACAATGTGCCAGTTTTTCCGCGAGGCCCCCCCCTCAAAGCGTGGGCGGAGGAAAATCGAAAGAGGCGATTTTATCCGCCGGTATCGGGGCGGGCAAAAGCTTCGTCTCCACGAGGGATTTGACCTGGGCCTCGATGCGCTCGCGGGTGATGAGACCGATGCGTTCGCCTTTGGCGGGATCGCCCGCGACCAGTTTGTAGCGGTTCATGGCATCGATGGAGAAACGCATAAAATCGGCGTCCATCTTGTCGTTGTCCTTTGAGATCAGGGTCATGCCCGGGGTCGCGTCACCGCCGAGGAAATCCGCCCAGCCGCGGGCCGAGGCGTCGACAAACGCGCGGACGGCGGCGGGGTTTTCCCGCAGGAATTTCCGGCTGGTGAAGATCACGCGGTAGGGATCGTAGCCGGAGCCGGCGATGAGCAGGGTCTTGGGTTTGCCGCCGTTTTTCAGCACGAAGTAGGGCTCGTTGGTGATGAAGCACTGCTGGATGAAGTTTTTATCTGCCATGAATTGGGAGAGGCCGTAGTTCACCGGGATGAGGTTCATGCGCACGTTGTGACGGTTCTCGATGTAGGCCACCCACGCCGAGCCGGGTCCGGCCATCACGGTCTTGCCGTTGAGGTCGGCGAAACTGTTCACCGGGTTCTCCTCGTGCAGGAGCAGGGCCTGGGGATCGTGCTCCATGAGGGCGGTGATGATCACCACGGGCAGGCCCTGTTGGATGGCGAGGATGATGTCGTCGCTCCGGCCCATGGAGAACTCGATCTGGTTGGCGGCGACTTTTTGTGCGCCGAAAGCGCCGGGCCCGCCTTGATCGATGCCCAGCTCGTAGCCGAGTTCGCGGTAAAAGCCTTTCGCGACGGCCTGATAGTAGCCGCCGTGCTCGGCCTGGGCATACCAGTCGGTTTGCAGGCGGAAGGTCTTGAGGCCGGGGGCGGGGGTATCGCCCGCGGCGCCGGTCGCGGCGGGCTTGTCGGCGGGTTGCCCGCAGCCGGCGAAAAAGGCGAGGGCGGCGAGGCAAAGCGGGAGGGAGAGCGGGAGCGGGCGTAGGCGGCGCATGACGTCTCCGGGAAGCAGGATAAACGCCAAGGCGCCGCTCGCCGGTGGTGCGCAGGTCCTCGTTTTGGGAGCGAAGGCGTTGGCGGCCGAACGCGGGGCTTGTCGCGCGGCTTCGGGCCGGGCAGGGCGAAGGGATGCGAATCGGCGTCCTCGGCGGCAGTTTTGATCCTGTGCATCGTGGTCACCTCGGTGTGGCCGCGGCGGTGGCGGATGCTTTGGGATTGGACAGGGTATGGTTTTTGCCCGCCGCCCAGGCGCCGCTGCGCGACGCGGTGGTCCGGGCCGATGGCGGGCAGCGCGCCGAGATGCTGCGACGCGCATTGGCCGAGGTGGGTGACGCCCGATTCGAGTTGTGCGAGTGGGAGCTGGCGCGCGGGGGAATCAGTTACGCGGTCGACACCTTGCGCGCCTTGCGCGCGGGCCGACCCGGAGACGACTTTGTCTGGATCCTCGGTGCCGATCAATGGGCGCGTTTGGGGGCGTGGCGGGAGCCCGCGGCCCTGGCGCGACTGGCGGAATGGGCGGTCTACGCGCGGCCGGGTTATGACGACGCCCTGCCCGAGGCGTGGAGAGCGGAATTCCAGGTGCACCGCGTGGATCCCGGACGCGCCGGAGTCTGGGCCATCAGCTCCAGCGAGGTGCGGGCGCGTTTGGGGCGAGGGGAGGACGTATCGGAGTGGGTGCCGGACAAGGTGATTGAATACATTCGTGAAAACGGCCTGTATCCCGACCACTAAATTCATGGCTACCGTATCCGACGCCCCGACCACCTCCATTCTCCGTGCCCTTGTCACTGCTCTGGAGGACAAGAAAGCCGAGCAACTCAAGGTTTTGAACGTGGGTGGCCTCTCCGACATCACCGACTACCTGGTGCTGGCGACGGGCAACAGTGAGCCCCACCTGCGCGCCCTCCGCATCGAGGCGGAGAAGGTGTTCGACGCGGCCAAGCTGCCTATCGCCGGAACGGAGCAGGGGGGCTACGGCAGCGGTTGGACGGTGATGGATGCTTACCAGATCATGGTGCACTTCTTCACGACCGAGCAGCGGGAGAACTACGCTTTGGACAAGCTTTGGAAGGATGCGGCCGAGATCGACCTCAAGACCATGGAGGCTAAAGGGGCCGCGCCGGCCAAGCCGAAGGTGGTCAAAGCGCCAAAGCCGAAAAAGGTCGCGACGCGCAAGTCGGGTGCGGGCAAGGCCAAGTCGAAGGAAGCAGCCAAGCCGCGAGGCGCTGGCGGCAAAGCCGTGGCGACTCGGGTGACCAAGGCGAAGGCACCGGCCAAGCCTCGGGCCGGAACGGCGAAAAAGGCCCGCCAAGCCGGGAAAAAGTAATGGCGCGCGGGTGTGGCCTTCCACGAGGCGGTTCGGACTCCGGACCGTCCGGGCTAGCTTCGCCGTGGTGCGCGTGCCGTTTTGCCTATCGTCCGCGGGCTCTTTCGCGAACTTTCTGGCCGGTCGCAAATGCGGCGAAATTGAAGTTGTTAATTTTTCGCTAAGCCGGAAGGGCGTGGTGGGCGTTTTCTTTGGAATGCGAAATTCCATGGGCCGGAAGGTCTTGAGTCTGTAGGGACTTCCCCCTAGACGAAATTCACTTGAATTTGGCGGGGGAGTCCCTTTTGCTCCGTTCGCGTCGGCGTTTAGCCGGCATTTTACATAATAATCAAAACATCACATACCATGAACACCCGCACCACCAAGGGCTTTACGCTCGTTGAAATCATGATCGTCGTCGTCATCATCGGCCTCCTGGCCGCCATGGCGATTCCCGCGTTCCAGAAGGTCCGCGCCAACTCCCAGGACAAGGCCGTGACGAACAACCTTCGTCAGCTCTCGTCCGCTGCCGACCAGTATTACCTCGAGACCGGTAACACCACCGT
>CAMCHD010000365.1 GCA_945874545.1 Akkermansia muciniphila | reverse complement strand
TGAAGACGGTTGGCCCGGTGTTCATCCGGCATCCGACCGCCAAAAACGCCCTCCGTGTTCAAATCGTGAGCAGGCCCTTAACGCTCCAACTCCATGCAAAAATGCCGCTTACATCACGCTCACGCTCACTAAGTGGGACAGCATTGGGGAACACCCCATCGCGGTGGGCGGGGTTGCGCGGTAGGGTCGTCAGGTGGCAGCGATTCCATGGCATCGACTCAACGGGCTTTGTTTGGCGCGGCGCCCCGGGGTCTCCGATGTCGCCTGATCCGGCGGAGGCGGCCGCGGCCCCGGCATCCTCCGTCGCGGTCGCGTGGCATCGGCTGAGCGTCGGGGAGGTGTTGAACCGCACCGGATCGGGTGCGGCCGGCCTCGAAGTCCCCGAGGCGGCGCGACGGCTGGCGGCGGACGGACCCAATCAAATCGACGAGGCGAAGGGCGCGAGTCGCCTGCGCATCCTCGCGCGCCAATTCGAGAGTCGGATGATCTGGATACTTCTCTTCGCGGGCGTCCTCTCCGGGCTGCTGGGCGAGTTGATCGACGCCGTGGCGATCCTCGCCATCGTCGTGCTCAACGCCGCCATCGGGTTTCGGCAGGAGGCCGGGGCGGAGAAATCCATCGCGGCGCTCAAGCGCATGACCGCGCCGCGCGCCACGGTGCGGCGTGAAGGGCGGGTCGTCGCGGTCCCGGCGGCGATGGTGGTCGTGGGGGATGTCCTGGTCCTGGCGGCCGGCGACATCATCGCGGCGGACGCCCGGCTGCTGGCGGCGGCTTCCCTGCGGTGCGTGGAGTCCGCCCTGACCGGCGAGGCGGCCGCCGTGGCGAAACGTCCGGAGGCGCTGGAGGCGGCGGAGCTCCCCCTCGGAGATCGGACCAACCTGGTGTTTCAGGGCACCAGCGTCGCCGCGGGCAGCGGCGAGGCGGTGGTCGTGGCGGTGGCGATGCGGACCGAGCTCGGGCGCATCGCCGCGCTCATCACCGGTATCGGCGCCGAAGAGCCCACGCCGTTGCAAAAGACCCTCGACGCTTTCGGACGCGTCCTGGTGCGGGCGGCGTTTGGCGTCGTCGGTTTGTTGTTCGGGCTGGGTCTGCTGCGCGGCAGCCCTCCGTTGGAACTGCTGCTCACCTCGCTCAGTCTTGCGGTCGCGGCGGTGCCGGAGGGTTTGCCGGCGGTCGTCACGGTGGCGCTCTCGCTCGGCGTCCTGCGCATGGCGCGGCGGCGGGCGCTGGTGCGCAGGCTCGCGGCGGTCGAAACGCTCGGCTCGACCAACGTCATCTGCACGGACAAGACCGGCACCCTCACGGTGGGCGAGATGACGGCGCGGGCGCTCCTGGTCGACGGCCGCGAATACGACGTCACCGGCGAAGGCTACGGCCCGGCGGGCGAAATCCGGTGGCAAGGCGCGCGGCCGGATGCGTCCCACGCCGCGCCGCTGGGCGAGCTCGCGGCCGTGTTGTTGGGCTGCAACCAGGCGCATCTGGTCGAGCACGAGGGGCGTTGGAGAACGATCGGGGATCCCACCGAGGGGGCCTTGTTGGCGGTCGGAGCCAAGGCCGGGGGCGACCGGGTGGCGGTGGAGCGCGAGGCGCCGCTGGTGCGCGAGTTTCCCTTTGATTCCGACCGCAAGCGGGCGTCGACCCTCCGCCGACGTCCGGACGGTTCGCTCCGGGTCTACTGCAATGGGGCGCCCGGGGTGGTGCTGGGGCTTTGCACCCGGCGTTATACCATGGAGGGTGTGGTTCCGTTGACCGAAGCGGATCGGGAAAAAATCCTCGCCCGCGCGGCCGGGCTGGCCGGGAGGGCCCTGCGCGTGCTCGCCTCGGCGCGGAGGGATTTTCCCGGCGAAACACCCGCCGGACTCGCGGTGGACGCGGTGGAGCGCGACCTGGTCTTCATCGGCCTGACCGGCATGCAGGATCCGCCCCGCCCCGAAGCGCGGGAGGCCATCGCCCGCTGCCACGACGCCGGCATCCGGGTGGTCATGATCACCGGCGATCACCCGGGCACCGCCGCGGCCATCGCGCGGGATTTAAAGATCTCCGCCGACCTCACCGTCACCACGGGTGCGGAAATGGAGAAGATGTCGGATGAGGAACTGGGCCGCCTCGCGCCCCGGGTCGCGGTCTACGCGCGGGTCACCGCCGGGCACAAGCTGCGCATCGTGCGGGCGCTGCAGGCCTCCGGCGCGGTCGTCGCGATGACTGGCGACGGGGTCAACGACGCGCCCGCGATCAAGGGCGCCGACATCGGCATCGCCATGGGCCGGACCGGCACGGAGGTGACCAAACAGGCGGCCGACATCATCATCACCGACGACGACTTCGCCACCATCGTCGCGGCGGTGGAGGAGGGGCGCGGCATCTACGACAACATCCGCAAGACGCTCCAATATCTGCTCGCGGGCAACGCCGGCGAGCTGCTCTTCATGACGATCTGCCTGCTCGCAGCCCTGCCCGTTCCGCTGCTTCCGATCCATCTGCTCTGGATAAACCTGGTCACCGACGGTCTGCCCGCGCTCTGCCTCGCCGCCGATCCCATCGACCCCGATGTGATGAAAAGGCGACCACGCCACCGGCTGGCTCGGCTCGCCGACGGACGCTTTCTTCGCGCGATGGCGTTCACCGGTCTGCTCACGGCCGGCGTGGCCCTCGCGGTATATGTCTGCGTCCTGCGCACCCGACCGGTGGAGGCGGCCCGGACGGCCGCGTTCACCGTCCTGGTCTTCGCCGAGTTGCTCCGCGCCTTCGGGGCCCGCAGCGCGACCAAGCCGATCTGGCGACGTCCGTTTTTCTCCAACCTCCCGCTGCTCGGGGTGGTCGCCGGAGCGGTTGGGTTTCAATTCTGGAGCCAGCACAACGTCGTTCTGGGGCGTTTCCTTAAAAGCGCCTCGTTGCCGGCGGCGGACTTTTTTTGGCTGCTCGCGGCCGGCGCGATCCCGCTCGGGGTGCTTGAGGTCGTGAAGGCTTTCCGGTCGGGACGCGCGCCTGCGCCCCTGGGGGACAAAGGCTCGCCGGCGGCGTGATTTTTTTGTTCCGGGCGCCGTGCGGCGGGACCGGCACCGTGGCGCGGAGGT
Organism: Akkermansia muciniphila; assembly: GCA_945874545.1. GTDB lineage: Bacteria > Verrucomicrobiota > Verrucomicrobiia > Opitutales > Opitutaceae > IMCC26134_A. The sequence goes on along the minus strand of CAMCHD010000365.1, from coordinate 308 downwards.
GAGCGGAGTCCGGTCGTTGGTCCGGAACGCGGCCCGCGATCGCTCCCGTGAACCCGGATACGTCCGGCGTCGCGGATCGTCCGGCCCGCCACCTCGCGCGACACCGCGTCGGGATGACCGCGGTATCCGGGTTGAACTCCCTCGGGGAAAGGCGGAGAGTCCGGCCGTGACCTTATCCTCACACTTCTGGGCGCTGATGCTCGGCACGGTCGTCGCCCTTTTGCCGCTCATCAATCCGCTGGCGGCCACGCCCACCTTTCTGGCCATCACCGAGGGGGACTCGGAGGAGCGGCGGCGCGAGCAGGCGA
>CAMCHD010000364.1 GCA_945874545.1 Akkermansia muciniphila | reverse complement strand
ACCCTGCTCTGGCTCAAGATCCCGGCCGCGATGCCTTCCTTTCTCACCGGGGTGCGCATCGCCGCCACCGTCGCACCGGTGGGGGCGATCACCGGCGACCTTTTCGCCGGCAACAAATCGGGCGACGCCTTCGGGATCGGCTTTCTGGTCCAGCTCTACAGCGGCCAGTTCAACATCCCCGCCGTCTACGCCTGCGCCCTCACCAGTTGCCTGCTGGGCTTCTTTTTCGTCACCGCCGTCTACCTCGCCAGCTGGCTGCTGCTGCGCCGCTGGCACGAGAGCTACCTGCCTCGCCATTGACCGCCGGCCGCCACGCCGCTCCGCCCATGCCCGAGTTTCTCTGCGTCGTCTGCGGCACGCGTTATCCCGAGTCCGCCAGCCCTCCGCCCGCCTGCCCCATCTGCCAGGACGAGCGCCAATGGGTCCGCTGGGCCGGTCAGGCCTGGCTCGACGCCTCCGAGCTCGCCGCCACCCATCACAACGTGTTTCGCGAGGAAGACAAAAACGTCTGCGGCATCGGCACCGAACCCGCCTTCGCCATCGGCCAGCGCGCCCTCCTCCTGCTGCGGCCCGAAGGCAACGTGCTCTGGGACTGCATCTCCCTGGTGGACGCCGCCACCGTGGCCGAAATCCAGGCCCGCGGCGGCCTCGCCGCCATCGCCATTTCCCACCCGCATTTTTTCTCCGCCATGGTCGCCTGGAGCGAGGCCTTCGGCGGCGTCCCCGTCTATCTCCACGAAACCCATCGCCCGCACGTCGTGTCGCCGCACCCGTGTATCCGCTTCTGGTCCGGCGACCGCCACTCCCTCGCGCCGGACCTAACCCTCGTCCGCGTCGGCGGTCACTACGAGGGCTCCACCGTCCTCCACTGGTCCCGCGCCGCCGCCGGACACGGCGCGCTCTGCCCCGGCGACTCCATTCGCGTCGCGCAGGACCGCGACCAACTGGCGTTCATGTATAGCTATGTGAACTTCATCCCGCTCTCCGCCCGGCGCGTCCAGGCCATCTGGGACGCCGTCGCCGACCTGCCCTTCGAGCGCATCTACGGCTACTGGTTCGATTTTAAGGTCATGACCGACGCCAAGGCTAAACTCCACCGCAGCGTTCGACGCTACCTCGCCGCCCTCGCCGACTAAACCGTCCCCGCCCGTCCTCCCTCGTTCCCTTCCCTCGATGAAACGTTTCGCCCACGCCCGCGTCCCCGCCTCTCTGCTTCCCGCCAGCTTCCCCGGCACCGCCTCGCCCGATCCCGATCAACCCCTCGTCACCTGCGACATCGACGTGGACAGCGCCCGCATCGTCGCCGTCTCCGCCGTCTCGGCCACACTCCCGCCCGACGCCGCACCGGTGGAGGATTTGCACGGCGCAGTCGTGCTGCCCGGCTGGGCCGACGCCCATATCCACCTCGACAAAACCCACACCTGGGACCGTTCACCAAACCGCGACCGCACCTTTCCCGGGGCCATCGCCACCCTTTTCGCCGACGAGCGGCACTGGACCGAGACCGATGTGGTTCGTCGCGCCAATTACGCCATCGCCTGCGCCCACGCGCACGGCAGCGTCGCCCTCCGCACCCACTTTAACTGCCCCGCCGGCGTGCTGCGCGACCACCACGATCTTTTCCGCTCGCTCGCCGCCGAGTGGCGCGGCCGCGTCGAGCTCCAATACGTCCCCCTCTGCACCGAGGCCGGCTACGCCACCCCGATCAACGCCCCCTACTTCGACCGCGCGCTCGAAAGCGGCTGCGCCGCCATCGGCGGCATGCCGCTGATGAACCCCGACCTGCGCGCCCAGATCGACCGCATGATGGCCCTCGCCGCCGAACGTGGCATGGGCCTCGACCTCCACATCGACGAGAACCCCGATCCCGCCTCCGAAACCCTGCGCGAGATCGCGCTCGGCGTGCTGCGCAACGAGTTTCCCCACCCCGTCACCTGCGGGCATTGCTGCAGCCTCAGCCGCCAGGATCCCGCGCGCCAGGCCGAGACCATCGCGCTCGTCGCCGAGGCCGGGCTCAACGTCATCCCCCTGCCCATGTGCAACCTCTTCCTCATGGACCGCCGCGCCGACCCCGCCGGCCGGCCCCTCACCCCGCAATGGCGCGGCGTCACTTTGCTCCACGAGTTCATGAACGCCGGCGTCAACGTCGCCATCGCCAGCGACAACGTCCGCGACGCCTTTTACGCCTACGGCGACTACGACATGCTCGAGGTTTACTCGCAGGCCGTGCGCATCGGCCACCTCGACGGCCGCCTGCCCGAGTCGCCCCGCGTCGTCACCGCCAACCCCGCCGCGCTCATGGGCCTGGCCGACCGCTTCGGCTCCGTCACCCCCGGCCGCGACGCGCGCCTCGTGGTCTTCGACGCGCCCTCGCTCAACCACCTCCTCGCCCGCCCCTCGGCTCCGCGCCGCCTCATCATTGGCGAAACCTTGCAGCGCCCCGATCTCCCGGCCTGGGAAGACCTGGCCGAGCGCTGACACTCAGCCCCGCGAGCCCCCGCGCGCCCTCACATCGTCCCGTAGATGCCCGGGCCCTTCACCTGACCGGGCTTCCAGAAGCCCGCGTGGATTTTCTCCGCCTCGGCCTCCAACAGCGGCCCCTCCACCTCCATCGCCCGGGTGCCGGTCGCGAAGACCGCGCGGCAGCTCATCGTCAACCGCTTGCCCGCCAGTTGCGCGAGCCGCTCGGCCGAACAACCAAACACCACCCGGCCGATGCCCGCCCAATAGATCGCGCCGGCGCACATCGCGCACGGCTCCATGCTCGAGTAGAGCGTGCTCGCGGCGATCTTCTCCGATGGCAGTGTCGCGAAGGCTCGCCGCAGCAGGGTCATCTCGCCGTGGGCGGTGGGGTCGTCGGACGAGACCACCGTGTTGCGCGCCTCCAGCAGGACCTCGTCGTCGAGCACCAGCATCGCCGCGAAGGGATGGTCGCCCGCCGCCGCCGCCGCTTCCGCTCGCGCGATGCAACGCCTCACCCGCGCCAAGTCTTGTTCGGTGGCGGCCATGTCAGGGTCTCACGGCGGAAACGCGATCTCGTCGGGGTGTCGTGACCATAGATGAAAACAAAATCATTTCCCGGCCGATGAAGAATTCATGCCAAGCGCCATCCCGATCCACCGGGCCCGTGAATTGTCACCTCACCCGTGCCTGTCGCCCATCCCGCCCCGGCGTCACGGGATCGAGATTTCCGCGGTCGCGCTGCGCTCGCCCGTCGCCGCCCGAGCCGAGCGCGCGGTGCCGATGGAAGCGAGTTCATCGAGCAGGGCCTGCTCGGCCTTCTCCGCCGCCTCCCGGTGGGCGGCGCGCGCCTTTTCCTCCAGGCGCTCCATGATTTGCAAGGCGCGGCGGGCCTCCAGCCAGCTCTCCCGGGCGCGATCCCTGGCCTCGCCGGCCTC
>CAMCHD010000363.1 GCA_945874545.1 Akkermansia muciniphila | reverse complement strand
GCGGCGAGGCGGGCGGCGGCGATCAGCTCGGCCGGCGTGGCGTGGAAGTGTTGGCGGAACAGCTCGAAGGCGCGGGTCGAGCCGTAGCCGGTGCGGCGCACCAGGTCGGTGGCGGCGGGGAAGCGGGCGGGGTCGGCGCGGAGCTCGGCCACGACGGTTTCGATGGTCTCCAGCACCGGATCGGCGCCGCGCGCGTAATCGTCCGGGTGGCACTTTTTGCAGGCGCGCAGGCCGGCCTCGCGGGCGGTCTCGCACGAGGGAAAAAAACGCACGTTCTCGGCCTTGGGTTTGCGCGCGCGGCAGGAGGGCAGGCAATAGATCCCGGTGGTCGTCACGCCGGTGAAAAAACGCCCGTCGTTGGTCGGATCCCCGGCGAGCAGGCGGGCGTAGAGATGGGCGTGGGAGAAACGCATCGCCGGCACTCTAGCGTAGCGGTGGCGGGGCGTCCACCGGAGGCTTCCGGGGTAATTTTTCCGGGCGGCGGCGAGGTCCGACGGCGGGCGGCGGATTTGGCTGCGGACTTGCGGCGCGGGGGCTTTGGGGTGTGCTGACGCCTCCATGTCGCTTAAAATCCATGTTTTGCCGGCCGGTCCGATCGAGACCAACGCCTACCTGCTCATCGACGCGCCGCGGGCCGAGGCGGTGCTCATCGACGCGCCGGGAGAGGTCTGGGCGGACGTCGCGCCCCTGCTGGCGGCGGCGAAATGCCGGCTGGTCGAGCTCTGGCTGACCCACGGCCACTGGGACCACATGCAGGGCGCCGCCGAGGTGGTGGCGGCCACCGGCGCGCGGGTGAGCGCGCACCCCGACGACCGCATCCTCCTCGAGACGCCCGGGGTCATGGAGGTTTTCCTGCCTTCGACCATCCGTCTCGCGCCGGTCAAGACGGACCGCTGGCTGGCCGATGGCGATCGCTTCGACGCGCTCGGCCGGGCCTGGGAGGCGCGCCACGTGCCGGGGCACTGTCCGGGCAGCCTGCTTTTCTGGTGCGAGGGGGAGGGCGCGGCCTTTTGCGGCGACGCCATTTTCCAGGGCGGGGTGGGGCGGACCGACTTTCCCGGCGGCAGCATGGCGAGGTTGGAAAAATCCATCCGCGAACGCATCTACACCCTGCCGGCGGCGACCGCCTTGTATCCGGGACATGGGGACGCCACCACCGTGGCGGCGGAGCGGGCGGGCAACCCGTTTGTGAGCGGCTGAGGCCGGGTTGGCATGGATGCGGCTCCGGCGCGGAAAAAAATGGACCTGGACGAGACCATGATGGGGCGGGCCCTGGAGCTGGCGCGGCGCGCCTGGGGCGAGACCCACCCCAACCCGATGGTGGGCGCGGTGCTGGTGGAAAACGGCGCGGTGGTGGCCGAGGGCTGGCACGCGCGGGACGGCGGCCCCCATGCCGAGCGGGTGGCGCTGGCCGCGCTCGGGCGCCGGCCGGCGCCGGGCTCGACCCTCTACGTCACCCTCGAGCCCTGCTCGACGGCGGGGCGGACCGGGGCGTGTTGCGACCTGATCCGCGAGGCCGGCGTGGCGCGCGTGGTCATCGGCGCCACCGATCCCAACCCGGTCCACGCCGGGCGGGCGGCGGGGGTGCTCCGCGCGGCCGGCGTGGAGGTGCGCATGGGGGTGAGGGCGGGGGAGTGCGCCGACCTGAACCTCGTGTTCAACCACTGGATCACCACCGGCCGGCCCTTGCTGGCGGGCAAGATCGCGACCACCCGCGACGGTTTTTCGGCGCCGCCGCCGGGCACCTCGCGCTGGATCACGGGCGAGGCGGCGCGGGTGGACGCGCATCGCTGGCGGCGTCTGTTTCCCGGCATCCTGGTCGGGGCGGGCACGGTCCGGGCGGACAACCCCGCGCTTACCCGGCGGTGGACGGAGGACGGGGTGGAGCGCGAGGACTGCGGACGGCGTTTTGTGCTCGATCCCCTTTTGACCACGGCGGCGGGGCCGGAGGCGGCCTGGCCCCGGCTCTACACCGACCGGTGGCGCGAGCGCACCACGGTGGTCGCGACGCCGGCGGCCGACGGCGACGTGCGGGCGCGCCTCGAGGCGGCGGGGGTCGCGGTGTGGGAGCAGGAGACCACGCGGGGGCCGGCCGGGTGGGGTGGTTTTGCGCGGCGCTGCGCGGCGGAAGGTGTCACCGGGGTGCTCATCGAGGGCGGCGCGACGGTGCTCAACGACGCCGGGGAGGCGGGTGCGCTCGACTATGGATTTTGGTATCGGGCGGGATTTGCCGGCGGCGCGAGCTGGGGGGGCAAGCTGAGGCGCTGGGATCTGGCGGGTGCGCTCGCGGCGCAATTGGGCGGGGACCAGCTCACCCGCGGGAGGTTGCTGGCATGAGAGGCGGGGCGCGGGCGGTGGTCTATCTGGCTTCGGGCAACGCCCACAAAGCGGCGGAATTACAGGCCTTGGCGGAGCGCGACGGGCTCGCCTTGGAGATCCGCTCGGCCAAGGCCCTCGGCGGCATGCCGGCGGTGGTCGAGGACACCGGCACCTTTGTCGGCAACGCGCGCAAAAAGGCCCGCGCGCTGCGGGCGATCGCGCCGCCGGGCAGCCTGGTGCTGGCCGATGACAGCGGGGTCTGCGTGGACTTTCTCGACGGCGGTCCGGGGGTGGAGAGCGCCTACTTCGCGGGCCCGGCAGGGGATGCGGTGGCGAATCTGCGCAAACTCGTCGAGGTCATGCGCGGGGTGCCGGCGGGGAGGCGCGGGGCGCGGTTTTATTGTCTGCTGCTCCTGATCGACGGGGCGGGGGAGGAGCGGGTTTTCGAGGGCGCTTGCGCGGGCGCGTTGCTCGACGAACCGCGAGGGGGGGCGGGTTTTGGTTACGATCCGCTCTTCGTGCCCGAGGGGTTTACGGCGAGCTACGCCGAGCTGGGCGACGAGGTGAAGGGCCGGCTGAGCCACCGGGCTCGGGCCTGGGCGGCGCTGGCGGCCTGGTGGCGGGCCCGCGGGGGCGGCCGCCAGGCCGGAGACTAGGGGTTAGTTGGAGGCGCTGGCCGAGGACGAGGGGTTGGTGACGGGCGACTTCCAGTTGAAGGAGTCGCGGATGGCGGCGTATTCGCTCTCGGTCAGGTCGGTGAAGCCGACCCGGCGGTAGGACAGCACGCGCGGGGTGCCGGGAGGGTAGATACCCTGGCCGAAGAGTTTGCTGAAGCCCCAGTTACGGGGCGGAGGGCCGTAGTAGCTGCCGCCGTGGGGTTCGGTGAAGATGCGGCTCTCGAAGAGCGACACGAGCGAGCCGCGGAACCAGGTGGCGTTTCCGCCCCAGTTTTCCAGGAACCGGATGATATTGTGCGCGCCGCCGGAGGTCTTGCCGTTGCCGTTTTTATTGGTGGGGGCGATGCCGGTCAGGAAGGCGGCGGCCACCACCACCGGGCCCGTGGCGTTCGGCTTCGCGGTGGAGAA
>CAMCHD010000362.1 GCA_945874545.1 Akkermansia muciniphila | reverse complement strand
CTCACGACCCGGGTGTGTCCGCTCTGTGTGTTTGTTTTGGGAGGAGGGGGGGAGGAGGGGGCCTTTCTTTTTGAGGCCAGCCGGCTGTCGCCGGACACCAAGTTCCTGTTGATCGCGAATCGCGAGGACGTGGACGCGGTGCTGCCGCTCTTTCGCAAGGGCCTGAGCGATGCGCTTTTGCAGCCGATAAATCCGAAGCGGGCGGTGGCGGCGATCCAGGGTTTGTTGGGGCGGGAGCGGGCGCCGGCGCCGGGTGAGGCCGGGGCGCGGGCGGGCGCGGGGGAAAGCGTGCCGCCCTTTCCGGCGGAGGCCGGTTACCGGACCGTTCATCTGACCGCGCGCAGCGCGGTCATGCGCCGGATGGTCAACGCGCTGTGGGCCGCGCGCCATGATCCCATCGGGGTGATTTTGCGGGGCGAACCGGGCAGCGAGTTCGAGCTGGCGGCGCGTGAATTCCAGGTGATGGGCGGCGATGCTTCCGGCGACCTCGTCGTGCTCAACCATCCGGATCTCGACGTGGACACACTCGCCACCCAGGTGTCGCTCGACCGGCTGAACGAGGGTCTGCCGCGCACCTACTTCGTGCCCGACATCGAGAAGTTGGCGCGCGAGCAGGAAAAGCCTCTGCTGGAATTTTTACGCCGGGCCCGGCGTATGCGGGACCGGGAAAAGCCCCTGCGGATGGTCTTCGCGTTTTCCGTCGCGGCGGAGGATGCGCGGCCGGCCGACCGGGAGTTTTTGGAGGAATTGCAGTTCATCCTGCCGTCGGTGGTGCGTATGCCGCCCCTGCGCGAGCGGCGGGACGACATCGAGCCCGTCGTGCGGCGGGTCCTGACCGACCTCACGGCGGTGTTTCCCGAATACCGGGCGCGGTCCATCCATCCCTCGGCGTTGCAGTGGTTGGTGGCGCGGAACTGGCGGGGCAACTATCAGGAGCTGGTCACCGCGACGCGGCGGGCGATCACCGACTGCACGCACCGCGAGGTGGCGGCGTCGCACTTCGGCCAGCTCACCGAGGAGGGGGCCGACGCGGAGGAACTCGCAGCCGGGCGGGTGCTGGCGGCGGCGCAGCGGGCGGTCTGGCCGCGGTGATTTGGGCGGCGGCGGCGGGAGAGGTTGAAAACGCCCGGGGAAGCCTTCGTTTTGACGCCATGGCCAAGGCTCCCGTCAATCTCCGCGTCCACTACGTCCTGCCCTGCTGCCTGCTGTTGCTCAATCTGGTCAACGCGGTGGTCGGGTATCAGGCGGGGCGGGTCGAGGATCCCTGGTTGCGGACCACGGTCGTGATCGCGCTGGTCCTGTTTGGTTCCTCCGTCGTGGCCTTTGTGGTCGCGCCGGGGCTCGAACGGTTTGTGCGCTGGTTGCACCGCACCAGTCGGGCGCAGGCGGGCGGGGTGGGGGAGGCGCTTTTCCTGATCGCGTTGGGCGCTGGGGTTTTCTGGCTCTATTTCGTGCTGGTGAATCACGGCGTGGAAGCGCTCCTTCCCCTCGGCTGGCGGCATCCTTGAGCCCGACGCCGTCCCGTCCCCATGGAAAGCGCCGCCTTTATCCAGGATCTCGCGATCATCCTCGCCGCCGCCGCCGGGCTGGGCTGGGTGTGTCAACGCGTCGGCTTGTCGGCCGTGGTCGGCTACCTCGTGGCGGGCATGGTGGTGGGGCCCTACACGCCGCCGTTCTCGTTGATCACGGACCAGGCCAGCATCGCGACCGCGGCGCAGGTCGGGCTGGTCTTTCTGATGTTCTCCATCGGCCTGCGACTCAGTTTTCGTCGGCTGCAGCGGCTGGGTCTCGGTCTTGTGCTCGCCGTCTTTATCGGCGCGGGTCTGACCTACTACGCGACTCGCGGGCTCGGTCTGGTGGCGGGTTTGGACGGCACCCAAACCTTGTTTCTTGCCGCCATGCTCATGGTCTCCTCCTCGGCCATCATCGGCAAGGTGCTCCACGAGACCGGCGCGGGGCATGAGCGACACGGCCAGCTCGCGATGGGCGTGTCGGTCCTGGAGGACGTGGTGGCGGTGGTCATGTTGACCGTCTTGAACTCGGTGGTGGCCTTGAGCGCCGGTGGTTCCGGGGCGGGGGCCGGCCTGGCCGCGACCCTGGGCGGCTTCGGTGGTTTTGTCGTGTTCTCCGGCGTGCTCGGCTTGCTCATCGTGCCGTGGTTGTTGCGCACCCTCAGCGTCAAGGCGGACGAGGAGCTGCAGACCCTCGCCACCGCCGCCCTGCTCTTTGGTCTGGCGGTCGTCGCCCACCGTGCGGGCTACTCGCTCGCGCTGGGCGCGTTTTTGATCGGCTGCATCGTGGCCGAGACGCCCCACCGGCACTCGGTCGAGCGGATCTTCGAAGGCATGCGGGATGTGTTCAGCGCGGTGTTTTTTGTCGCGATCGGGCTGCAGATCGACGTCCGCGCGCTGGGCGAGGCGTGGGCCCTGGTGCTGGTCCTGGCGGCTTTCACCCTCGTGGTGCGGGTCGGGGCGGTCTCGACCGGTCTGACGCTCATCGGCACGCCGCATCGGGATGCCTTGCGCGCGGGTCTGGTGGCGACGCCGATCGGCGAGTTTTCCTTCATCATCGCGCAGCTCGGCGTGGCGGCGCGGGTGGTGCCGCCGGTGTATTATCCGCTGGCGGTGGGTTTGTCGTTGGTCACCTCGTTGACCGCGCCGCTGCTCACCCGGCGGGCCGAGCCGATCGCGGAGGGGATCCTGCGGGTGCGGCCGCGCTGGTTGGTGGGTTTGCTCGAATCCTACCAGGGCTGGCTGGAGCGGCTGGGGGAGCGCAGGGCAGGTAACCTGCTCTGGAAACTCAGCCGCCGGCGCGTCATCCAGATCGTGGTCGAGCTGTTGTTCGTCGCGGGGCTGCTGCTCAGCGCGGAGCAATTGCAGGCGCGGATCGCGGCGCGGTGGGGCGGGCCGGGCTGGGGGTTCTGGACCGCGCTGGTGGCGGTGGCGCTGGTGCCGCTTTTCGCGGTGTGGCGCAATGTCGCCGCCCTCGCCCTGATCGTGGCGGAGTTCACGACCCAGGGCATGGCGACGGACGCGCGGGACCGGTTGCGCGGGCTCATCGCGCTCGGCGTGCGCAGCGTCGCGACGGTCGCGATGGTCACGTGGGTGGCCTCGTTCGCGCCGGCGGGGGCGGCGCGCTGGGCCCTGCCGGCGAGCGCCCTCGTGGCGGGCGCGGCCTTCGTCTGGCTGCGTCGGCGCATGGTGTATTGGCACAGCGAACTGGAGGTCGGTCTGCAGGATGTGCTCGGCGAGGCCGGCTCGGCGCGAATGAGCGCGACCTCGGTGCCGTGGGCGGGGCGGAAACACGAGGAGTGGAACCTGAGCGTCTCCGACTGCGTGGTGCCGGATCTGGCGGAGTGTTCGGGCCGGACCCTGGCGCAGCTCGGCCTGCGTTCGAAATTCGGCTGCACGGTGGT
>CAMCHD010000361.1 GCA_945874545.1 Akkermansia muciniphila | reverse complement strand
GGCCAGGCCGCGCAGGCGCATGGTCGCATCGAAGGCGGAAAGGTCGTCGGGCGCGGGCACGACGGCGGAAAGCGACGGCGGGACCGGCGCGTTGGACAAGGCTGGGGAGGGATCAAGCGGGATGGTTTGCATGCCCCGCCACCGTCCCGGCCCACCTGTCGGCCGCCAAACTGGCAGGTCCCGACACCTCCTTCGTGATTTTACCCAGTCGTGCTTGAACCACGCCGCGCGGCCGCACAAACCTCCTTCACCTATGGCCAGCCCCGACGCGCAGCCCTCCGCTCCCCCCTCCGCGCTGGCCGCGGTGTCGGCTGTGTCGAGCGCGATCCAAAATTCGACCGCCACCCGCCGCGCCGCCCCTTCCGGTCGACCGAGTCGCCCGGAGCAGTCGGCAGAGTCCGTGAACCAAGGTTCCCTCCCTCACGACTGCAAACGGCTCGAATTCGCTCTACCCATAACGAACCAGAAAACCCGCGTGCCCCCTGGTCTCTTTTCTCAAAATTTTAAACGATCGACTTTAAGTTCTTCGTTTATCCCGCAAAACAAACGTAAATAAAAAGCCACCATCATGATCAACCATCGCAAAATGCTACTAATCGCTGGCGTTGCATGTTCAAATGCATTCGCTGCCCTCACCCTTCAAGTTAATCCAACCGATAAAACATGGTCTCTCGTGGGTAGTGACTCCGGGACACTGGAGTCGATCAATGGGTTTGGACTTGTTGAATGGAGAGCCATAAACGTGGGCGGTAGCGGATATGGAATTACGCAGCTCAGAACCGAAAGTATGTGGAGTTCGAACGTCGGAGAGGTGGGCGCCTTGAACTTTAGCAATACAGACACTCAACTCGAGAGTGGACAGGCTGAGTCTGGCAATGTTTCCCTTATCCTAACCAACGAACTGAGTGTCTTCCAAACAATCATTGGATCGGGCTCGCCTCAATCTTACGGAGTCAATTCACCTTCCGATTCAATCGCGAGGGTTGATTTTGATTCCGGTGGAATTGCGAGGTTGGAAGGTTTTATAGGGAGCTCATTACAGCTCACTCGAGGAAGTGGCTTTAGCAACATAAGTGTGGTTGCCATTCCGGAACCGGCCTCATTCGGCTTTCTCACAGGCATATTTGCATTGGGAACGATTCTCATGCGCCGGAGACGATAGTCGATGACCTTAAACCACCGGCAGTGAGATTAATACTGCCGGTTATTAAATAGATATCGTAGCCAAATAGCAAGATTCTGCTTGATACCACTGTTATATAAACCCTACGAATAAAAAGAATGGCGGTCGACATAACCCGGCCAGAAAGGTGACAGAGTGTCCGAAGAACTACGTCACATACTAGGGCGCATGCCCCGGCGAAACCGGACTCCGCTGGGAGAGATCCATGCATTCGTGACGCTCGCGCGGCTTGTGGCCGGCTGAGCACCACCACGAAACCCGCCCGGCGCCTTTGAACGCATCGGTGCGACGCCGAAATGCACACGCGAGAAGCGTGCGCCACCCGCATCTCCAACGGCCAGCAGGTTGCGTGACTCGGCACCCATTGATCGCGGTGGTCCGGTCTGTGCCGTCCGCCGTCCCGGGCCCCTGCGCAGACACAAAAAAGGCGCGGCCACCCGGAGATGGCCGCGCCGGCTAAAGTTTCCCTACCCTGTCCGGATCAGGGCGTGGGAACCACGACCTCGACCGCCAGGCGGAGGAACCGCTTCGGCTGGGTGGAAAGCAAGACCGAGTCGATCACCGTCTCGGAGACGGTTTCGGTCGCGGCCGGATTCGTCCCCTCGAAGCCGAAGGTCGGATTGTTGGCCGCGGCGGGCGTGATGGCCGCCCAGGCGCCGGTGAGGAGATCGTTTCGTGCTTCGACCGTGTAGCGGAGCGAGGGGTCGTCGATGCGCGGGAAGGTCAGGCTGAGGCGACCGGCGTTCGTGCCCTGGACGACCGGGGAGATGTTGGCGGCCACCGGCGAGGTGTTGGTGGCATACTCGACCAGGTTGGCGAGGCCATCGTTGTCGGCATCAAAATCGTTCGCGCCGATACCGGTGCCGTCGTTGCCCGCACCCGGGAAGTAGAGATCGCGCCAGGCCTGGAGCGGCGTGATCACGACCCCGCCGGAGACGGCGAGCGTGGCCGTGGCTTCGGTGAAGGTGTAGTCGAGGCCGCCGATGGTCGCGGTCCAGACATCGGTCGCGGTTTCGGCCAGGGCCACGCCGTTCACCGTGACACCGCTCAGACCCGGCGTGATGGTGCCGGTGGCGAAGGTGAGGCTCTGACCGGTGGCGAAGTCGAAACCATCGGCCTCGTTGATGGCGAGGGTGCCGGCGAGGACCAAGGCTCCGGAAACCGTGACGGCGGAGGAAGCTCCGGGAGTCGCGGCGGCGGCGAGCGTCGTGGCCGTGCCGGGGGCGAGGGTAAGATTGCCGGTCACCGCCAAGGCTCCGGGCGCGAAGACGTTGGAAACCGTCACGGTCTTGTCCGTCGCGTTGAGCGTGCCCGAGCCGCTTAGCCCGCCGGTCAGGGAGAACTCGGTCCGAGGTTCGGCGAGCGATCCGATGCCGGAGACATCCAAAGTCGCACCCGCGAAGAGTGTAACCGGGGTGGCCTGAAGGAAACCGATGCCCACAATGGCGAGCGTGCCCGCCTCGATCGTGGTCGGGCCGGAGTAGGCCTGGATGCCGTCAAGCGTCTGCTTAAAGGTGCCCTTCTTGACCAGCGACATGGTGCCGTTGCCGTCCGCGAGAATGGTGAACTCCCCTTCGAGGTTGTTGATGCCCGCCACGCTGGAGAAGTCCGCGGTGGCGGTATCCAAGGTAAGGACCGAGGTGGTGCCCGTATTCAGATTCACGATCTGAAGATGACCGTCGCTCTCCACCAGGCCGGGCAAGGTCTGGTTGTAACCGTTCATATCCAGAGAATTACCTAAGCTAGCGAAGGTGCCGCCGGCCACGATCGAAACGTTGGTGGGCAGGGCGTTGTGGGCCCCGAGCCGGACGCCGGCGGTGCCCCCATCGCTGGGGTTGCTGTAGATCGCGGCGGGGGTATCCCACCGGTTGTTGGCGCCCGCGAGGATGATGTAGTTTCCGTCGGCGTTTCCGGCGCGGAAATAGACCGTGCTATCCGTCACTCCGGGAGCCGGTTCAATGGTGCCGGTCACAGTCAAAGAAGCACCTGCGATCGACTGCACGCCCAAGCGGGCGCCGCCGGCGGCGAGCTGGACCGGGCCGGCATAGGTCGCGTTACCCGAAAGGGACTGCAACGCGCCGCGCAGGCGAACCGAGGTCGTCGAATCGAGGGTCGTATCGTAGCCCGATCCGGAAAGGGTCAAAGGCTCCGCCGTGGAGTAGGTCACGCCATTGGCCAGGGCGAGGGAGCCGCCGCTGGCCACCGAGGTGCCGGCATCGGCCGTGCCGAGCGCTCCATCCGCCGAGACACTTACCAAAGCAGG
>CAMCHD010000360.1 GCA_945874545.1 Akkermansia muciniphila | reverse complement strand
GGCGCGGCGGGATGCGACTTATCAAATCAAGTCAAAGTCAACGTGAGGGTGGTGTCGGTGGGAAGCTGGCCGGGGAGGGCAGCGGAGCCAAGGGTGGGGACGGTTAGGCGGCTTGCGGTGAGGGGGCCGGCGAGGACGCGGAGGGTGGCGGTGCGGCCGGTCAGGGTGATGTCGCCCCAGGCGGCGCCGGTGCTCCAGAAGTGGCGGCCGGGGCGGGGGCCGAAGGTGAGGATGCCGTCCACGGCGGAGTAGTGGAAACCGGTCCACGCGAGGAGCACGTTCCAGGCGGCGAGGGCTCGGCCGTAGTGGTGGCCGCATTCGGGTTCGCTGAAAGGGTTGCGACGGCGGCCGTCGTGGCGGGCGCGGATGGCGGAGACTATGCGGAGGGCTTCGTCCGTCATGTCTTCTTGGATACAGGAGACGGCGGCGGTGTATTCGAAGCCGGTCATCACCTCGGCGAAATACGGGAAGGGCACCCGCAGGCGGCCGCGCGGCCAGGACGCCATGACGAGGCCGGACTCGTCGCCGAGGGCGTAGGAACGCATGGGGTTGAAATGGTCGGCGAAGCCGGTGCGCCAGTTGTTTTCCATCACGCTGGCGATGGTGCGGCGGAGGTGGCCGGGGGAGGCGAGCGCACCGAGGCCCGCGAGGGTGGCGGCGGCTTGGCCCACGAGTTGATCGACGAGGCAGCCGGGGCCGAGCTGGAAGGGAGGGTAGGCGGGCGAGTCGGGGTCGAGGCGGGCGGAGAGATCGGAGGTGCCGGGGGCAAGGACGTGGTGTTCGTAGTAGTCGCCGTTGAAGAGATGGGCATCGATCCAGGCGGAACCGCGGGCGGCGAGGGCGTCGCATTTCTCGGCGAAGGGGGCGTCGTCCATGGCGCGGGCGAGGGCGGCGGCGGCGCGGAGGGCGGCGAGATACCAGAACGCCATCTGGGGGTTGGGGCCGTGGTAGTTCACGTCCATGGTGTTGTGCTGGGAGCCTTCGAGCACGCCGTCCTGGTCGGCGTCCCAGCCGCCGGGGGTCCAGGCGTAGGCGAGGGCGGCGCGCACGCGGGGCCAGTGTTTTTCGAGAAAGGCGCGGTCGCCGGAGAGCTGCCAGTCGCGGTAGAATTTTACGATGCAGCCCATCTGGCCGTCGGCGGCGGCATTGGGGTGGGCGCGGGCGCGGGTGGCGAGCGGGAGACCGACGCGGAAGGCCATGCGGCCGGTGTCGTCGGTGGCGTGGGCGAACTCGGTGTCGCGCATGTCGCGGGCGAATTCGCCGAAGAGATGGGCGGTGGCCTGCTCGTAGTTCCAGACGTGGGTGCAGTTGCCGTAGCAGGAGCCGTTGGCGTCCATGACGCCCTCCCAGGCGAAGAATTTGCCGGCGGCGTCGCGGAAGACGGTCTGGGAGCGGAGGGTGGAGAGGTTGAAGAGGGCGGGTTCCTTGAGCGC
Organism: Akkermansia muciniphila; assembly: GCA_945874545.1. Taxonomy (GTDB): domain Bacteria; phylum Verrucomicrobiota; class Verrucomicrobiia; order Opitutales; family Opitutaceae; genus IMCC26134_A. Next base: position 2,014 of record CAMCHD010000360.1, on the reverse strand, counting down.
GGCGGGGGCGTCGGCGGCGAGGAAGGTTTCGACGAAGCGCAGGGTGGCGGCTTCGAGGGCGGGCAGGCGCGGGACGAGGGCCTGGGCGGCGGACCAGGCGTCGGGGTGGAGCGTGGTGTAGTGGTTGCCGATGGTGTGCTTGCCGTGGCCGAACTGGTAAACGCGCCAGGAGCGGCGGTGGGGGAAGTGCCAGACGAAGGTGAAGGTGACGACGCGGGATTCGCCGGGGGCGAGCTCGTGGCGGACGCAGAGGGCGGCGAGCGGATCGGCCTCGCCGGAGGGCGGGCGCGGGTCGAGGCGACCGTCGGCGGCGAAGTCGTCCCAGAGATCGAGGGCGGAGCCCGACCAGGCGAGCGGGGCTCCGTTTTCGCGGTGGGAGACGGAGGCGGCTGGCGCGTCGGTCACGAGGGCGAGCGAGCCGGCGGCGGGGTGGTCGGCGGGGACGCCGTCGGAGGTGAGGAAGAGGCCGCATAAGGACGGAGCGGATACGAACGTATTGCGATTGGCGGCGGCGCCGAGCGGGTGGCGTTCGCCTTTCCAGTCGGGCGGGGCGAGGTCGGAGCCGTCGCGGCCGATGAAGTTGCGCAAGGCGCCCATGACTGAGACGGCGAGAGGGCGGGAGGAGCGGTTGGTGACGACGTAGGCGAGGGCGGCGAGCGGGAGGGAGGAGGCCTCGAGATCGCCGGGGACGAAGGGATTAAATGCCTGGAGGCGGACGGCGACGGGGGAGGCGGGATCGTCGAGGGTGACCTGGCCGAAAGGATAGGCCGCGTCGAACGCGGCGGAGGCAAAGCGGGGCAGACCGTGGTGGTCGACCGGGCGGCCCTCGAAGTGGTGGTATTCGGTCTCGTCGAGCGGGCCGAGGAGGGCGCGCGTGAAAGGGGCGGGGGAGTTGGGTGCGGCGGAGTCGAGGGGGCGGGCGTGGAGGGCGAAGAACGGCGCGTCGTTACCGGGGAGGACGGTGGAGTAGCCCTTGGCGGGGCGGTTCATGATTTCCCAGTCGCGGAGTTCGCCGCGACCGCCGAGGGAGACGGTGCCGGTGCCGATGCCGCCGAGCGGGAGGGCGAGGCGAAGGAGGCGGTCGCCGGCGTAGTGGCGCAGGGAAGGCCAGGGGCGGGGCGACCAAGGCAGGGCGGAGGCGGCGGGGGAACTCATGGGGAAAGCGGCGGTCGAGACGCGATAGCGTTCAGGGCCGAGAAAAAGGCCAATTGACGTGCATGGGGACAGTAAACAGGGCAACGGCGTGGTGTCGGGTTCAACACACAAAAGACCCCCGGCGGAATACGCCGGGTGCCTGGAATGGATCGGACGCCGTCGAGTTGCGTGAGTCAGCGGTGGCGTGCTGGAACGATGTCGGAGGTAGGACACTCCGACGGGAGGTGAATTGGGTTATGACGGCGACGCCGCCGAGTTGGTTCACATAAGCGCGGATGAGGTCGCTGTCATATCCCTTGTCCAAGATGATTCCACGCGCAAAGCGTGCCCTGTTGCCGGTCCTTTTCGCCTGAAGGGTGAGCCTCGGAGGCTGGTCGACGAGTAGCGCGAACCTCAAGGCTGAGGAAAATAGCCTCACCGTTGAGGAAGAGGAGCCTCAAGCGTGAGGCTCGGAACATCGACGTTCAGTAGGGTGATCCTCAAACGTGACACTCGGAGGCTGGTCGTCGAGTAGCGCGAACCTCAAGCGTGAGGAAAAAAACCTCAATATTGAGTATGGGGAGCCTCAGCCGTGACCATGCATACCCTTGGTTAATCCCGGATATCGCGATCATCGCCGGTCGTCTCGCGTGACCTGTTGGCCGCCGACTCGCCGCGCCACCCGCGACCAGCACTTGGCGGATGCAGACCCGGGATTCCGCACCGAATCAGCGGCTCAATATCTTGTGCGATATTCCGCCGGGATAACCGCGGTATACCGGTTCAACGTGGAGCGGGCGGGTTGGAGAGGGCGGCGAAGGCGCACGGAGAGCGGGAGGAGGAGGGCATGCGCCGCTTGGCAAGCGGCTGTCCTCGGTGC
>CAMCHD010000359.1 GCA_945874545.1 Akkermansia muciniphila | reverse complement strand
TCCTCGCCCAACGCCCTCAGCGCCACGCCCTACGCCTACCTCATCCCCACCGGCGCGGATCTGATGCGCGCGCCGCCGCTCGGCGACACCAACATCATCCGCACCTGGGACGTGCGCGACCAGGCCCTGCCCCTGCCGAAAAATCTCGGTGCCACCGCCTTTTCCGGGCTCCAGCTCTTCACCCCCCAGGGGACCTTGAACGAGCAGCTCTGGATCACCCGCAAACACCAGGCCTTCCGCGCGGTGGACGATCCGGCCTACTTCTACAGCTCGATGCCGGCCGAGTTCACCAACTCCCGCCTGATCGGGCGCAGCGTGTGGAACACCCGGTGGAAGATCGTCATTCCGGCGTATTCACTGTTGAACGACGAGCAGGCCGGCCTGGACCGCTTCATCCAGAGCGTGAGCGATATCAAGCTGTTCTTCCGCACCTACTCCACCTCGGGCAACTGAGCCATGCGCCGCGCCAAGACCCTTCCGCTCGCCGCCAACCGGCGCGGTCCGCCGGCCGCGTGGCTCATCTGCGTCGGGTTGGTTTTGACCGCGTGCGCCCGTGATCCCCGGCCGGCGGCCGCGCCGGAGCCGCCCGCGCCTCCCGCCGCCGTCCCCGTCGCTCTTCCGGCGTCCCCCGTGGCGCGCTCGACCGACCCGGCGCTGGTGTTTCGCCGCGCCTTCTGGCGGCGGCCGGGGGCGGGTGACGAGATTCTCCACGCCGAGCGCCGCGAGACGGCTGGCGATGGCGCGACCCTCGCGGAATGGAGTTGGTATCTGGTGATGAAACCCGGCCCGGAGCTGCGCGCCTGGCTGGAGACGAATCCGTTTTCGCTGCGGACCGTGCCCACGCCGGGCGAGGTCGCGCCCGCCGACGACCGGCCGGCGTGGTTCGCGCCCGACTGGAAGGCCTGCGAAGTCCGGCAAAACCCCGAGGGCCGCTTCATTCTGGCCTATTCGGCGGCCGAAAATCTGCTCTACGCCACCGACTCCGGCCACGGCTTCGCCCCGCCCGCCCGCACGCCCTGACCACGATCCGGATGGCGGGAGCAGCCACGATCGCGCCTGCGCAACATTTCGTGGCTTTGCCGCCGGGGCGGGGCAGCGTGGGACGCATGTCGTTTTCCTCCCTGGGTCTTTCCGAACCGCTCCAACGCGCCGTGGCCGCCTGGCATTACGAGGCGCCGACGCCCATCCAGGCGGCGGCCATCCCGGCCATCCTGCGCGGCGCGGACGTGTGGGCCTCCGCCCAGACCGGCTCGGGCAAGACCGCCGCCTTCGCCCTGCCTCTGGTGCAAAAACTCGCGGCGGCGCGCCGGCCCCACGGCCGCTTCGTCAGCGCGCTCATCCTCGTGCCGACCCGCGAACTGGCCACCCAGGTGGTCGAGGCGGTGCGGCGCTACGCACGTTACCTGCCCCAGCCGCTCAAGACCCTCGTCGCGGTCGGCGGCCTCTCGATCAACCCGCAGATGCTCGCGCTCGGCGGCGGGGCCGACCTGCTCGTCGCCACGCCGGGCCGTCTGCTCGACCTCATCGACCACAACGCGCTGTCGCTCGCGGAGGTGTCGGTGCTGGTGCTGGACGAGGCGGACCGCCTGCTCGACCTCGGCTTCAAGGCCGAACTCGATCGCATCGTGGGCCTGCTCCCGGCGCGGCGGCAGAGTTTGTTGTTCTCAGCGACCTTCCCGCCCGAGGTGCAGGCGCTGGCGGCGGCGCTGCTCCGCGATCCGCTGCGCATCGAGACGCCGGATACGGCCGAGAACACGCCGGAGATTTTGCAACGCGTGATCGAGGTGGACGTGCCGCGCCGGACGCAGCTCCTGCGGCATCTGGTCGAGACGAACGGGTGGACGGGCGTGCTGGTCTTCGTGGCGACGAAATACACCTGCGAGCACGTGGCGGAGAAGCTGATCCGCGCGGGCATCGCGGCGGCGGCCCTGCACGGCGAGCTCAGCCAGGGGGCGCGCACCCAGGCGCTGGCGGACCTGAAGGCGGGCAAGGTGAAGGTGTTGATCGCGACCGATCTGGCGGCCCGGGGCATCGACATCCCGAAGCTGCCGGCGGTGGTGAACTACGACCTGCCGCGCTCGGCGGTGGACTACACCCATCGCATCGGCCGCACGGGACGCGCGGGCGAGGCGGGCGTGGCGATCAGCTTGGTGAGCGCGGGCACGCACGCGCATTTCCGCCTGATCGAAAAACTCCACTCGCTGACGCTGGAGCGTGAGCAGGTCGCGGGCTTCGAGCCGCGCGAGACGGAGGCGCCGGCACCGCTGGTGGCGCCGGATGGCGGCGGCATCAAGGGCCGACGGAAGAGCAAAAAAGACAAGATCCGCGAGGTGGCGGCGCGCGCGGTCGGCGAGCCGGTGCCGGTGCGCGTGGTCCCGCCGCGTCCGCCCGGGCCGGGGCGGAGAGGGTGACCCGCGAAAGCACGGACGCGCCCGACGGTCCGGCGCCTCTCTCGCCGGGGGCCTACCCGGGACGGCGGGCGGCGAGGCCCTCCATGGCGCGGTCGATGGCGGCGGAGATGGCGGGGCCGCTGATGGGTTTGCTGATATAGTCGTCCATGCCGGCGGCGAGGCAGCGCTCGCGGTCGCCCTCGAGGGCGTTGGCGGTCATGGCGATGATCCAGGGGCGGGTCTCGGGCGGGTAATCCTCGCACAGCCGGGCGGCGCAGGTGAGGCCGTCCATCTCGGGCATCTGCACGTCGAGAAACAGGATGTCGACCGGCTGGCGCGAGATCAGCGCGAGCGCTTCCAGGCCGTGGTTGGCGATGCTCGCGGTGTGCCCGAGGGACTCGAGAATCAGCAGCGCGACGCGTTGGTTCACCGGCAGATCCTCGGCCAGCACGAGCCGAAGCGCGGACGGCGCGGAAAACGCGGCCGGTGGCGGCGGGGTCGGGTTTCGGGTGGCGAGCGTCGGCGCGGGGGTGGCGGGGCGCAGGGCCTGGACCAGGGCGTCGAGCAGGAGGGCGGCCTTGGGGGGTTTGGCGACGATCCTGGCGGCGGCGAGCTCGGCGTGGTTTCCCAGCGCTTCGCCGCGCCGGGTGAGCAGGACGAGCGGCAGCGGGCGGGCGGCGGCGACGCGGCGCAGCGCGGCGGCGAGAGCGTCGCCGTTCGGGCCCGAGGCGGGGGCGTCGACCAGGACGCCGTCGAACGGTTCGCCGGCGGCGAGGCGGGCGACGGCGGCGGTGAAATCCCCCGCCGGCACGGCGTGAAGGCCCCAGCCCTCGATTTGGTTGAGGAGTTGGCGGCGGATGCCGGGATGGGGCGCGACCACCAGCAGGTTCAGGCCGTGCAGCTCGGCCGGTAGGGCGGGGGGCGGCGGCGTGGCGGTCGCGGGGTGGAGCGGGATTTCGAGGTGAAAAAGAGATCCCCGGCCCGGGGTGGACTCCACCCAGATGCGGCCCTGCATCAGACCGACCAGGCGGGAGCTGATGGCGAGACCCAGGCCGGTGCCGCCGTAGACCCGGGTGGT
>CAMCHD010000358.1 GCA_945874545.1 Akkermansia muciniphila | reverse complement strand
TAGTCCGGGTGGTCGGTGCGGAAATGCAGCGCGGCGCCCGCCTCGGTCAATTCCGCCAGGGTGTCGAGCAGCGCCGATTGCAACACGCGGTGCTTCCAGTGGCGGCGCTTCGGCCACGGGTCGGAGAACAATACAAAAATCCGCCGCAGGCGCGGGGGCGGCACGCCGGCCGACACAGGCGCGGCGGCGAGAGCGTTCAAGAACAGCGCCGCCTCCGCCTGCACAAAAACGAGGTTCGCGAGGCGCGCGCGGGTCGCCTTGCGCTCCGCCCGCGCGATGCGGTCCGCGATCAAGTCCAACCCCACGCAAAACTCCTCCGGATGCGCCGCCGCGTAGGCGTTGAGGTAATGGCCGTGTCCGCAGCCCAGCTCGAGGGTCAGCGACGCGCCGGCGGCGAGGGGCAGGCGCGGAAAAAACTCCGCGCGCAGGGCGGCGAGGCGTTGGTCGCGGATGGAATCGTAGAGATCGAGGGGCACGAAAAAGGACGGGCGAACGCCGACGCACGCAAAGCCCCGCGCCGGGGTCAACGTGTTCCGGGTTGGACGTCTTCGCGGGACGCGGCTCCATTGCGGCCCATGTCCGCCGTCCGCGTCGCCTCCTCCCCCACCCCGCCCGCCGCCCACCTGCTCGGCCTCACCCGGCCGGAGCTGGCCGCGCGCGCCGTGGAGTGGGGCTTTTCGCCGCTTCACGCCGCCTCGCTATGGCACGAGCTTTACCTGCGGGGCCGGCTGACCTTCGCCGAGCTGGCGGCCCGCGCCCACGACCGCATGCCGGCGCGTTTCCTCGAAAAAGTCGCCTCCGAACTGGCCTGCGATCTGCCCTCGGTCGCGCTCGAGACCCGCTCGTCCGACGGCTTCACCCGCAAATACCTGCTCGCGCTACACGACGGCCACCGCATCGAGACCGTGTTGATGCGTTACCACGGCCGCACCACCGCCTGCGTGAGCTCGCAGGTCGGCTGCGCCATGGGCTGCGTCTTCTGCGCCACCGGCCAGATGGGCTATACCCGCCACCTCACCGCCGCGGAGATCGTCGCGCAGGCTCTGCACGTCGATGCCGTGCTTCGCGCCACCGCCGCGCCGGCCGGGGAAAATCCCGCCGCGCCCGTCCCCGCCCTCGCCGAGCCCGCCCATCCCTCTCCCCACCACCGCCACGAGCGCCTGAGAAATATCGTCTTCATGGGCATGGGCGAGCCGCTGCACAATTACGACGCCGTCATGCAGGCGATCGACATCCTACGCGACTCCGCCGGCCTCGCCCTCGGCGCGCAAAAAATCTCCGTCTCCACCGTAGGCGTGGTGCCGGGCATCCGCCGCCTCGCCGCCGAACGCCGGCCCTTCCACCTCGCCGTGTCCCTCCACGGCGCCACCCAGGCGGAACGCGCCGCGCTCGTGCCCGCCGCCCGCAAGTGGCCGCTCGACGAGCTGATGGACGCCTGCCGAGAATACACGACGACCCTCGGCCGGCGCATCTTTTTCGAGTGGACCCTGATCGAGGGCAAAAACGACGGTCCCGACCACGCCCACGCCGTCGGGGCCCTGCTGCGCGGCATTCCCGCCCAGGTTAACCTGATTCCACTCAACCCCACCTTCGGCTACGACGGCCGGCCGACCGCGTCGGCGGGCGCGCGGGGTTTCCAGGACGTGCTCGCCGGCTACGGCATCCCCTGCACCGTGCGGCAGCGGCGCGGCATCGACATCGCCGCCGGCTGCGGCCAGCTCGCGGTCGCGGGTTAAACCGCCGGCAATTTCCACCTTTCCGCCTCCACAGCGGCCACGCGCCGGGAGGATTGTGCATCGTGAGGGGACCGCAGGCCAAGCGTCGCGCTTTGCGTTTCGGCCGGCGCAGGCCGTCGATAGCGTCTCGTTTTCCGCCCGACCCCACCCCATGCCAAGGTTTTCCGTCCTCATCTGGATGGCGTTGTCCGCCGTCTGCGCCCGACCTTGCGCCCACGCCGCGCTGACTCAGCGTTGGTCCTTCAACCACGCCGCGAGCGCGGCCCCGTCCGGCACCACGATCAAGGATTCCGTCGCGGGCACGCTCGCCACCGTGCGAGGCAACGGCGCCACGTTGAACGGCTCCGCCATCGTCCTGCCCGGCACGACCACCGGCAATCAAAACGCCCAGACCGTTTCGGCCTACCTCGATCTGCCCAACGGTCTCGTCTCGTCGCGCACCCACATGTCGGTCGAGATTTGGGCCACGCCCATCACCGCCAAGGCCTGGCAACGGCTCTTTGATTTCGGCAACATGAGCGGCGCGGGCGACGGCCTCGGCGCCGCCGGCGAATGGACCGGCGGCCTCACGACCGCGCCCGGCACGACCACCGCGTCCGACGAGTTTGCCCTGACCCTGGCCGTCAACAGCGACCTCAACACCCACCGGCTCTACGGCCGGCTCAACTACGCCGCGCCGAGCACGGGCAACTACTACATCGAGTCCACCTTGGCCACCACCGCCGGCCAACGTTACCACTACGTCGTCACGTTTGAAAACGGCGCGGGCACCTACGGCAACGCCGGCGCTCGCCAGACCTGGTATCGCAACGGCATCCAGGTCGGCATCGTCGACGTGCCGTGGCAACTCGGCCAGTTGAACGACGTCAACAACTGGATCGGCCGGTCCCAGTTCTCGGGCGACAACCTGGCCAACGCCTCCTTCGACGAGATCCGCCTCTACAACCACGTGCTGAGCGTCGCGGAGATCACCGCCAACACCACCGCCGGGCCCGACCGCATCGTCACCCCGCCAGCGCCCGTCATCGCCCCCACGCCGGACCACCGCTGGGTGTTTAACCAACAGGCCGATTCGACGGTCGACGCCGGCCTGGCCTTCGCCGACGACATCGCCGGTCTCGTCGCCACCCTGCGGGGCAACGGCGCCGCCCTCACCGGCACCGCCCTGCGGCTGCCCGGCACCACCGATGGCAACCAGACCGCGTCCGCCATCTCGGCCTACCTCGATCTGCCCAACGGCCTGATCTCCGCCCAGCCGAGCATCACGCTCGAGGCGTGGGTCACGCCGCTCTCCTCCAAGAATTGGCAGCGCCTCTTCGACTTCGGCCGCTGCGTCACCACCTCCGGCCCGGGCGCGGCCACCGGCGAGATCGTCGACGGCTCCTCGATACCAGGTGCCACCGCCGGCTACGACAACATCGGCCTCACGCTCAACACCGGCACCGACCTCAACAGCCAGCAACTCGAGGGCCAATCCGACGGGAACGCGCCCGTCTACACCAGCACCACGGCCGCCACCACCGCCGGCACGGAATACCACTACGCGCTCGTGATCGAGGACGGCGTCGGCACCTACGGCGCGAGCGGTTGCCAGGTGCGTTGGTATCGCAACGGCGCCCTGCAAAACTCGATGGATTTTCCTTTCCGCACCGCGAGCATGGAGGACGTCAACAACTGGATCGGCCGCTCCCTGTATTCCGCCGACTCCAACTCCAACCTCGCCCTCAACGAGCTT
>CAMCHD010000357.1 GCA_945874545.1 Akkermansia muciniphila | reverse complement strand
AGGGCATGGCCGACCAGTTCCCAATTCACCAGATCGGTCGAGCGCAGCAATGGCAGCCCGGGGGTGGCGGTGAAACTGGATGCCGTCATCCAATACTCCGCCCCGACCCGGATGACATCCGGATCGGAATAGTCGGCGTGCAGGACCGGGTTCAGGTAGGTGCCGTCGCCCCGGTCGGGCAGCCAAGGATGGGAAAAATCGGGGAGGACGGGCATGGCAAAGCCTGGGACGACGAAAAACGGGCGCCCACGGTGGCGAAACTAGGCGAGCGCGAGAAACTCGGGTGCGACGGGCGGGCGGACTACCACCAGCGCCAGATGTTTTGCGCACCCGTGCGGGTCAGCTCGGGTTCGCTCTGGTCGCCCTGCAACAAGGCGACGCGGCCGTCGCAAAACAGATAAAGCGCCTTCCCCTCGCGGCTGACCCGATACTTGGTGTCCACATCGGAACGCAGCTCGGGCGCCACGTTGGTGGTCATCGCGCCGCCTGAATTGTTCACCTCGCCCACGATCACGGTGCGCGACGGCGAGGGCACGGCGGCCAGACGGGACTTCCAACGGGTGTTCGTGATGTAAGGGTTATACGAATACGCCAGCGGCTGGGTCTGCAGATAACCGGCGGGCGGAACAAAGGTGGAGGACGCCTCGGCGTAGCGACTATACCACATGTTGCCGCGGCTCAGCCAGTTGTAGATCGAGGTGGCGTTGAACTTGGGGCCCTTGCCGAAATAGCGGTCGACCGCCTCCTGAAAGGTCCAGCGGTCGGGCTGCCCGGCTCCGGTCGACGTGCCCGCGATCACGATGCTCGGGTTGGGCAGGTAGCCCTTGTTGTCCGAGACGTGCAGCATGAGGCCGGTTCCGATCTGGCGGAGGCTGGAGGTGTCGGAGGCCGTCGCCGCCCGTTTGCGCACCAGACCGACCGTCGGAATGATGATGGCCGCCAGGATACCGATGATCGCGATGACGGTGAGCAACTCGATCAGGGTGAAGGCCTGCTGGCGGGAGGAACGCGGGGCGGAGGAGGACATGGGCGCGCGGGGTTAAAAACGAAGGAAAAAGGGAGGGGCCGGCGGCATAAAAAGGCCGCCGCCGGCCGGGAACGAGGGGGGCCGCCACGAGGCGGACCCGGTGGAAACAATCAAACAGCGGAGCGACGGCGACGGGCGGCGGCAAGGGCGACGACCCCGAGGCCGAGCACGGCGGAGAAGGCGGCGGGCTCGGGGATGGCGGAAGCGGCGACCACAAGCTGCAGGTCGCCGGTCCCGAGATCGAAGTAGGCGGTTTTCTCGGCGCCAAGGCTGAAGGCGTTGGAAGAACCGACGTTGGCGAGGTTGGTCGCGCTGATGCTGGCCGAGCCGGCGATCAGGGTGTAGGTGCCCGCGGCGACCGCACCGGACAGCCCGTTCAGGTCGGAAACCGAGAAACCGCCAAAGCTCACCGTGGCGCCGTTGACGTCGAGCACGCTGGTCGTGCTGAAAGCGAACTTCGAGCCCGCGTTGAACGTGACGCTGCCGGAGATGGAGCCGTCGCCGCCGAGGGCGCCCCCGGACTGCACGGTGACCGCACCGGTGCCGGTGCCCGAGCCGGTGGTGTTCTCCACCAGGAGGGTGCCGGCGGAAATGATGGATCCACCCGAAAAACCGTTGGCGGCGTTCAAGATGGTCGTGCCCGCGCCAGCCTGGGTAAATCCGCCGGAACCGGTGATGGATGAGGCGAACTCGGTCCCTTGGGTGACCGTGTCGCTTTGATTGACGGTAAACCGGCTCGCCGCGTTACCCAGAGTCACCGCCGTGCTGCCGGCCAGTGTGCCACCTGTTCCGCCGTTGCCGAGCTGCACTTGAACGTTGTTGCCGACCGTTATGGTGCCGGTGAAGCCGGTGTTGGAGGGGTTGTTAAAGACCACCCGATTGCCCGTTCCCGAGCTTGAGGTGATAAGATTCCCGAGACCCGCACCCGCGACGCCGGTGAACACGTTCACGATGGCACCGTTAAAAGTGATGGTATTGCCGGTCCCGCCCGCGCCGGTGAAATCGACACGGGTGGTGGTGTCGGCGGCGGCCGTGATGTTCGTGGAGAATCCGCCATTTACGACGAGATCGCCGGACGAGCCCAAGAACTCGAACGTGTTCGATGCATTCCGACGGATACGCGGCGTATCAAGCGTGATCGTGTTGGCCGTGCTGATCGCCAGCCCCTGCCCGCCGATTGTCAGTTGCCGGGTGCCAGTGCCGGTGAGGGTAAAGCCGTCGCCATTAAAAAGCATGGCGTTCGAGGTCGGAGCGCTGCCTCCGACGAACTGAAGATCAGCGGAAAGCGAAAGCGTGGAACCAGACGACCCGGCGGTGGTAAAAATCGAATTCACCGATCCGGTGGGAACGCCGGCGGTCCAGTTGGCAGCGGTGTTGATATCGGCGCTGGTGTTTCCGACCCAAGTGGTCTGGGCGCTTGCGCCCGAAATCAGGGCGAAAGCCGCCAACAGCGCGGCGGCCGGGCGGAGTTGACAGGACAGGGAACGCGGAGTGCGGGGTTGATGTAACGATTTCATGGTTGGGATAAAAGCGGGGCGAACGGGGTAAAAGGGCCGGGACCCATTTGTCCCAGCTCCCCAAAGCTAGAATATTTGCCGATGATTTCCAGATAATTCTCAGGATTATTTGCGCAAAATTATGCAAACTTAAAACCGATTGCTAGCCTTGCGCTTAGCCGCGGCGATCGGCACCCATTTCTATTCCTCCGCGACCTAAACCGACGGAAATTCGAAGCAAAATCGGGCGCGACCGCGCATCGGCAGCACAGTCCGGACCGAGAAACAAAGGAATACGCGACGGGCCGAGGCAGGGCGGGCATGGGGTAAGGGCGGGGCACCCAAGCTCAGCCTTGGCGGAGCGGCGGGAGAACGACCAGTCAAATTCGCAGAAGAAAATTGGGATTCGCGCAAATTTCCGCAAATTACCTTGGCCGGCTCGCGACCCCCTCTCAGTCTGGCGAGGTTCGCTTATGCCCCGACTCCCCTCCCCTCGCGTAAACCTCTCCCATATCGCGACCCGGCTCGGGGTTTCGATTTCGACCGTTTCGCGCGCGCTTCGGGGCACCGGCGGCATTCATCCCGAGACGGAGGCGCGGATCGTCGGTCTGGCCCAGCAGATGGGCTATGCGCTGAGGCCCGGGGCGCGCTCGTCGGGCGGAACGGTCGGCCTTCCCGGCCTGCGCCATGTGCTCGCTCTCTCGCAGAGCGCGTCGCCGATCACCGATCAACGTTACATGGCGGGCATGAGTGGGGCGGCGGTGGGCTTTAACGTCGCCATCCTCTCCCACCTCGTGCCTCACGATCAATGCGCGACGGTGCTGGACGCCCGCCTGGGGCCGGCCTCGTTGAAGGCGGGGTTGGTGAAAGGGGCGATCTTGCTGCACCGCTGGCCCGCGGATGTCGCGGCGACGATCGCGGGCATGTTTCCCACCGTGTCGGTGGTGCACGACTACGGTGGCGCCGACATCGACTTGATCGGGACCGACGACCGACGC
>CAMCHD010000356.1 GCA_945874545.1 Akkermansia muciniphila | reverse complement strand
AATCCGCCCGGCCTCGGCTTCGTGATCGACATGGTGATGCTGGTTTTTTTCGGCCGCGAGGTGGAGAAATACCTCGGCCGCCGCGCTTTTCTCACGCTCTACGTCGCGCTTTACCTGCTCACCCCGGTGCTCCTGACCATCCTCGGGCTTTTTGGCCCGCGCTTCCTCTCCGGACAAACCGGGAGCTTCGCCATTTTCATCGCGTTTGCGACGCTCTACCCGAACGTGCCGATATTTTTTAACCTGCTCGCCAAGTGGGTCGCCGGCATCCTCGTCGCCATCTACACCCTCGTGGCGCTCAGCGGCCATGACTGGTCCGGCCTGCTTTCGCTCTGGGCGACCTCCGGGTTCGCCTTCGCCTACATCCGCCACGCCCAAGGCCACTTTAACCTGCCCGCCCCACGCCTGCCCGCGCGCCCCGCGCCCCGTCCGAGCGCGCCCCCGACGCGCTTCGCGCCGGTCCGGCCCGCCACCACCCGCCCCACCGTGCGCGGCGTGCCTCCCCCGGGCCCGGCCGACATCGACGCGCTCCTTGACAAGATCAGCCGCGACGGCATCCACAGCCTCACCCCGGCCGAACGCGCAAAGCTCGACGAGGCCCAGGCGCGTTTCGCCAAACGCGGTAGCCGCGGCTGAGCGGCCGGGCGTCACGACCTTCCTCGCGTCGCCGCGCCTCCGCCCCGCCACCCCCCCGAACATGTCCCACCGCCTCCTCGCCCTTGCCCTGGCTCTGCTTTCGCCCGCCGGCGCCCCGGCGGCCGTGATCCTCGAGGACGCGGCGTTCTCCCCTTTTCCGCTCTCTCCGGACGGCGCCACTCAACTGCTCGCCCTGACAAAATCCATTCCATCTGGCTCCGGCGCCTGCGGCTTTTTCTTCGATAGCGTCCACGACGAAACCAGCGGAACGGTCTCCACCCGGATCAACGGCGCCTTCATCGCCGAGCTCTACAAACTATTCGTCGTGCCGCCCGGCGTGGTCTTCGACGCCGCCTATGTCGCCACCCACGAGCCGGTGGCGTCCAACACCGGCACGACTCCGCCCTACCTTCTTCCTTACGTGCCCGGCCAATCGAGCCTCTTCGCCTACTGGGACGACCGCTCCGCCCTGGGGGGCGGCGGCGTGGTAAACGCGCCCGACGCGGTCGATCTCTACGGCTGGGTGGCGATCGACTACACGCTCGACGAAGATCCGGTTACCTTCGTCCCGACCATCTCCTGGAGCGTGCGCGACAACGCGACCGCAGCGGGCGGGGGCATAATCACCGGAACCTACACCCAGATCCCGGAACCCGCTGCGGGCGCCGCGCTGGCAGCCTTCGCCGCCCTCGCCGCGCCCGCCGTGCGCCGCCGGCGCCGCGTTGGTTGAGCCTGTCCCCGTCATAAACACCACGGCGCGCACGCGCCCGAACAGTCCTCCCCGGCTCCGTGGCATCGGCGATGCTGGACGGGGGCATGATTCCTCGTCTTTCCAAAATCGTCCTGCTCGCGGCAGTGACCTTCTTTTTTCTCCTCGTTTTCCTGAACAACGGGGTCCTCGACTACCGGGGCAACTACGAGTTTGTCCGCCACGTGCTGAGCATGGACACCACCGGCGACCACGGCCAGCTCTGGCGCGCCATCCGCCCGGAAGGTCCCGACGCGGCGAACCACTGGATCTACCACGCGTTCTACTGGACGATCATCACCTGCGAGGTGAGCACCGGCCTGCTGTGCGGCTGGGGCACGTGGAAACTCTGGCGCGCCCGCCACGCCTCGGCCGAGGTCTTCAACGCGGCCAAGGACGTCGCAATCTGCGGCCTCACCCTGTCGCTTCTGCAGTGGTTCACCATCTCCCTCACCATCGGCGCGGAGTGGTTCCTCATGTTTCTTTCCCGCGAGTGGGACGCCCAGGGGTCGGCTTTCCGCATGTTCGGCTGCCTCGGCATCATCCTGATCTACCTGAATCAAGAAAACCGCGACCTCCCGGCGACTCCGGCCCGTTCGCAGGCCTGACGATCCGGCCCGCCACGCTCGGCCGACATCGGGCCGTAAACCGGATTCCAGGAATATCACGGCGGATTATCGCAAAAGAGTTTGCGCCGACCCTCCGGCCAACCGGTTGCGTGAGACGACCCGCGCAAATCGCGGTATCCGGGTCAAAAGGCGGCACGGACCGGCGGGGCCTGGGACGCGCGCTGCCGGCGAAGCGCGAGTTGGGCGGCGTGGAGGTCGGCAGGGCTCAGGGCCTCGGGCGGGATCGCCTCCACCCACGGGGCTTCGCTGCGCAGGCCCGCCAGGCCCTCCATACGCAGGCCGACAAACACCAGCGAGGCCGGGCCCCACCACTTGGCCGGAGTTTTCAAGTCACGGTCCGCCCGGAGACCCCAGTAAACGTTTCGACCGGCGGCGTTTTTCCCGAGGGAATTGCCCCCGCCACTCATCCAGGGCCTGGTGCCGCGCCCGAGGTCGAGGCAGGTGAAAAGGTTGAGGTAGGGGGTGTCTTTGTGGTGGTCGAGACAGAGGTCGCGCCCGCGTCCCCGGGTGAAGACATTACCGGCCGCGTCCTCCACCGAGAGGTCGTGGAAAAACGTGGTCTCAATGACGAAGTCGGCGATGAGATTGTCCTCTCCGTGCTTGATCTGGATGCCGTGGTGGCCGGTGTAGCCGCGGCCCCCGCCCTGCTGGATCTCGCGTGTGGCGTCGGCGCTCAGTCGCAGGCCCGTGAGGGTGCAGCCGCGGGCCTCGACGTTCACCCCGAGGTCCGCGTTGTGGATGGCGACGTCACGCACCCAACAGGCATACACGTCGCGTAGCTCGATCGCGTTTTGACCGCGTTCCTTAAAATGGCCGGCGTAGATTTCACCCGGGAAGGCAAAGCCGAGGCTCTCCACACCGGAGCCGGTGACGCTGGGTTCGAACTCGCGCAGCTCGGGGCGCCACTCGGGGCGGAGGGCAAAGCGGAGCGGGCGGTCGAGCCGCACGCGGTCGCCGTTCACCGCCTCCACGCGGACGAGTTGACGGGCGTCGAAAGATTTGGACTTCGAGAGGTCGCCGGGATCGCCGTCGTAGAGGTGCCGCGCGAGCGAGCGGGCCTCGTCCTCACGGGCGACGACGGAGAGCAGGCGGCCCGGGACGAGGGAGGCCACGTCGTCGACGCGCAGTTCGCGCTCCCCGCGTTCGACCGGCTCAAGGGGACGGGCGAGTAGACGTTCGCGGTAGTCGCCCTCGATCGTGACAAAGCCGCCCTCGAAGGAGTAGCCGGTGGCCACGGTGCCGGAGGCGGTCTTGCGCTCGCGCGGGTGGAGCGCGTCGAGACCACGCGGAAACCACAGCACGCTCCGCTCCGGGCCGGCGCCGCGCAGGACCACGCCGGGACGGCGGATGCGGATGAAATCGGAGATCAGATAACGCCCGGGCGGCAGGTAGACGGCGCCGGCGGAGGTGGCCTCGACCGCCGCTTGGATGGCGCGGGTGTCGTCGGTGACGCCGTCGCCCTTGGCACCGAAATCGCGCACATCGGCGCTCTGCGGAAGAACCGGGAGGGCCGCGTCTCCCTCGCGGAAGCCGGCGCGGGAAAAATCGGGAAGCGGGCCGTCC
>CAMCHD010000355.1 GCA_945874545.1 Akkermansia muciniphila | reverse complement strand
GCGCATACCACCCCCCGGGATGGGGGCTGCTTCCCGCACCAGCCAAGCCCCGGACCACAGGCGCGTTACCTTTCGCTGACTCGGAGGCGGAGGAAGCGACGGGGGGATTCGGGCGTGAGCGCGACCGGGTCGGTCACGGTGGTCTCGGCTCCGAGGGGGCCGCTGTTGGTGGCGACCGGTGTCCACGGGCCGGACGCGAGGTCGGAGGTGGCTTCGATGGTGTAGTCGAGGTCGGGGCGGTGTCTCGTGTAGCGCACCTCGAGGTGAGAGTTTAAGTTTACAGTTGAAGTGGAAGTGATGAGCGGAGGCGCGGAAGGAGTGGTCGGGTCGGTGGCCAGGGCGTATTCGAGGAGGTTGGGGACGCCGTCGGCGTCGGGGTCGGCGGTGATGGCGCGGTGCTCGGCGGGGGGCGGGGCGGGCAGGGCGGCGAGCCAACTGTCGTAGTTGGCGGGAGCGGCGGGCGGGGCGTAGAGGGCGGTGATCTCGGCGGGGGTGAGGGCGCGTTTGTAGATGCGCAGGTCGTCGAGCTGGCCGTTCCAGCCGTTGTAGCCGTTGCTGGTGTCACCAATAGCCAGCAGGCGGGAGACCGTGCCGCCCGCGCCGGTGTTCCATTGGGTGAAGGTCGTGCCGCCGTTCACGTAGAGGCGGGAGCGCCAGGTGGCTCCGTCGAGGAAGTTGACCAAGGTGACGAGGTGCCACTGGCCGTTGTTGAGCGGGGCGGCGGGCGCGGTGGCGAGGCCGCCGCTCCAGCCGTTGCCGGAGACGCCCTGAATGGTCGTGCCGGGGTTGGTGGTCCAGAGGCGGTATTGCACGTTCCAGTTTTCGTCGGCGAAACCGTTTTTGCTGATGATCGTGCGGTAGCCGTCGGGCGTGGTGGTGCGGACCCAGACCGAAATAGTGAAGGGCTCGGCGCGGGGATCGAAGTCGAGGTCGTCCTGGTTGGCGGGGAAAAAGGGCGTGAGGCCGGCGGCGAGATCGGTCGATCCGTAGGCGCCGCCGAAGCGGCCGTCGGGGGCCCAGGTGGCGGTGCCGTTGATGGGGAAGCCGGCGGGGATGTTGGGCACGTCGGTGGCGTGGTTGTTGCCCGCCGTGGCGGCGTCCCAAACGCGGTTGCCGGTGCCTTCGTCGAAGGTGTAGTGGAGCACGAGGTCGGGATCGGTGGAGAAACCGCCGCGCGGACGGACATCGAGGGCGAGCAAGCGGGTGGCGGCGCCGGAGCTGTCGGCCACGCGGAAGGTCAAGGTGGCGCGGGCGGGGGCGGAGGGCGTGCCGGTGAGTTGGCCGTCCGCGGAGAGGGCGAGGCCGGGCGGGAGCGTGGAGGTGAGGAGGCTCCAGGCGCGGGCGTCGATGCCGCCGAGGGCGGCGAGATTAAACTGATAGGGTCGGCCGACGGTGGCGCGGGGCAGCTCGGCGGTGGCGATGGCGAGGGCGGGGTTGATCGTGATCGCGGCGGGCGCGGAGACGGCCTGGCCGACGGCGTTGGTCACGGTGACGGTGTAGGGACCGGCGTCGGCGAGGGTGGTGGAGGGCAACTCGAACACGGGCGAATTCGCGCCGACCGCGGTGGTGCCGCGTCGCCATTGGTAGGTGAAGGGGCCGGTGCCGCCGACCACGACGTGGAGGGCGAGGGGATTGCCGAAGGCGAGGGTCTGGCTGGCCGGCGGGGTGACGATGGCGGGCGCGGTGGCGGCGGGCGGAGCGGGCGCGGCGAGGGGCGCGCCGGCGTCGTTGCGGCCGTCGAGGGTGAGGAGGTAGGCGGTGAGGTCGTCGCGCTGGCCTGCGGGCAGGGCGAGCACGCGGCGGTGGGGGTGGGCGGCGGCGAGGTCGTCGGCGTTGGCCACGAGCAGGGCGTTGAACACGAGGTCGATGGAGCCGCGCAGGACCTCGATGGTGTTGGTCGCGCCGGGGTTGAGCGGGGCCTCGACCACGACCCAGCGCCAGCCGGAGGTCATCCAGCCGGCGTCGGGCGATTGGCGGAGGACGGTGAGAGATTGTTGCACGCCGTTGACGCGGAGGAGGGCGGTGCCGCCGTTATACTGGCTTACGTAGCGCACGGCGAGGCGGGCGGGGCCGCCGGCGAGGCCGCCGTCTATGCCGGTGAAGCGCAGACCGCCGCCCGCGCCGAGTCCGGCCAGGCCGCCGCCGAGGGGGCCGCGCAGGAAGCCGCCGCCGCCCTGGACGGGAGTGTCGAGATAAAGGCCGACGGTGCCCGGATTGATGATCTCGACTCCGGGGGCGAGCTGGGCGGCGGGGTTGGGGCCGGGGCCGGCCTCGACGGGCAGGCGGAGGGCTCCGCCGGCGTAGGCGAAGACGTCGGCGAGGGTGTCGGCCTGGCCGTGGTGGAGGTAGGCGCGGGTGGCGTGCAGGCCGTGCAGGGTGGGCGTGTCGATGCCTTCGAGGGCGGCGTGCAGGCGCAGGCCGGAGAGGGCGGAGAGGGTGCCGGTGTCGTGTAGGTTGGGGGTGGATACGGGGCCGAGGGCGCTGTCGGTCAGGCCGGAGCCGGCGTGGCAGTCCGTGCAGGACTGGGCGGTGAACACGTCGCGGCCGCGCAGGGCGGCGGCGGAGCGGGTGCCGTCGGGCTGGCGGGCGGGGCTGCGGGGCACGTGGTCGGGGGTGAGGGAGGCGACGTAGGCGGCGAGGGCGTCGAGCTCGGGGCTGAGGCCGGTCTTGCCGGAGGCGGGCGAGGGGTGGAGGTGGGCGAAGTCGGCGGGGTCGAGGGGCAGGAAACCGGTGCCGCCGAAGGGGCCGCGGATGTCGTGCTCGAAGTCCTGGATCTCGTCGAAGTTGCCCGACCAGTGGACACGGCCGTGGCCGAGGCCGGAGCGGCCGCGCAGGTCGGTGGTGCGGCGCAGGCCCTCGCCGCGACCGGTGAAGTCCCAGACGCGGCCGTCGTGGCCGCCGTCCACGTGGCAGGAGGCGCAGCTGATGTAGCTGTCGGCGCTCATGCGCGGGTCGGCGGCGTTGTAGAAGATTTGTTTGCCGAGGAGGACGTCGGGGGCGAGAGGCTCGGTGGCCACGGTGGCGACCGGGCTGGCGGGCAGTTCGGGCAGGGTGGTGCGGTTTTCGATCAGGAGCGGGGCGGCGTCGCGCACGGTCACGGAGCGGCCCATGAAGTTTTGCACAAAGAGGCGGTTCGCGACGGGGTCGAGCAGGAGGCCTTGGGGGGCGAGGCCGGTGCCGAGTTCGAGCGTGACCACGGCGGGCGAGGTGATGGCGGCCCAGGGGCTGTTGACCGCGTCGGGGGCGGGGGCGAGGCCGAGCAGATCGAGGCCCTTGACCTGGTTGTTGCCTTGGAGGGCGACGAGCAGGGTGTCGCCGAGGGGGGTGAAGGCGAGGGCGGAGGGGCTGTCGGAGTTGTCGAAATCGCGGCGGCTGTCGGTGAGTTCGGCGTTGGTGACGAGGTTCAGGAAGGAGACGACGGCGCGCACGGTGGTCTCGTGGGTGAGGTCGCGGTTGCCCAGGAGCAGCCCGCGGTCGGTGTTGTCCTGTTTGGAGGCGATGGCGGCGCGGGTGCCGTCGGGCGAGATGGCGATGGCGGCGAGGTAGTTGGGCGTGCCGGCGGCGCGGTCGCCGCCGTCGGT
>CAMCHD010000354.1 GCA_945874545.1 Akkermansia muciniphila | reverse complement strand
AGCCCGACCGCGGAGGGGATGTTTAAGGCGCACCCTCGCTACGATGTGCGTTCGGCCGGGACGGCCGAGGGGGCGCGCATTCGGGTGACGGCCTGCCACCTCGGCTGGGCGGACCGTGTGTTTTGCATGGAGCGGCGCCACGCCGACCTGCTGCGCCAACGTTTCCCCGAGGAATGCGAGGACCTTCCGATCATCGTGCTGCGGGTGCCGGACGACTACCCCGCACGGGACGACCCGGCCTTGATCGAGCAACTGAGGGCGGCGCTCGCTCCGCACCTTGCAGAGGCGTCAGACGCTCCCGGGGAGCGGGTGTAGGGTTGAGGTGCGAAGGGCCGGGGAGCGCGTCCTGCGATGCGCGTGCGCTCCCCGGACCGACGGATCAAGCCGCCCGAGATCGGGCGGCGGGCGGGGCGACTCAGGCCTGTTCGAGCAGTTTGTAGAGGCGGGCGACCATCTTGCTCGGGTCCTCGAAAAGGCCGGCGGCGATGAGGGCGTTGTCCAGGATCTGCTCGGCCACCATCGTCGCGCGCTCGGCGTTGCCTTCGCGCAGCGATGCGAGCCGCTTGATCACCGCGTGGCGCGGATTCAATTCGAGCGAGACCTTCACCGGGGCCTCGGGCTCGTCCTTCTTCATGGCCTTCATCATGCGGCGCATCTGGGGCGTCATCATGCGGTCGGCGCTGATGGCGAGGGCGGGGGAGTCCACCAGGCGCTCGCTGGCCTTCACCTCGGTCACGCGGTCGCCGAGAGTGGTTTTGAGCCATTCGGCGAGCGCTTTCACCTGGTCCTCGGAAAGGTCGCCATCGGCGGAGGGCGGCTTGGGGGCCTCGGGGAGTTTGGCGTCGGGGCTGTCGGCGGCGACGAGCTTCTTGCCGTCGAACTCGCGCACGTTGTTCATCACGTATTCGTCCACCGCCTCGACGCAGAAGAGCACTTCCAGGCCGCGGGCCTTGAGGCCTTCCAGGTAGGGACCGGACTCGATCGCGGCGCGGCTGGGACCCACCAGGTAGTAGAGCTCGGTCTGCCCTTCCTTGAGGCGGGAAACGTAGTCGGCCAGCGAAGTGGTCTTGCCCGCCTCGGTGAAGGTGGACTCATAGCGCAGGAGTTTCACCAGCGCGTCCTTGTGGGTCCAGTCGAGGGCGGCGCCCTCCTTCAGGAACACGCCGAACTCGGCGAAGAACTCGTCGTATTTCTCGGTGCGGGCCTTGGCCTCGTCGGCGAGGAATTTGAGGAAGCGGGAGGTGACGGTCTTACCGATTTTCTCCAGCAGGGCCTTGTCCTGCATGGTCTCGCGGGAGATGTGCAGGGGCAGGTCCTCGCTATCGACCACGCCCTTGAGGAAACGCAGCCACTCGGGGAGCAGGTCCTTGGGCTTGGCGTCGATCAGGACCTTGCGGCAGTAGAGCGACACGGCGGGCTCGGCGCGCTGCATGCCGAATTTCTCCGGGTTGTCCTTCGGGACAAAGAGGATCGAGGCGATCTGCAGAGGGGCGTCGGCGGTGAAGTGGTAACGCAGGCGGGGCTCGTCGTAGGCGTGGGCCTGGAACTTGTAGAAGGCGGTGTATTCCTCGTCCGTGATCTCGTTCTTCGAGCGCAGCCAGAGGGCCTGCACGGTGTTCACGACCTCGCCGTCGAGCTTGATCGGGAAGGAGACGAAGGCGCTGTATTTTTTAAGGATCTCCTCGACGCGCCACTTCTTCGCGAAGTCCTCGGCGTCGTCCTTCAGGTGAAGGACGATCTTGGTGCCGCGCGCGGTGTGTTCCGGGGCGGGGGCGAGGGTGTAGGTGCCGGCGCCCTCGCTGGTCCAGACGTGGGCGGGGGCGTCGATCTGCCAGGATTTGGAGAACACCTCGACGCGGCTGGCGGCCATGAAGGCGGCGTAGAAGCCGACGCCGAACTGGCCGATGAGGTTGGTGTTTTTCTGGCCGCCCTCGCTAAGGGCCTTGAGGAAGGCCTTCGAGCCGGAGTGGGCGATGGTGCCGAGGTATTTGACCAGTTCCTCGCCGGTCATGCCGAGGCCGGCGTCCTCGATCACGAGGGTCTTGGCTTTCTCGTCGGTGGTGACGGTGATCTCCAGCGCGCGGTCGGCGTCGTGGATGGACTTTTCGGTGAGCTGGAGGTGGCGGAGCTTTTCCGACGCGTCGGAGGCGTTGGACACGAGCTCGCGGACGAAGATCTCCTTCTCGGTGTAGAGCGAGTGGATGACGATATCCAAGAGCTGCTTGATCTCGGCTTGGAACTCGAACGATTGGGGAGCGGGTGTGGCGACGGTGTCGGTGGACATGGTGGGAAAAAACGGAGACGGGATTTTAGCGAGGAAACGGAAAAATCAAGCGGGACGCGGCCGTCGGGGCGAGCCGGGAGTTTGCCTCGGGAAGGCGGTTGACGGAAGCGGGCGGCGGGGTAGGGTGCGTGTGTCACTCTGCAGTGTTCGAGGTGCCCTTCATACGCTCTTTGCCTTTGAATCAATCCGGGAGCCAATCCCCGGGCGCATCCAGCTAGGCCGTAAATCGGAAAGCTTTCCCGCGCACGGCGGTTCCCACTTTAACTTAAAAAGGTTAGAGGCCCTTGGGCGCACGGCACAGGTGGAGTGACACTTTCTCTTTTTGCGTCCGGCGGCGGTTCCAATGATCGCTCTGCGCGCGGCGGCGAAGATGGCGCTGGCGGCGCGGGCGAAGGCGGGTTTGCTGGCGGGAACTTTTTCATCATGAGCCCGACCGTCTACCACATCCTCCACGTCATCTCCCTGCTGGCCCTTTACGGCGGCACCTTCTACGCCTTCGCGGCGCCGGCGGAAACGCGCAAGGCCACCCTCGCGCTGACCGGGGTCGCGTCCCTGCTGATGTTGATCTCCGGTTTCGGCCTCCTGGCCAAACTACAGCTCGGATTTCCGGGTTGGGTGATCGTGAAACTTGTCTGCTGGCTGGGCCTCTCCGCGCTGGGCGGCATCGGCTACCGGAAGCGTGGCGCGGTGGGCGCGCTCAAGGGCACCGCCTTCGGCCTGGCCCTCGTCGCGGTCTACATGGTTTACACCAAGCCGTTCTGATCCCCCGCGATGTCCGGCGCGCTTTGCGGGCTCTGGGTGGATGATGCCGGCCGGGTTCACACCGCGCTGGAGACCGCCGCGGGCGGGCGCGAGCTGCGGGTCGAGACCTTGCGTCCCTTCGCGTGGCTTCCCGCGGGGGACTACCCGGCGGGCGAGGGCGTGACGATCGAGCCGCTGGCCGGCGAGGGGTTTTTTACCCGCCTGGCCCACGCGGACAACCTGGCGGGCTTCGAGGCCTGGCAGGCCGCGAGCAAGGCGGCCGGCGCGCCTTCTCCAGATGTGGTTCGGCCGCTGGAGAGCCAATACCTCCTGCAAACGCGTCAGCGGCTCTACGCCGACCTGCCTTTTGGCAGGCTTCGTCGGTGTCAGCTCGACATCGAGACCGGGTCGGCCTCGGGCGCCTTCAGCGACGCGGCGCGGGCGGAGGACCGCGTGCTGGCCATCGGGCTGCGCCAGGGCGGCACGAATCGTTTCCTGGTCCTCGCGGAGGAGACCGATGGGGCGGAAAAGCGTCTGCTGGAGGAGCTCAACGCGGC
>CAMCHD010000353.1 GCA_945874545.1 Akkermansia muciniphila | reverse complement strand
GTCAGGCCCAGCCTCACCGTCGCGACGGCGGGCGACGGCAGGTCGCCGAGAAAGTGTTTTATCAGGCCGGGCGAGAAGGCCCAGAGCAGGGAGACGGCGAGGAGGAGGAGCACGGGGCGGGAGTGGGGCGGCGGGGGCGGGTCTTATTTGCGGAAAAGGTCGCCGAGGGCGCCGAGAGACTTGAGCGGCGCGTTTTTTTTGGTGCCGGTGGTGAGCAGGCTCAACGGGGGCGCGGCGGGTTTCGCGGGCGGGGCGGGGGTGGGCTTGGCGGTGTCGGCCGGCGATGCGCCCGGGGCGGGCGAGGCGGCGGCGAACTCGCGCTCGAGCCGTTGCGGGCTCACCGCCTCGGCGGTGCCGAGTTCCTGGGCGAAGAGGCTCACGCGATACTCCTCGACCAGCCAGAAGCGAGCGTCCGAGCGGGGCAGGGCGCGCTGCCGGGCGATCCAGGGGGAGAGGGCGCGGCTGCGCTCGGCCTCCTTGGCGGGATTCTGCCGCCAGCGGTCGGCGCGGAGCTTAAGGGCCTTCAGGTAACGCGGGAGGTGGGTGAGGCGCGGGTAGTCGATCTCGCGCAGCAGGGTCTTCGGCAGGAGCTGGGCGAGATCGCCGGCAAGCGTGGGGTAGGCGCCGGGGTGGACCTCGAGGGCGGAGCGAAGGGAAAAGATCTCGCGCAAGGTGGCGACCAGTTTCGGGCCGGTGGTGCGGAGGTCGTGGCGCGACTGGGCAAGGGCGGCCTGGAAGTGTTTTCGGGTGGGTGTGGGAACCCGCTCCGGCGCGCAGAGCCAGCGTTGCAGCAGGCCGGCGGCGTCCTCGGTGAGCTGGTTAAGCGAGACGTAGGTCGCGAGGAGCGCGCCGAGCTCGCGCAGGCCGCGCAGCTCCTTGTGCAGGAAGTTCAGCTCGTGCCGCAGCTCGAGCTCGAGCAATCGGCCGAGGGCGGGACGGGTCCAGGCGGCGGCCTCCTCGGCCGAGGCGGCCAGGCGGAGGGCCACGCCGGCCGGACCGATCTTGAGCGCGGGGTGGGCGTGAATCGTCAGGCCGTTTTGGATACACACCTCGATCGGGCCGGGCAGGTGCTCGTCGAAGGTCCAGGCGTTTTGATCGGGCTTTTCCCAGCGTTCGCGGGCGCGGCTCCAGGCGGCGGGGGCGTCGCGGGCGACCCGCGCGGAGGCGGCGCGGCGGTGTTCCGCGAGGTGGCCGGCGAGTTCGTCGAGGTCGCGGGCGGCGAAGAGCTCCTTCCCGGCGTCGTCGACCACGCGGATGCGCACGCGGAGGTGTTCCGGCAGGGGTTTGTCGTCCCAGGCGGAGGCGTCGATCCGGAGCGGGAACCGCTCGGCCAGGCAGGCGGCGAGGGCGGCGGGCAGGGGTTCGCGGCGGTCGGTCAGGCGGTCGCGGGCGGCGACGGCGGCGGCGAGTTGTTTAACCGTCTCGGCGAGGGGCACGAACAGGCGGCGGGCCTCCTTGGGCAGGGCGGCGAGGTAGTGCTCGACTTTCAGCGCGAGGTGGCCGGGCACGGCCCAGTCGAGGGCGATGGGGGTGAGGCGCTCGGCGTCGGCGGGGGAGATGTCGAGCGTCACGCCGTCGTCCGGCTGGCCGGGGCGGTAGGTGTAGGTGAGCGGCAGGGCGCTCTGGCCGAGGGGGAGCGCGGCGGGGAAAGCAATCTCGTCCACCGGAATGCTGGCGGGGTCGCGCAGGTCGTCGGGCGCGAGCATGAGGAAATCCGGATAGCGGGCGCGGCGTTCGCGGACGAGGGCGACGAGGTCCTGGACGGCGGACACGCCGTCGGGCGGGGCGTCGGGGGCGCGGCCGGGTTGCAGGCGGTCGGCGTAAAAACGGTAGAGGGCCTCGTCGAGGTTCAGGAAGCCGGTGTCGCGGGCGCGGGTGAGAAGGTGCTCGAGCTCGTCGCGGACGCGGCGGTTGTGGGCGAGGAAATCGAGGGGCCAGGTGATGACGTCGTTCACGAGGGCCTCGCGGATGAAGATCTCGGTGGCGTGGGCGGGGTTGATTTTCCCGTAGGAGACGGCGCGGTTCTCGAGTTCGAGGCCGTGGAGGCGGGTGCGTTGCTTCACCAGCACGCGGCCGGCGTCGACGTTCCAGAAGGGCTCGCTGTGGGAGATTTTCAGCAGGTGGCGGCCGAGGTCGAGGGCCCAGGCGGGGTCGAGGCGGGCGGCGGTGCGGGCGTAGAGGCGCGAGGTCTCCATGATCTCGGCGGCCATGAGCCAGCGGGGACCCTTCGACGCGGGCGGTCTGGCGGAGCCCTGGCGGTGGTCGGTGGGTTTTTTCTTCTGGTCGCGGACGTGCAGGGCGGAGCCGGGGAACAGGGCGATGCGGCGGTCGTGGCCGGCCTTGAACTCGCCGGTCTCCTCGTCGCGGGCGGCGATGTTGCCCAGCAGGCCGGAGAGGATGCTGCGGTGGATGGCGCGGTAGCCGGGGGTGCCGGAGGCGACCTGGTCGGGCGTGCGGTCGGAGGGCGCGACGCCGTCCCAGACCGAGGTCATCTGGAAATCACGGCGCGTCTCGAGCACGTCGAGGAGTTGCGCGTAGACGTCCCGCCACTCGCGGATGCGGGTGTAGCTGAGAAAATGGTCGCGACAGAAGCGGCGGAGGCGGGCCTGGGAGAGGCGTTCGAGCTCGTCGTGGAAGGCGTCCCAGATCGCGAGCAGGGTAAGGAAATCCGAATCCGGGTGGACAAAGCGGCGGTGGGCGGCGTCGGCCTTTTCGCGGGCGTCGAGCGGGCGGTCGCGCGGATCCTGGATCGACAGCCCGGCGGCGATCACGAGGACCTCGCGCACGGCCTTCTCCTCGCGGGCCTGGAGGATCATGCGGCCGACGGTGGGGTCGACGGGGAGGCGGGCGAGCTCACGCCCCAAGGGCGTGAGCGGGCGGGACGCCTCGTTACCGGGGGCGTCGCCGTCGAGCGCGCCCAGTTCCTCCAGCAGGGCGTAGCCGGCGCGGATCGACTTCGTCGCGGGCATGTTGATGAACGGGAAGCGCTCGATCTCGCCCAGGCCGAAGGCCTTCATGCGCAGGATCACGTCGGCGAGGTTCGCGCGCTGGATCTCGGGCTGGGCGAAGCGCGGGCGCGCGTTGTAATCCTCCTCTGAATACAGGCGCACGCACACCCCCTCGGCGACGCGGCCGGCGCGGCCCTTGCGCTGGTCGCAGCTCGACTGGGCGACCTCCTCGATCGGCAGGCGGCGGGTGCGGGCGGCGGGCACGTAGCGGCTCACGCGGGCGAGGCCGGTGTCCACCACGTAGCGGATGCCGGGCAGGGTGAGGGAGGTTTCGGCGATGTTGGTCGCCACGATGATCTTCCGGCGTTGTGAACCGGAGAAAATCCGCTGTTGCTCGGCCTGGGAGAGGCGGCCGAAAAGCGGGATCACCTCGGCGGAGCGGTGGCGGCCCTCGAGGATCTCGCAGCATTCGCGGATGTCGCGCTCGGCGGGCATGAACACGAGGATGTCGCCGCCGGCGGAGGCGTCGCCCGCGCCGCCGGCGAGGATGCGCTCGACCGCCTCCACCGCCCCGTCGACGTAGTGCAGCGCCTCCGGCCGGGACGAGGGTTCGTCGTCCGCCGCGGCGTCGCTGCCGAGGGAATCGAGCGG
>CAMCHD010000352.1 GCA_945874545.1 Akkermansia muciniphila | reverse complement strand
AGAATTTCATCAAAGCCGGATTCCTTCAGGCCGCGTCCGTATTCGAGGGCGCTGAGGACGGCGACTTTCCGGCCCCGGTCGGCGAAGGCGAGGAAGGGGTCGTGGCAATCGAAGCGACCAAAGTAGAGCAGGTCGCGACTGGTCTCGGTGTCGGCGTAAAAAAGCAGGGCGGGCTGGTTCGGGGCGGTCATTGCGGTGATTCGGGAGTTCCCGCGAGATGACCGGTTCCACGCGAGAGTTAAACCCGAATTCCGCGCTTGGCGGCGGCGCTCGTCGCCGGCTAGCACGAGTCCATGCGTTTTCACCCCTTCGGCCGTGTGTTTCTTTTGGCGGGACTTCTGCTCGGCGGTTGCGCCCGCGCGGAGGAGCCCAAGTCGGCGCCGCCCAAGATCGCCACCGGGTCCGACGCGCTCGGCACCGACGCCTGGTTCCCACTGACACTGGGGGACAAGACCCTGCGCTTCCAGCTGGTGGTGACGCTGGACGAACAACAACGCGGCCTGATGGGACGCCGCGACCTGGGGCCGGACGACGGCATGGTCTTCGTTTATCCCGCTCCGCAGGAAATGAGTTTCTGGATGCGAAACACGCCCACCGCCCTGGACATCGGCTTTTTTAAGGCCGACGGCACCTTGGGCGAGGTGCACCCGCTGTATCCCTTCGACGAAACGCCGGTCAAATCGATCGGCGCCGACTACACGCTGGCGCTCGAGACGCCTCAAGGCTGGTTCGCGAAAAACGGCATCAAGCCCGGCGCGAAGTTAAACCTCGCCGACGTCGCGGCCGCCCTCCGCGCGCGGGGCTTCAAACCCTCCCGCTACTCGGCCGAGCCCCGCTGAGCGCGCAGCGACGGCGCGCCCGGCGGGTCCGAGGCCCTTTGCGCGTTTTTTGTGATTTTTTCGCCCTGCGGTGTGTGTGCCTTGCCGCCCTCCCCGGCATGCCCCTAGCTCCAAAAGGCCACGCGCGCCACCATCCCGGTGCGCCGCGCTCCGCCTCCTCCCACCATGCACGACGAAGCCCACGCCGCCGCCGCCCTGCTCCCCGCGATCCCCGATCCCCGGGATCCTCGCATCCTCGCCTACCTGAACCTGAAGCTGCGTGAACTGGGTCAGCCCACCGTGGCCTTGCCGGCGGCCGCCGAGGAAAACGACGACCCCGCCTCCTTCACCCGCCTGGTCGACCACATCGTCGCCCTTGGCCGGGAAAAGGATCGCATCCTCTCCAAACACCTCTGCCCGGTCGATCAGCGTATCCAAAACTTCCTCTACGCCAATCTGGAGGAACACGGCCGCGTGCCCCACCTGCCCTCCGCCACCCTCGTCCTGGATCGCCCCGGTCTGGCCCGCGCGCTCTCGCTGCCGCCCTCCGCAAACGAGCACAAGAGCTCCATCCTCACCTCGACCCGCCTGCACAACGGCATCCTGCACAACCCGAAGTCCGACCGGCGCACCACCCAGGGCATTTTCCACGTCGCCGAGGGCGGCCTGCCCATCCCGGACGACAAAAAGGCCGTGCCCGCGTCGGTCTTCGCGGCCCTGCTGGCCCGCGCCCTGCACCCGCCGGCCGAGCTGCTCGCCCTGCCTTTCACCGCCCGCGAGCCCTCCCCCGCCCTGACCTTTGTCTCGCTTTACCTGCGCCCCCTGGTCGTGCCCGAGGTGCCCGGCTTCACCCCGGCCCGCCGCATGGAGACACGTTTCCTCATCCCCGGCGCGCTGGTCGCCAACTTGGACTTCGTCGAAAACATCTTCGGCAACGCCGGCGACCCCGCCCTGCCGGTCAACGACGCCGCCCTCGATCCCGAATCCTGGACCGGCCACACCGGGTGCATCATCCTCGCTCCCCACCTGAACGGCGTGACCAAAAAGGAACTCGGCCTGCCCGCCTGGGCCGACGCCACCGAACGCCAGCGCCGTGACGGCATGTGCTGGAAAACCGAGACCGAGGCCTACAACGACGGCGTGGCCTTCAAGATCACCTGCCGCGACGCCTCCGGCGTGGTGGTCACCGTCATCTCCGACAACTATTTCGGCTACTGCAAAAAGGAGGTGAAGACCCAGATTTCGTTCTCGGCCAATCTGCTCGGCCTGGCCGAGGAGGAGCACGCCGGCGGCGCCCTGGCCTTCCCCAGCTACGACCTCGGCGAGGACTTCCAGCTGTCCGCCTTCATGCCGGTGGTGGACCACGCCTTCGAAGACGCCCTGGCGCTCCTCGGTGACCGCGCCGAAACGCAGCCCGGCGGCTGGGCCCAGGACCGCGAATTCGCCAACATTTATTACGTCCCGGCCGACGCCCGCTTCGATCTGCGCGACCAGCGCGTCACCTGGGGCCCGACGGACAAACCCGCCCACTCGCTGAAACTCCTGCCCGGCATCACCTACGTCCTGCCCTCCGGCTACAAGGTCGAGATGATCCGGCCCGACCCCGCGTCCCGCTGGCGCCTGCGCGGCACCACCGCCGAGGGTCTGCTCTGCCACAAGCCCTGCACCGTCTCCGGCGGCGGCAAGTCCGAGATCTCCAAATCCATCGCCGACGCCACCTTCTCCGGCCCGGTGTTCGTGTCCGACGCGGCCCGCGACCTCGATCTGGTCGAGGCCATCCTGAAACGCGACTACTCCGACCGCTACCGCGACCCGGCGCTGAACAAACCCAACGGCCGCCCCATCCTCTCGCCCGGCCGTTCCCTCGGCTCGGTGGTGAAGCTGCTATCCCGCAGTCCCGACTACACCGACGCCTACAATGCCTGGCTCGGCACCATCCCGCGCTATATCCGCGACCTCGTGCTGCTGGTCAAACGGGTCCACAAACCCTGGAACGGCGACGACTGGCGCCGCCATTTCTCGGTCGACACGATCAACGGCCGCCCGGGCAACGAGCTGAAATATCACGGCGCCCGCGCCACCACCCAGTTCCTGCGCGTCGGCTACGCGCCCGACGGCGGTTGGCGCACCTTCTCCCTGCGCAGCGACTTCCTGCCGGCGGTGAAGATCCAGGCCGAGGACGACATCACCGCGTCCACCGTCGCCCCCGCCTCCGCCGTGCGCGGCCTGCCCGCCCGGACCCCGCCCGACGCCTCGGTGAAACTCGTGCGCAACTGCGAGACCCGCCTCTTCCAACGCCCCGACGACGCCGTCATCCGCGGCTACGACAAGCACGCCGAGCGCGACTTCTCCTCCGGCCGCACCTTCTTCTCCAACTACGAACCCGTCACCCGCGCCGCCGCCGCCGAGCTGCTGGAGGACACCCTCGGCTTCGACGCCTACACCGAGCCGGTGAAGAAACTCGTGCGCGACTTCGCCGCGTCGCCGGATTCCGAATACATCGTCCTGCCCTCCCATCCCCGCATCGTGGACGGCAAGCCGACCAAGAACCCGCGCTACCTGCAGGTCCGGCCCGACCTGCTCGATCCCCGCGCCACCGCCCTCGCCTTCATCGGAGCCCGCCTCTACCGCCGAATCCCGGCCGAGGCCCCGGTCACCTTCCCGGTCGGCGCCATCCTCATGGGCCGCCGTCAGAACCCGCCGGAAAAAGGCGTGCGCGCGCTCTGCGTCTTCAGCCCCATCCACTACCAGGAGCTGCCCGAGGCCTTCATGGATCTCATCGC
>CAMCHD010000351.1 GCA_945874545.1 Akkermansia muciniphila | reverse complement strand
TTCGAAATGCTCCAGCCGGCGGGCGGGAGCGGCCCGGGCGCCGGGCGAGAGCGGGCTTGTCGCGGCGGGGTCGGCTCTGGTGCGATGCGGGATGGAAACCGCCGCGCCTTCCTTCGCCCTCTCCCGCCTCGGCCGCCGGGCCTCCGCGCCGTCGATCACCGCGCTCATGCGCCTCGCCCTGGAGACTCCGGGGCTGCTGTCGCTGGCGGCGGGTTTCACCGACAACGGCTCCCTGCCCGTCACGCCGGTTGGGGAGGCCCTGCGCGGGTTGGCCGAGGCGGCGCCGGACCATGCCTACCTGCAATACGGCACCAACGCCGGCCGGCCGGGGCTGCGCGCGCGCCTCGCCGGGCGCGTGCTGCGCCAGGATGGCCGCGCGGCCGACGCGGACGATCCGGCCGTGCTCGCCCGCTGGGCCGAACGCGTGCTGGTGACCAACGGTTCGCAGCAGGCGCTCTACCTCGCCATCCAGACGCTGTGCGACCCGGGCGACATCGTGCTGGTGGATCGCCCGACCTACTTCGTTTTCCTCGATCTGCTGGCCGGTCTGGGCGTCGAGGCCCGCTCCCTGCCGGTCGACGCCGCCGGCCGGCTCGACCCGGCCGCCCTGCGCGCGTCGCTCGCGGCCATGCGCGCCGACGGTTCCCTCGCCCGGGTGAAGGCGGTGTATTTCATCGGCTGGTTCTCCAACCCCACCGGCCGCACCCTGGGCGCCGACGAGGGGCGCGCCCTGGCCGGCGCCCTGCGCGCCGAGGAGGTGGTGATCCCGGTGATCGAGGACGCCGCGTATCGGGAAATGGGCTACACCGCCGGCGCCGACGCCGCGCGCACCGGCGTGTTGTCCGACCCCGCCTGGGACGGTTTTCCCCGGCTCTACGCCGGCACCCTCACCAAACCCTTCGCCACCGGCCTGAAGATCGGCTTCGGGCTCTGCGATCACGACGCCTGGCGCGCGGCGATGCTGCACGTCAAGGGCCACCACGATTTCGGCTCGGGCAACTTCGCCCAGGCCCTGCTCGAACAGGTGCTCGGGGACGGGAGCTACGACGCCCAGCTGGCCGTCCTGCGGCGGGTGTATCGGGAAAAACGCGACGCCTTGCACGCCGCGCTGCTCGCCGGCGGCCTGGCCGCGCGCGGCTGGCGCTGGGCCGTGCCGGAGGGCGGGCTTTACCTGTGGCTGGAGGGTCCGGCCGGGCTCGATACCGGCGGGGAGAGCGATTTCTGCCGCGCCTGCCTGCGCGAGGGCGTGCTCTACGTGCCGGGCGCGCTGTGCCACGGCGACGCTCCGCCGCGCCATACCGTGCGGCTGAGTTTCGGGGCGCTGGCGCCGGAGGGTCTGGCCGAGGCCGGCGCGCGCTTTTGCCGGGCGGCCGCGGCGTTTTAGAGCCTTTCACATGAAGTTATAGCCGCAAAGAGTCAAAAATTTCCTTTCCTCCGGTGAAGCACTTCCGCGCGCCTATAGGCGCCTGTCACGCTTGATGCGCGACGGGATATTTTGCGCCTTTTTGCGGCAATTCTCCGTTTCCATCGGCTACAGCTCTTTTTGAAACTTTCTAGCCCCGGCGCGCGCTCAGCGCCGCCCAGGCCTGGCCGAGGTATTCGCGCCAGGCTCGGGTGGTGTGGGAGAGGGATTCGGCGTCCCAGGTGAACCAGGCCGCGAGCGGGATGGCGGCGTCGCGTCCGCCCAGGTAGTCGGCGGGTGCGGGCAGGGCGCGCAGGCCGGCGTCGGCGGCGAGTTTCATCGCGCGGGGCAGGTGCCAGGCGGAGGTGACGAGGATGACCGGTTCGGGACCGGCGAGCAGGGCCAGCGCGGCGGTCTCCTCGGCGGTGTCGCGGGCCGAGTCGATCTCCACGATGCGGTCGCGCGGGAAACCCAGTTCCACCGCCGCGTCGGCCAGCACCCGCGCATGGGTCGGCAGATCGGGGTTTTCGCGGTCGTTGCTCGGCCCCGAAACCACCAGCCAGGCGGCGGGCAGGGCGCGGGCGAGGCGCACGCCCTCGATCAGGCGGGCCCGGGCGGAGGCGCTCAGTCGCTGGCCCGCGGAGAGCCCGGGCGCGTCGCCATGGCCGCCGCCGAGCACCGCGACAAAGGTCGCCGTGCCAAAGCCGCCGGGCGGTCCGGCGCCCTCGGCCAACGCGGGCACGGCCGGGTAGGTGTTTTCCAGGGAGGCGGTGAGGGCGATGGCGACGCCCCGGTTGGCGGCGGCGAGCAGGACCAGCCAGCCGAGCACCAGCGCGATCCAGCCGCGCATCCGGCGGCGCGTCCAAAGCAACAGGATGCCCAGCGAGACCAGGCCGAGGCCGAAGGGCAGGGGCATGAGGAGGTGACCGAGGAGCTTTTTGAGGAAAAACATGGACGGCGGCGGCACGGGAGGCGGGAGCGCGGGCCGGCAGGAGTCCGCGGGGCGCGGGGGCGTCGTGCAAGAAGAAGGGTTGACAGAGGCGCGGGGCTCTACCGTTTTCATCCCTCCCCTCACGGCGGCCATAGCTCAGTTGGTTAGAGCACAAGATTGTGATTCTTGGGGTCGCGGGTTCGAATCCCGTTGGCCGCCCCATTTTTTGGGTTCGAGGGTGTCTTCAGACGTATGAACCGGCTTCGCCTCGTCACCTACAACATCGCCCATGGCCGGGGGTTGCGTCCCATCCAAGGTTTCCAGACCAGACGGTCCATGCAGGCCCATCTCCGGCGCATCGCCGCGCTTCTGAACCGCCTCGACGCCGATGTGGTGGCTTTGCAGGAGATCGACCAGGATTCGCGCTGGGCGGGGAACTTCGACCACCTCGAATACCTGCGCGAGCATACCGGCTACCCCTTCGCGTTGCACGGGGTGACGACGCGGCGGGCGGGCTTGTTTAACCTCTGTTATGGCAACGCGTTTCTTTCGCGCTTGCCGCTGGAGGAGGGGGAGTCGGTGGCCTTCGGTCGCCGCACGGTCGGGGAGAAAGGGTTCCTGTTCACCGAGATCACGCTGGGCGCGCGTCGGATTCCGGTGATCAACCTGCACCTCCACTACCGCTCCCGCGCGGCGCGTCTGGTCCAGGTCGGCGAGGTGTTTCGTTACCTCGAAAAACGTCACAACACCCGCGCCCCGTTCTGGGACGTGCCGCCGCTCGTCTGCGGGGACTTCAATACCTCGGGCAAGGCGAGCGACGCCGTCGCGGGTCTGCGGCGCGAGCTCGCGGTTTTTGCGGCCTACACCCTTCACCCCGAAAACGGGCGCACCTTTCCGTCGCCGCTGCCGACCCGCGCGCTGGATTTTGTGCTGACCCCGGCGGGAGTCGCGGTGACGCGTTGCGAAGTGGTGCGCTCCTGGCTCTCCGATCACCGCCCGGTGCTGACGGAGCTCGAGTTGGGCTGATTCCCGCCCCGCGGACGGCCCTCGGCGCCAGAAGCCGCCGCACGGATGGCAGCACCGACGAACGATAAGGCTGTAAACGCTCGCGGCCCTCCCAACGAGGAACGGTAAAAGTTTTCGGGGACCCAAGCACCGCGGCCGCTGAACAGACCACCCCGGGGACTTCGCTCCGGAATGGATTGCCTGAGGGCACCACCGTAGGCGCGACCCTTCCCGTTCGCCCCAGGGGTGAACGCCTCCTGACGCGTTTCCGTGTTCCCCG
>CAMCHD010000350.1 GCA_945874545.1 Akkermansia muciniphila | reverse complement strand
GGACCGACGGGGGGCGCGGGATTGGCGGCGCCGGCGGGCAATTGGAGGCGAATGTAGCCTTGGATCTTCTTGGCCATGATAAGGGGAGGTTGGCGGGTGTTTTAGTTGACGTGTGGTTCTTTGCTGAACGTCGGCGGTGTCAAAGAGGGCGTCGCGTTACTCGGTAACACGTTGCACCTGCCAGTATTCGAGCTCGACCGGGGTGAACCGGCCGAAAATGGAAACGGAAATCTTGAGTTTGCCGCGGGCGGGATCCACCTCGTCGATGCGGCCGGTCATATTCTCGAAAGCACCATCGGTGACCTTCACCTCTTCTCCGACGCCGAAGGTGACCTTCGGCACTTCCTTGCCGGAGGCGGCGGCCACCCGCGCCTTGATATCGTCGATCTCAGTCTGGCGCAATGCGGCGGGACGATCCCCTCCCACAAAACCGATGACCCCGGCGACCTCCTTCACGAAATACCAAGGTTTGTTGATCACCCGGTTTTCCTCGTCGAACATCTTCATCTGGATGAAGACATAACCTGGATAGAGGTTGCGGACCTTGGTGGTCTTTTTGCCATTCTTGACCTCGGAGGCGACCTCGGTCGGCAGAAGGACCTCAAAAATATACTCGTCGAGCTCCTCCTGGGTTTTGAACTTCTCGATGTAGGTCTTC
Source organism: Akkermansia muciniphila (assembly GCA_945874545.1). GTDB lineage: Bacteria > Verrucomicrobiota > Verrucomicrobiia > Opitutales > Opitutaceae > IMCC26134_A. The sequence goes on along the minus strand of CAMCHD010000350.1, from coordinate 2,966 downwards.
ACCTTCTTCTCCTGGGCGGAGAGAGTGTGAAGCGCAAACCATTGGGCGCCTGCGGGAACGGAGGTCTGGGTGGACATGATGGCGGCAAGAATTAACGAACCCAGGAAGTGAAGAGCATCACCACCTGGCCCAGGGAGAAATCGGAGATGCTCGTAAAAACCCCGAGTAGCACGCACGCGACAATCACCACGGCGGTGGAATCACGCAATTCGAGCCAGGTAGGCCAGGATGCCTTCTTCAGCTCATCGAGGATTTCGCCGACGAAGATACGAATGCTGCGGAACGGGTTTTTCATCAAAAGAAAGTGGCAGGCGCGGAGGGAATCGAACCCCCAACCAACGGTTTTGGAGACCGCTACTCTACCAATTGAGCTACACGCCTGTGGGAAAAGCTTTTAGACGACGCAGCCGAGGCCCGGCAAAGGGCCTCGGCGGTCGAGACTGGAAGCGAGTGAGTTAAACCTTACTCGATGATGTCGGTGATACGGCCGGCGCCGATGGTGCGACCACCCTCGCGGATGGCGAAGCGCTGGGTCTTCTCCATGGCGATGGGGCAGATGAGATCGATCTCAACGGCGATGTTGTCGCCCGGCATGATCATCTCGACACCCTTCGGCAGATTAACGACTCCGGTCACGTCCGTGGTGCGGAAGTAGAACTGGGGACGATAACCATTAAAGAACGGGGTGTGACGCCCACCCTCTTCCTTGGAGAGGACGTAGATCTCGGCCTTGGCCTTCTTGTGAGGAGTGATGGACTTCTTGGCGGCAAGAACCTGGCCGCGCTCGATGCCCTCTTTGTCGATACCGCGGAGGAGGATACCGACGTTGTCACCGGCCTGACCCTGATCCAGCAGCTTGCGGAACATTTCGATACCGGTGACCACGGTCTCCTTGGTGTCCTTGAGGCCGACGATCTCGACGGTTTCGTTCACCTTGATGATGCCGCGCTCGATGCGTCCGGTGGCGACGGTGCCGCGACCGGTGATGGAGAACACGTCTTCGACGGACATCAGGAAGGGCTTGTCGGTCTCGCGGGCCGGCTCGGGGATGTCGGTGTCGATGGCGGTCATCAGCGCGGTGATGGCGGCATCGCCCTCCGGCTTGCCCTCGAGGGCGGCGGTGGCGGAACCGCGCACGATGGTGGCGTTGTCGCCGTCGAACTGATACTTGGTGAGCAGCTCGCGGATCTCCATCTCGACGAGATCGAGCAGCTCGGGATCGTCGATCAGATCGACCTTGTTGAGCCAGACGACGATCTTCGGCACGCCGACCTGACGGGCGAGCAGGATGTGCTCGCGGGTCTGGGGCATCGGGCCGTCGGCGGCGGAGACCACGAGGATGGCGCCATCCATCTGGGCGGCGCCGGTGATCATGTTTTTCACGAAGTCGGCGTGGCCTGGGCAATCGACGTGCGCGTAGTGGCGCTTGTCGGACTCATACTCCACGTGAGCGACGGAAATGGTGACGATCTTCGAGGCGTCACGCACGGTGCCACCCTTCGCGATGTCCGCGTAGGTCTTGACCTCCGCCAGGCCCTTGCGCGCTTGAACGGCAAGGATGGCAGTGGTGGTGGTGGTCTTGCCATGATCGACGTGGCCGATGGTGCCGACGTTGACGTGGGGTTTTTTGCGCTCGAATGTGCCTTTAGCCATGGGAGTTGGAGACGTTGATGTGTGGGTGGATTGGAAAATCCGATTTTTGACCTGGAGCCCAGAAACAGATTCGAACTGTCGACCTCGCCCTTACCAAGGGCGTGCTCTACCAACTGAGCTATCTGGGCGAACCGGAAAGGGTCAAAAAACGAAAAGGGCGCTAAACGTCTAAGGCCACACAAGGCCCGTCAACTGCAATTTCATCGAATAGCTGAGATTCACGCCAAAACCCGCTCAAAGACTAATTTCCAAACGGTAAATCCCAGGCCGCAGGCGGGCTGCCGGCACCCAATCACGCCCGGCCAAGGCGCGTATCCTCTCGTCCACCCCCTCGGCGCCGGACCCCGCCAGGATGGAGGGTAAACCCACTTCACCCACCTCATCCACCAATACCATCAAACGCATGGGCCGACCGCCTGCGTCGGCCAAGTCGTCGGGCAGCGTAACCAATTTCTCAACAACAAGATCGCCTGCGCCAATCCGGAGCATTTTAACCCGCGCCGTCGCCCGCCGCATAGCCTCCGTGGACGCATTCTCCACCGTTCGCGCCATCCCTTCAAACCAGCGCGGGCCGGCCAATTCCGCCGCCGCTTGGGCCAACACCGGCACCGAAGGACGCACGCGGGCGACCAGTTCGCGCGCCTCCTCGTATCGCAGGCGGGGCGGGAACAAGCGGACCGCCTCGCCGCCGCCGGCCTCCCGCAAACCTTCGGGCTCCGATACAAATCCCCCCCGATCCACCGGCAAAAACAACGGGGTCGGATCAAAAAGACGCAGACGCTCACCAAGGGCGTCGGAAGCTCGGGCCGCGTCCGCCCGGGTCAAAACCAATCCGGGTGCCGGGAAACGGCTCTCCGACGCGTCCGGCCCACGCGCCCGAGGCGCCTCGGGTAGTCCGGTCATCCGCGCCGATGCGAGGACCAGCACGGCCCCCGCCACCCCGATCCCCCCGACCAGCCAGCGATCACGCAGCCGGTCGAGTCCATTTGTGGCACGTAACTTCATGTTTCTTCCGGACATCAGGGCCCTTCAGCCGTCGCATTGGTCGCGATCAGAACCCCGGAAAAACCCGCATCCGCCGCCAAGGCGTAGATTTCCGCCAGATCCCGCGCGGGCAGCGCGCCCGAAGCGTGCACCAGCAGGCGTTTCGGCCCTTCTTTCTCCGCCTTGGTCCGCAACCAAACCGCGAGCCCGACATAATCCACCACCGCGCCATCCACCACCACCATTCCCGGCGCCGGCACCGCGATGACCAGGTCGGTGACCAAGGTGGAGAGGGCGGCCCCACCCGCCGCAGGCAGGGCAAAATCGAC
>CAMCHD010000349.1 GCA_945874545.1 Akkermansia muciniphila | reverse complement strand
ATCCATGAGCACCCAACCCCGTCCCCACCGAATGCCCGCCTGCGAACGTGTTTTGTATGGTGCCGACTATAACCCGGATCAATGGTTGCACGACGACGCGGTGCTTCGGAACGATATCGCTCTGATGCGGCGGGTGGGGGCGACCTCGGCCTCGATCGGCATCTTTTCCTGGACCGCGCTGGAGCCTTCCCCGGGAGTCTATACCTTTGGCTGGCTGGATGAGGTGATGGACCGCTTTGCCCAGGCGGGCCTGCGTGCCTTCCTCGCCACGCCCAGCGGCAGCAAACCGATGTGGCTCTCCGAGCTTCACCCGGAAATTCGCCGGGTCGGTCGCGACGGCCGCCGCGAACCCTCCGGCGGCCGGCATAATCATTGCCTCACCTCGCCCATGTATCGCGCCGCGACCGCCCGCATAAACCGGGAACTCGCCCTGCGCTACGCCCAACACCCCGCCCTGGCCTTGTGGCACATCGGAAACGAGTTCAACGGGGACTGCCATTGCGAGCTTTGCAAACACTCGTTCCATGCCTGGTTGCGCCGCCGCTACGGGAGCCTCGACCGGCTGAATCGGGTCTGGTGGACATCCTTTTGGAATCACACCTTCACCGATTGGTCGCAGATCCCGACCCACGACCCGAGTATAGACGGTTTATGTGTGGATTGGTTGCGCTATAGCAACGACCAGCACGTCTCGTTTTTGGAGAACGAGATGGCGCCTCTGCGGGAACTCACACCCGACGTGCCTTGCACGACGAACTTTATGGGCACGAACCGCGCGACCAATTACTGGCGGTGGGCGGGTGCGCTCGATTGTATATCAAACGACGTATACCCGATGCCGGACGACCGGGACGACGCCTGGCGCAGAGCCCTTTCGACCGACTTTACCCATAGTCTTATGCGGGGATTGGCGGGCGGAAAGCCCTGGTTATTGATGGAGTGCTCGCCCAGTTCGGTCAACTGGGGCAAAATCAATAAACTAAAACGCCCCGGAGTTCACCTTCAGGAGGTGCTGCAGGCGGTCGCCAACGGGGCGGATGTGGTGCATTATTTCCAGTGGCGAAAAGGGTGCGGCGGTTGTGAAAAATTTCATGGCGCCGTGGTGGATCACGAGGGCGGCGACGGCTCCCGGGTATTCGGGGAGTGCGCCGAGGTGGGCCGGGTGCTCGCTTCGCTCTCCCCGGTGGTCGGCTTTTCGCCGCGCCGAGCGGCGGTGGCGATGATCTATGATTGGGAGGCCCGCTGGGCCCTCGAAGCCTCGGTCGGCCCCAAGGCGGGCGATTCGGGCGATCGCTACACCGAGGCCTGTATCGAGCATTTCCGCGCGTTGCGCACGGCCGGTGTCGAGGTCGATCTGGTGTCGGTCGAAACGGATCTATCCGGCTACCGGGCGGTGATCACGCCGGCCCTATATTCCTTGAGCGAGGCAACCGCGCGACGCCTGACCACTTTCACCGAGCAGGGCGGCGTCTGGGTCGCCACCTACCTGACCGGTTATGTGGACCCCCACAATCTTTGTTGGCGCGGCGGTTTCCCGGGCCCGCGCCTGCGCGAGGTTTTTGGCCTCTGGAACGAAGAGGTGGACTACCTGCACGACGACGAAAACACGATCATCCGCGGCGATATGTTTGGCCGGGCGAGGGAGACGCATGCGCTGGATATCATCGAGCGGATCCATGCCGAGGGCGCCCGGGTTCTGGCCACCTTGGAGTCGGATTTTCACACCGGCCTGCCGGTCATCCTTCGTCACCATTGCGGAAACGGCGAAACGTTTTACCTCGGGGCCCGTCTCGCCGAGGCGGGCACGTGGGCGTTTTATGAATTCCTGGCCGCCGAGATCGGCCTGGAGCGCACGGTCCTGCCGCGGGGCGTCGTGCGAAAGTGCCGCGTGGGAGCCGATGGACCGGTCGAGTTTCTATTCAACTACAACCGCCGCAGCGTGGAGGTGGACCTCGGCCCCCATACCTTCCATCGCCTCACCGACGGCCAGGCCTGCCGGGGCACCACCACCCTGCTCCCTTACGATAGCCTGCTCCGGGGCGTGAGCCGGCTCCAAGATACTGAAACCACCGCCCACCGACCCATCGCGCAACCGATCGCGCTACAACCTTCCTAACCGCAGCGAACTGCGCCGGGCCGGAGGCCCAACCAAATCGCGACCAACTCCGCGCCGAGCACGGGAACGAGTCCAAAACTCCGTCTCCCAATGGTGCCCGGGCACGGACTCGAACCGTGATGCTGTTAGGCACAGGCTTCTGAGACCTGCGTGTCTACCAATTCCACCACCCGGGCAGATGAGGGAGGAGAACCCCACCGATCCGCCGGTCCTCAGGCAAGCCCTGATTTTCCCCATTTTCTCCCCGTCTCGCTACCCGCTCCTACCCACCTACGAGCCGAACGCGGAGCAACTAACCCGAAAACGCCGCCATGTCGGAACGCGCGTGCTGCATTTCCGCCAGAATCACCCCGGCGTGCTGCAACAGCTGCAGGCCCGCCGGCGTAATCGTCACCGCACGACCCATGCGATCAAAAAGACGACACCCCAGGTCCCGTTCCAAGGCCTTGATCGCATGACTCACCGCCGACTGGGTCAGATTCAACTCCTTGGCCGCCTGCGTAAAACTTCCCAATCGAGCCAATGTGGCGAAAGCGAGCAGTTTGCGGCTGTCGAGAATGGTCTGAGGCATGGAGAGTAAGCGCGAATTGACGACCAGTCCCATGAGCACGATTCAAGCCACGCCCACCGGACCGCCCAGACATGAACATCTTTCATGCCATTGCCAGCGGCCGGATCAGCCCTTGTGTGATCGTTTTCCCGCGCCGCGCCCTCCGTCCGATGCCTGAATCCTCTCCCCGTTTTCCACCCCTTCCCCCTGCCGAAGAGACACGCGCGACCAACGCCCGCTTCCGCATCGAGTTCCCGCCCGACCTGCCCATCAGCGCCCGGGCCGACGAGATCATCGGCCTGCTCGGCCGCCATCAGGTGATCATCCTCGCGGGCGAAACCGGCTCCGGCAAAACCACCCAGATTCCCAAGATGTGCCTCGCCGCCGGCGGCGGCACCCGCGGCCAGATCGCCTGCACCCAGCCCCGCCGCGTCGCCGCCTTGTCCGTCTCCCGCCGCGTCGCCGAGGAGCTGAACGTCGAATGGGGCCGCGCGGTCGGCTGCAAGATCCGCTTCGACGACCGCACCTCGCGCGACACCGTGGTCAAATTCATGACCGACGGCATGCTGCTCGCCGAGGTCCAGTCCGACCCCCTCCTCCGCGCCTACGACACCATCATCCTCGACGAGGCCCACGAACGCTCGCTCAACATCGACTTCCTCCTCGGCCACCTCCGCAACCTCCGCTTCAAGCGCCCCGAGCTGCGCATCGTCGTCACCTCCGCCACCATCGACACCGAGGCCTTTTCCAAGGCCTTCGACGACGCGCCCATCGTCCAGGTCTCCGGCCGCACCTTCCCCGTCGAGGTCGTCTACGCCCCGCTCGATTCCCTCGGCAGCGACGCCGCGGCGGACGACGAACCCTCGTCCCGGCCGGAGGCGCTGCACTACGTCGACGGGGCGGTGGAGGCGGTCGAGCGCATCCTCGCCGGCGGCGCGGGCGACGCCTCCGCCGGCGGCGACATCCT
>CAMCHD010000348.1 GCA_945874545.1 Akkermansia muciniphila | reverse complement strand
TTCGCGTCGATGAGATCGAGCACGCCATTGTTTATAAAACCGCCCGAGACCGCCAGGACGGCGCCGCCGGTGAGGCGGATGGTGCCGTTGTTGGTCACGGCTCCGTTGACCCTGAACGTGCCGCCGGTGCAAAGGGCCTGCCCGCCGTTGACGAGGGCGGCGTTCAGCGTGCCGGAACCGACATACGTGCCCCCGTCCGCGATCTGCACGGTGGCGGCGGCGAGCGTGCCGCCGACCTGTAGGGTGCCGCCCGGCGCAACATCGACGACCGCCGCCGCGCCCAGGGTGAGGGAGGAGGCGACGAGCAGGGTGCCGCCCTCCACCCGGGCGGTGCCGGCCAGGGTGCCGGGGCCGGACAGCGTCCAGACGCCCGAGCCGGTCTTGATCAGGTTGGTCAGACCGTTGGTTTGTTCCACCAGCGTTCCGGCGAAGGTCGCGTCGGTATTTGATCCTCCGATACGGTAGGTGATCTGGCGCCCGCCGATCGCCCCGCCCTTGAGCGTGGCGGTGGCCACGCCGGAGAGCTCGCCGAAAGCGACCGTCGTGCCGGCGCCGGAGTTGAGGTTGCCGGCGTAGTAGGCGGTCACGCCCGCACCGAGGCTGAGCGCACCGTTCGGCATGCCGGCCCACGAGTAGTCGAGGGCCATGCGGAAGTCGGCTGTGCCGGTGGTCGTGGCGTTGATCCGACCGGTGAAACCAGTCCAGTCGCCGAAGATGCCGGCGCGCACGGAGCCGTTGGGCAGGGTGTAGTCGAGCGTGCCCCCGCCGGTGAGTTTGCCATTGAGCGCGCAGCGCCAGGCGGGCGCGAAGGTGGCCGTGGCGCCGGCGGGCACCTCGATGTTCCAGGGCGCGGTGACGGTGACACCCGTGCTACTATAGAACATCGCGAGCGTGCCGCCATTGAGCGTCACCGGGCCGGTGCCGAGCGCGGTGGCGTTGGCCGCGTCGTTGCCGAAACCAAGCGTGCCGCCGTTGATCACCGTAGGGCCCGTGTAGGTATTGGGGGAGGACAGAGTGAGGCGACCCGAACCGGATTTGGTCAGGCCCATTTGACCGGTGAGGTCGCCGGTGCCGGAGAAGGTGTAGTTCTTGGTCGAGTTTACCGTGACGGAATTCGGTTCCAGCGAACCGGCGAGCATCACCGACGTGGCGTTCGAGCCGGTGGAATCGAAGACCACGGCGTCACCGGCGGCAAAGGCGGTCGCGCTACCGCCGGTGGTGAAGCTGTGGGTGGTGCCCGCGTCCCAGGTGTTGGCGGCGGCGGTGGAGCCGCCCGTCCAGGTGAGGGTGCGGCCTGAGGAAGGCGGCGGCGGCGGGAAGGCCGGCAACTCGAGGCGGATGTAGTCATACATCACGTGATTGCCCATGGTATCGCTGGTGTTTGCGCTGAAGGTGAAAGAGTTCGCGCCGACCCTCAGTTTTGAGACGGGAATCTTGATATCCACGTAGGAATACTTCGCGTGAATGCCCTGCCGCAGGACGGCGTTTCCGCCGCTGACAAGGGGATTCAAGCGGGAGATCGCGGTGGTCTCGTCGTTGATGAAGAGGTAGTGCCGCGCGTAGTTGGCACTGGCGAAGGCGACGGTGAGGGTCGCCTCGCCGGCAGAGGGCACGGCGGCGAGCGTGAAGTCCACCCGCCACTTCCATTCGCCGAGGGTGGTCACCCCGTTGGCATCGGTGGTCGGATAGGCGGTGTGAGCGTAGTTCCAGTCCGTGGCGGGGTTGCTCGTGCCGATGGTGTAGACGAGAGGATTCGGGAGCTGGGCGGGGAAGAGTTCCCAGAGGAAGGGCTTGAAATACTCGTTGCCGTGGCGGAACTCGGCGGCGGTGCGGTCGGGCCTGCCGATCTCCCAGGCGATGCTCGCGCCCGGATGGACGATGGTCCAGGTGAGCGTATTGAGGTTCGTGATAGCTCCGGCGGTGATGGTGACGTCGGTCTTGGAATACTCGCCGACCACCCCGTTGTTGAAGGCGTGGAGCGTGTAGGTGCCGGGGCGCACGCCGCGTATGGTGAAATCTCCGGCGGCGTCCACTCGCGCCCAGTATTGGTAACCCTTGGACTGTTGCTGCCAGTTGCCGGCCACGGCCTCGGGGGCGGCGAGGCCTATCCAGGCGCCCGTGGCGTTGACGGAGGGCTTGAGCGGATCGGTGATGACAAACCGGCCGGTCGCGCTGCCACGACCGGCGGGGCCGGGGTGGTCGGCGTTGTTGAGCCAGGCGTAGGGCCAGGCGGCCTGTTCGGCGGCGGCCTGGGCCTTGGCGTCGGCCCAGAGCGCGTCGCCGGCGTTGGTCGTGGCGGTCGTGGCGTTGCAATAAAGCAGGAAGGGGCCGAACATCTTGCGGTAGGCCTCGCCCGCCGCGACTTGGGTGCCGGATCCGCCGAAATGGTTTCGGCCAAAATGCATCAGCAGGTAACTTTCGGATATCGAGAGGTCCTGATGGGTCGGGCCGTCGTTGAAGTAGTCGAAGCCGCCGAGGGCGAACCAGACGCCTTTTTTCGCGACGTTGCTAGCTTTGCCAAAGGTGCCGTGTTTGATGTATTCGACCGCGTAACTGTATTTCCCGTCGTAGCGGCCGGCCCAGATGCCGGTGTTGAGTTTCACGATTTCCCCGATGCTGGTGGGGGACGCGTTTTGGTAGTCGGCATAGGTGGGCATCTCGCCCTTGCGGTCGTCGTCCACATAGCCGCGCTCAAACATGAACGTGCTCGGTGTGTTGCGGGCCAGTTTCCAGACGATGCGCCATTCGCCGACGCTGGTGGCGGGATAGTTGGCCGGGTGATCCAGCACGGCATACGCATAGAGCCCGGTGTCGCCGCGGCGCAGGATGTAGTGGAGCTCGATGTCGAAGACGTGCTTATAGCCCGCGTTGGCGTTCCACGTGCGTTTCGTCATGATGTGCACCATGTCGGCCGTGCTGCTCACCAGCGAGTAGACGCATCCGCTGGGCTGTTCGTAACTCGCCCCGCCATCCATACTGTAGTAGATGGGATTGGCGGTATCCGCCATCTGCGTGCCGTTGAGTTTATACGACAAGATGCGGCCGGTGGCCTTGTCCATGACGGCGTTGATCACGCCGTTGTCGAGGGTGGCGGTCGTCGAGGTGGTCGAGAGGGTGACGTTGGCCCCGACGCCGGGCGCGCCGCCGCCGGGGTCGTTGGCAAACAACGTCGCCAGACCGCAAATCAGAAACCAGCCGATCAGGACCCGGGCAAGCAGGCATGAAAAGTCCGGGGAGGAGCGGAGCATTCGGGGCATTCTTCGTAACGAGGGGGTAACGAAGGGATGACGATCGAGACGGTTTTCACAATAGCTTTCAGACAAGGTTGCACGAACAGTCCTGGTGTTCTGCGACTACCTCGATTTGGTGGACAGAGGCCCGCCCGAGTTGACGTCTAGCCGACGGGGCGCTTCCGAGGACAGGAGCCAAAGAGCTTGCCACAGGAAGCGCCCCGTCGGCGGCGCGGAGGTGCGGGGAGCGGGCAGCAGGCAAGGACACCATGAACAAACCGAACGAGAACCAGGCCGGGCGCCGTGAGCGCCGGCATTTTGACGAGACCTACAAACGCCATGCGGCGGAACTGACCTTGCGGAGAGACCGCAGCGTGAGGGCGATCGCCGAGGAACTGGGAGTGAC
>CAMCHD010000347.1 GCA_945874545.1 Akkermansia muciniphila | reverse complement strand
GGCGGGGTTTTCGTCGCGCGGTTTTTACTTTGGCGAGATGGTCCGGGCGCGGTTTGTGCCGTTAGCTCCTGAAATGAGACCAGTGGAAGAGCCGGGCGCCCTCCCGGCCGACGTGTCTATCGACGCGTCGGCCGATGCGCCCCTGCTCGCCTTGGTGCACCACCGGGGCTCGCTGCCGGCCGGCACCACGCTGGAGCAGGCGCAGCGCGCTTTCTCGGCGGGCGGGGTGGATTTTTTGCCGGTGACGGATGGCGAGGGTCGTCCGCTCGGGCTTTGTTCGCGGGTGCAGGTCGGGCAGATGCTGGGCTCGCGTTTTGGATTTTCGCTCTACAGCCAGACCCGGGTCGAGGCGGCGTTGGCGCCAAACCCGCTGGTGGTCTCGACCCGCCGGCCCTTGGCCGAGGTGGTGGCCTTGGCGGTGGCCCGGCGCGGGGTGGCCTTTGTCGAGGACGTGGTGCTGGTTCGGGCGGACGGGGTGTTGGTCGGCTTGATCCGGGCCGAGACCCTGGCGCAGGTGCAATCCCGCATGGTGGCGGAGCAGCTGGAGGAATTGAGGGCGCAGCGGACCCAACTGCAGCGGCAGAACGTCGAGCTCTTTCAAGCCAACCACGAGATCCGGCAGTCCAAGGGGCTGTATTTTGGTTTGATGGAAAATCATGCGCTCGGCGTGGCCCTGCTCGACGCCTCGGGCCGGGTGCAGGAGCGCAACCGGCGGCTGGCCGAGCTCCTGGGCGCGGGCGAGGCGCGGGGATTTTCGCTCACCGATCGCATCGTCGAGCGCGACCGGGCCGAGTTTCGCCGCATGCTCGAGGCTTGCGAGCAGGGCCGGGAACACGCGCCGACGCGTGAATTTACCCTCCAGGTGCCGGGCGCGGGGCCGCGTTTGTTTCGTTGTTCGCTCGGGTGGATTCGCGAGACCGGCCAGGCCTGCGCCTGTCTCGACGACATCACCGAGCAGCGTTCCCTGGAGGGCCAGGCGGCGCTGCGCGAAAAACAATCCCTGCTCGAATCCCTGGTCGGGGGGATCGCGCACGAGTTGAACAACAAACTCACCCCGGTGCGGGGCTTCGCCGAGCTGCTCCAGATGGAGGAGGCGGGCAACGCGCGCGCCTACTCGACGCTGATCACCCGCTCGGTGGACGAAGCGGCGAGGATCGTGAAACAGCTGCGCGAGCTGACCGCGCCGGCCGGGCCGGAGGCGCGTCGCATCGATCTGCGCCTGGCGGTGGAAGAGGCCCTGGAGATGCTGCAATTTCGTTTGCAGGCGGCGCGCTGCGGGGTGGCGCGGGAGCTTCCGGTCGAGCCGGTCTGGGTGCGGGCGGACGCCGGACAGGTGAAGCAGGTCGTGATGAATCTCGGGGCCAACGCCATCGACGCCATGCAGGGCCGGCCCGAACCGTTGTTGCGGGTGACGCTGGCTCCGGCCGGTTCGGCGGTGCGGCTGGAAGTCGGCGACAACGGGGTGGGCATCGCCCCTGAGGCGCAGCGGCGCATCTTCGACCCCTTCTACACCACCAAGGGGCCGGATCGCGGCACCGGCCTGGGTTTGAGCATTTGCCTGAGCATCGTGCGGCAGAACGGAGGCGAGATCGCGGTGCGCAGCGAGCCGGGCGAGGGCTCGGTGTTCACCGTCACCCTGCCGCTGCACGCGGCGGAGGAGCCCGTGGTCTTGTTCCAACCGGACGAACGACCGGTGTTCCGGCCGGCAGACGGGGCGAAAGTGGTGCTGGCGGTGGATGACGAGGAGGTGATCCGGCACCTGTTGCAGGAGCAGTTGCGCCGGTCCTTTGGCTGTCGGGTCGAGACGGTGGCGAACGGTCGCGAGGCGCTGGCGGCGGTGCGGCGCACGCGCTTCGACCTCATCGTGGTCGATCTGCTCATGCCCGGCATGGGCGGCAGCGAGTTCTACGCCGAGCTGCTCAAACGCGACCCCGAGGCGGCGCGGCGGGTGGTCTTTATCACCGGCTACGCCGGCGGCGAACGCGAGGAAGCGGAGCTGGCGGGCTGGGGGCGGCCGGTGGTGACCAAGCCCTTTACCCAGGAGCAGCTCGTGCGGACCTGCGGCCCGGTGCTGGACGCGGTCGCGGCGGTTTGAGTCGGGCCCGGCGCCGATCGGTGCTTTGGCATTTGCGGCGTCGGGTGGGCGTGACTTGCGTCGGCGGCCATGGGCACGGCAATGATTCTGGCGGCGGCGGGTTTGTGGGCGGCGGCGCGTTTCGCGGTCGTGCCGGCGCGGAATCGGCGCACCTGGCTGGTGGCCTTGATCGCGACCGAGCTGGGGCACATCTGGTTCTGGCTGGCGGCGCTCCTGGCCGCGGGCGCGGTGTGGTCCCTCGCGGCGGCGGACGGCGCGGGGGCGCTGGTCCTGCGGGTGGGAGCGGCCGCCCTCGCGGCGGCGGCGGCGTTTTTGTTCGCCAAGCCGGCGGTGGCCGCGGCGCGGCTGGCCGGCCCGGCGGAGCGGCAGCTGGCGGAGGTATTTGGCCCGACTCCGGAAGGGAAGGCGGCGCCGCTCTGGTCCTGGTCGCGGTTGGCGCGCGCCCCTTTCGCGACGGCGCGGGTGGCCGTGGAGACGCATGACGCGGACGGGTTGCCCCTGGACTTTTATCGGCCGGCGGGGCCGGCGGGGCCGTCGGCCGTCGGAGGCGTTCCCTGCGTGATCCTGGTGCATGGCGGCGGCTGGGACAGCGGTGACCGCACCCAGTTGGCGGCATTTAACCACTGGCTGGCGGAGCGCGGCGTGGCGGTGGCGGCCCTGAGCTACCGGCTGGCGCCGGCCCACCGCTGGCCGGCCCAGCGCGACGACGTGCGCGCCGGCGTGGCCTGGGTGCGGGCGAACGCGGCGCGCCTCGGCGTCGACGCGGAGCGACTCACGCTGCTCGGCCGCAGCGCCGGGGCGCAAATCGCGACCGCCGTCGCCTACGGGGAGGCCCTGCCCGGGGTGCGCGCGGTGGTGGCGCTCTACGGCTGTTTCGACCTCGAGTTCGTCTGGTCCATCCGCTCGGAAAAAGACGCGCTCAACTCGGATAAACTTCTCCGCCAATTCCTCGGGGGCGCGCCGGACGGGGCCCGGGCGGAGTTGTTTCGCAGTGGCAGCGCGGAGAAACTGGTGCACGTCGGCGCGCCGCCCACCCTCATCATCCACGGCGTGCTCGACGAGCTCGTCTGGTGCCGCCACAGCGAACGGCTGGCGGCGGCGCTGGCGAAGGCCGGCGTGCCGCACGTCTTTCTGCGTCTGCCCTGGGCGACCCACGCCGGCGAAGCCAACCTGCACGGGCCGTCTGGCCAGCTCATCACCGGGGCGGTGCTGCGGGTGGCGCGGGGCGGCGTGCGGGGTTGAGCCCGGGTTGCGCCTTCCGGACCCTTCCCGTCGATCACCCGATGGCGCGTTGGAGCGAGCGCAGTTCGCCCCGCACCGCCTCGAGCCATTGGTTGTCCAGCAAAGTGTTCAAGGCGTTGGCGTCGAGGTCGCGGCCGACCGCGAGCTCCCAGGTTTTCCAGGCCGGGTCGTCGCCGAGGGCGTCGAGGGCGAGGTCGCCGTCTCCGCTGAAGCCTAGGCCGTTGGATTTGGCGATGCGGTTGGCCACCGCGACGACCGCCACGATGGCGCGGTGCTCGGGCGGGGCGAGGTCGGGGGCGCCGTGGTGGG
>CAMCHD010000346.1 GCA_945874545.1 Akkermansia muciniphila | reverse complement strand
AATCGCCTTCGGGAGTAAACGTGTAGGTGTCGGTGACATTGCCTGGGCGCTTGAGCACGACGGTAAGTTTCACCGCAGAGTTAACGACGGTTTTGCCACCTTGTGTGAACCAGGCGCGGAACTCGGGCGGGATACCTTCTTCGGCGATGGCGAGTTCGACGGCGAAATCGCCATCTTCGAGGAGGCGTCCGCCATGAGGGCCTTTTTTGCCTTCTTCGCCTTCTTCGCCCCCGTGGGCACCGGGGGCTTCTCCGGCGTGGTCATCGTGACCACCGGCGGTTTCAGCATGGCTGTCACCGCTTTTGATAAGATAATAGGCAAGGCCACCGCCGAGGGCGAGGACCGCGAGGATAGTGAGAGGAAGTTTGAATTTCATAAAATGAGGCGTGGTTAAAAAGATTAGGAACGGGTGATAAGCGCGGTGAGCGCGGTGAAAGACGGATCGGTGAGCGCCTCCGCGCGGGCCAGGGCGGCGGCATAGGCGGCCTCGGCGTCGAGTAATTCGCGACGTAGCGCGACGAGAGAGCGCTGGGCGTCGAGCACGTCGATTAGCGGAAGCTGGCCCTGCTCGTAAGCGGAGCGCACGGCGGCGTAGGCTTCCTCCGTCGCGGGCAACGCCTCGCGACGGAGATTTAGCGCGGCGGCGTGCGCGGCGGCGAGATCCTGCCAGGCTGCGGTGAACGCGACGCGAAGCTCGACCTCGACGGCGCGAACGGATTGTTCGGCGCCGGCCAACATTTCGCGAGCGGCGCGGATGTTGCCTTGGTTTTTATTACGAAACGGAATCGGCACGGAAACGCCCGCGACAAACGCGGCATCGCTGCCCTCGCGGAGAAAGCGCACGCCACCGCTTACGGTAACATCCTGCGTGGCCTGAGAACGCGCCAATTCAAGCGAGGCGCGACGACCGGCGATGACCGCTTGCTGGAGCTCAAAGCGCGGATGCGCGGCGAGCTTGGCGAGGAACGCGTCTTCAGAAGGCAACTCGGACGGGATTTGTAGCGTGCCCGCGACGGTCGAAACGTCGGCGGTGCTGCCACCCCACGTCGCGGCGAGCGCGGCGCGGGCATTGACCAAACCGGCCTCGGCGCGCGCGTAGTCCGCCTGAGAGGACGCGAGCGCGGCGCGGGAACGGGCGGCTTCGGCCGGGGAGGCCACGGCGGCCTTCACACGGGTGTCAACAGCAGCGACCGTTTCGCGCGCCAGCTTCAAGGGCTCGCCGGCGAGCGCGAGGCGTTGCTGGGCGACGAGCACGTCGATGTAGGCGGCGGCGGAGGCAGCGAGGATTTCCGCGCGATGCACCGCGAACTCCTTGGCGGTGGCCTCGCGTTCACGACCGGCGAGGGCAACTCGTTTGGCGCGTTTCCCCCCGCGTTCGATGACTTGGCTGGCACCCACGGTGGTTTCGACGCCATCCAAAGCCCGAAATGCGCCGGTGCCGGCGAAGTTTTCCAGCGAAACGTCCAAGGTCGGATTTGGACGGAAGCCGGCTTGTTCGATCAAAGCCTCGGCGGCGCGTTCGGAATAGCCTTGTGCGGCAAGACCGGGGTTTTGTTCGGCGGCGCGTTGCAGCGCGGCGCCAAGCGATAGAGGTGGCGGTGCAGCCTCTTGGGCGGACACCCCCACGGCAGTGAGGAGAAGGGCCAAGCCGAGTGATGGGCAGGGCCGGTATAAGCGGATAAACAGGGACATAGTGAGTTTGGGAAAGACGAACACGGGTGGGCAAAATGGCCGCGACCGACGCGCATGGGCGTCCGAGGCACGAGGCCAGAATCAGGCTACAAGACTCCGTCCGCGCAGGGACGGATCAAGCCACGCAGTTGGGTGCGCGCGCGGGCAGAGCCGTGCGCCGAACAAACTGCCAAGTGCGATGCAGGGCCTGAATCTCAGGCGTATCGGCATCCAAACAAACCGGCTCTCGCTCCACCAAAACAGGAGTGGTAAGCAAGGTTAAGAGACAAGAAACGAGCGACGTGGGCGGAGGCAGAATCTTCAGTTGATTCGCCGAATTTCCGTAAGACTCTCCCTCAATCGTATGGCATGCATCGTCCCGACAGATTTCTTGGCAAGAAGTGGAATGATGCTCTCCAGCGCCAAGGAATGGAACATTAGCCGCTTCAAGATCACAGTGCAGAGTCGCCGGCAACCAGAGTGCCAGCAACGCAAACGCGATGACTTTGAAAAGTGTGTTCAAATTAGATAGACAGCAAAAAATGCGTAGCTCGCCCTTACGATGTCGAGCAATTAACAATCCTTTAGGAATAGCGATAGCGGTAATGACGCTCGCCGGAGGCTCGAATTCTTCGTGCGTGGCCGTGCCCAGAGGGTGCCTTTAGGGTAGCACCTGCGACGGCTGGCGGTCTCCGCGCTGCGCACTCCGCCCGTCCACGCCTCTAGGTATTGCTCGCTGGCGGGCGCTGGCGACTGCGTCGTCCCGCGTCCCGTCCCGCTGCGCTCCACCTTGCGCAGCCGGTGCTTCCCGTCGGCATCCCTCGGGGGCGGCCGTTTTTTCGGTTTGGCCATCTGAGGGCTCCGCGTAGCGCGGCCCGCTACTCCCATCCGCGCCCTCGTTGGGGCGCACTCCTCCGACATCCCATGCGTGACATCTCCCGTGATCCTACACCTCAGCCCGGCGACCAGATTCACCAGCCCGGCCACCCGTTCGACGGCTTCACCGTCATCAGCGTTTACACCCGCGCCCAGGCCATCGCCGACGGCGTCCTTGCCGACGCCTCCACCGGCGACCTCGCCGAGGTCTCAGCCCAGCACTTCCCAGGCGTTCACGTCGCCATGACCGCGACTGTCTTCGCCCTCATCGAGCAGGCCGTCGCGAGTCCGAAGCACACGAACGACTGCCGCGGCGTCTGGCATGACATCCTCTGGATGTCCCGCGTTTCGCCCGTGCAGGTCTGGCAGGGTGGGCGCCTGTTTCGCGTCATCATCACCGGCACCGGCCGCAAGCGCCTCCACACCTTGAAGGCCATTTCGCACCCCGACGAGACCGGCCGCCCGTGTCTCACGATCATGCTCCCCGACGAAGATTGATCGACGCCCTCAGCCCCGCCCGCACCGTGCGCGCGGGGCTTTTTCGTGCCAAATTATTTGCCACGGATTTGTCAGGAAGCGTGTTTTAGGCTTCCACAGACTGCCCCTTTGTGCTTCATTTGTCCTGTTCTAAACTACTAACCCACAACATAAAGCACACTAAACGAAGGCTTTCTGTTGTTTGCTCCGAGGGGTTCGAATCCCTCCCTCTCCGCCATTTGCGTAACAAATGGCGTTTCGACGGAGTCAAGAAAGGCAAAGGCTTCGAGGCAGGGATAGGGTCGGCGCAGCAGCGCCGGGGCAAGACCCCGAGCCTCAGCGAATCAATCCCTCCCTCCAGCCGGTTGCGCGGCGAGGCTCCCGGCCACATCAGGGGTGACGATGAGTCCCAAAGCCTTGACCTAAACGCCCGCTGCCCCGCGAAGGGCTTGGCTCTGCGGAAACGGCTAAACTTAGTAAGCGTATGCATCCCACTCCCCTCGCCGCCTTCTGCCTTTTGACTTTTTTAACCTCAACCGCCGCTTCCGCCATGAACGCACCCCAGCCCCCTACCCCGGTTTTGGATGGATTCACCGCCGACCCCTCGATCCGGGTTTTCGGCGACGCCTACTACCTCTACCCC
>CAMCHD010000345.1 GCA_945874545.1 Akkermansia muciniphila | reverse complement strand
GCCGGCCTGCGTCGCGTGCCCGACCTCGCCCGCCGCGCGCTCGAACAGGCCCCGCACATTCGCGAGATCGCCCTCCGCTACGCGCGTTTCAACGACTTCCTTTTCCTCGGCCGCCTCTCCCTCTTCCCCATCGCCCTGGAGGGCGCGCTGAAGCTCAAGGAGATCTCCTACATCCACGCCGAGGGCTACCCGGCCGCCGAGATGAAGCACGGCCCCATCGCGTTGATCAGCGAGGAATGCCCGAGCGTGTTCCTCGTGCCGAAGGGGGAACTGTTCAACAAAGTCGTTTCCTCCATGCAGGAGATCAAGGCGCGCAAGGGCCTGATCATCGCCATCGCCCCCGACAGCGTCGAGCTGCCCGAAGGCCTGGCCGACGAGGTCATCACCATCCCCGACTGCCACGAAGCCGCCCTGCCCATACTCGCCACCATCCCGGTCCAGCTCCTGAGCTACTACATCGCCGTGGCCCGCAAGTGCGACGTGGACAAACCCCGTAATCTCGCGAAATCGGTCACGGTGGAGTGAGTAGCGGACAAGAATCTAGAAGTTAGGAGCTAGAATCTAGAACCAAGCCCACCGTTTCCACCGCTATTTCTTCTCCTGGCTCCTAACTCCTAGCTTCTTCTCCGCCCATGACCATCCTCCCCTCCGCCGCCGACTTCGCCCGCCTCGCCGCGCAGGGCAACCTTATCCCGGTCTACGCCGACCTGATGGCCGACTTCGAGACTCCCGTCTCGGCCTACGCCAAGCTCCGCGCCCATGGCCCGTCCTACCTGC
This sequence comes from Akkermansia muciniphila, assembly GCA_945874545.1. Taxonomy (GTDB): domain Bacteria; phylum Verrucomicrobiota; class Verrucomicrobiia; order Opitutales; family Opitutaceae; genus IMCC26134_A. The sequence continues at coordinate 2,932 of CAMCHD010000345.1, read as the reverse complement.
TCGAATCGGTCGAGGGCGGCGACACCCTCTCGCGTTATTCATTCATCGGCTGCCGCCCGCGCAAAACCTTGGCCTGCGGCCCGGTGACCACGCTGATCCAGGAGCCCGGCCAACCGGACCGCACCGTCCCCACCCCGCCTGATCCGCTCACCCTGGTCGAAGCCGAACTCGCCGGCCACCAGCCGGTGAAACTCCCCGGCCTGCCACGCTTCACCGGCGGCGCGGTGGGCTTCATCGCCTACGAATACGCCACGCGCATCGAACCCAGCATCCCCGCCCCGGCCAAAGACGAACTCGGCACTCCCCTGCTCTACTTCATGCTGTCGGATTCGCTCCTGATCTTTGATCGCGCGAAACAAACCCTGCGCCTTTGCGTCAACGCCCGCATCGCCGACGGCGAGGCCCCCGCCGCCGCCCACGCCCGCGCCGTCGCCGAGCTCGAGGCCCTGCACGCCCTCATCGCCCAGCCCAGCACCCTCGCGCCCGCCCCGCTCATCGACCCCGGGTTTGTGGCCACCCCGCGCGGCAATTTCACCCAGTCCGCTTTTGAGCAAGCCGTGACCGCCGGCCAGGAGTTCATCCGCTCGGGCGACATCATCCAGTTCGTGCCCTCGCAGCGATTCTCGAAGGACTTCGACCGCACCCCGCTGGAGCTCTACCGCGCCCTGCGCACCGTCAACCCGTCGCCCTACATGTTTATCCTCGACGCCGGCGACTTCGCCATCGTCGGGGCCTCGCCCGAGGTCCACGTGCGCCTGACCGACGGCCTGGTCGAGATCCGCCCCATCGCCGGCACCCGCAAACGCGGCACCACCGTGGCCGAGGACCTCGCCCTCGAAAAGGACCTGCTCGCCGACCACAAGGAACGCGCGGAACACCTCATGTTGGTCGACCTGGCCCGCAACGACATCGGCCGCGTCTGCCAGTTCGGCTCCGTGACCGTGCCCGAGAGCTTCGTGATCGAGCGCTATTCGCACGTGATGCACATCGTGTCGCAGGTCGAGGGCCGCATCGCACCGGACAAAACCGCTTTCGACCTGATGCGCGCCACCTTCCCCGCCGGCACCGTCAGCGGCGCGCCGAAGATCCGCGCCATGCAGATCATCGCCGCCACCGAGCCGGTCCAGCGCGGCTTCTACGCCGGTGCCCTCGGCTACTTCGGCTACGATGGCAACAGCGACACCTGCATCATGCTGCGCACCGCCCTGCTAAAGGACAGCCGCATCCACATCCAGACCGGCGCCGGCGTGGTGGCCGACAGCGTGCCCGAGAGCGAATTCCAGGAGACGGTCAACAAAGGCTCCGCCCTGTTCAAGGCTGTCGCCATCGCCGAACGCCTCTGACCGGGTATTCCCCCGCCCAAAGTTTTTCCTCGGGCCGCCAAATTGTCCTTGCACGGTCCGAAACCAGACTCTGTTGTCTCGCCTTTATTTCCATGAAAGCGACCATCAAAACCCAGGGTCAGCAGTTCGCCGTCACCGAAGGCGACGTCCTTTTCGTAAACCGTTTCCCGAACACCGAGGCCGGTTCCATCATCGAGATCACCGAGGTTCTCTCCTCCGGTGAAGGCGCCTCCTTCAAGGTCGGCACCCCTACCCTGGCCGGTGCCAAAGTCACCGCCCAGATCCTCGAAAACAAACGCGGCGACAAGGTCATCGTGTTTAAGAAGCGCAAGCGCAAGGGCTACCAGCGCAAGCGCGGTCACCGCCAGGAACTGTCCGTGATCAAGATCCAGACCATCTCGGCCTGATCTCCCCTCCCCACTCTAACCAAAAACCAACCGGAGATCCTAAGTCATGGCCCATAAAAAAGGTGCAGGCACAACCAGCAACGGTCGCGAGAGCCAAAGCAAGCGTCGCGGCGTCAAGAAGTTCGGCGGCCAGGCGGTCATCGCCGGCAACATCATCGTCCGTCAGTGCGGCTCCAAGCTGCACGCCGGCGAAAACGTCGGCATCGGCCGCGACTGGACCCTCTTCGCCCTGAAGGACGGCGTAGTCCAGTTCGACAAGGCCCGCCGCAAGGTCGCCGTCGTCGAGCCCGTCGCCACCGCCTGAACCGGTCGCTCACCGTCTCGCCTCCAAACCGACCTCGCGGTCGGTTTTTTTGTGCCCGCAGCTCCCGGATTGGTCGCATCCCTTGACCTCCGGATCGGAACGCTTTTTTCCTGAGACTCACGCGATGTCCCGACCGCCCACTTCAACTCCGAAGCTTGCCGCCCTCCCCACGCCTTGGCGGGTGCTGTCGACGTTGCTCGCGTTGCTCCTTCTCGGGGTAGGGCTCCTCGCCTACGCTCCCACCGTCCACGCGCGACTGCACACCTGTCCGGACGCGAGGCAAACCCACTCGACCTCCGGGCACAGTCCCTCTTCCCAGGACGAACTCGGCACGTCGGAAATCTGCGCGATCGCCTTGGTCGCCCAAGGCATAACGGCCCCGCCCCCGTGCCTGGCCCTTTCCGCGCCGCACCTCATCGCCGCGCCCTGCGCCATCGCGGCCAGGTGCTTCGCCCCTCCGACGCCGCCAGCCCATCGCCTCCCTCCGGCGCAAGCTCCTCCCTCGCCGGCCTGAGCCGCATCACCGCAGTCCGGTGCGCGCCCCCACGCGCGTCCGCCGAGACCCCGGTTCCAACCGCGCCCGCGCGCGCGGCCTGAGAGCCTTCCCGCATCGTATCCCGCCTCTGGCGCGCTTCGCCGCGCCCCACTCCGTCCGGGCCCATCGGCCCACCCCTGTCATGTCCCACTCCCTTTCCTCGACCCTTCTCCTCGGCGGCGCGCTCTGCGTCGCCACCCTGCCCGCCCAAACTCCCCCGCCCGAAACATCGCCTCTCGAACCCGCCGCAAAATCGGACGAGCCGCTCATTTTGGAAAATCTCATCGTGACCGCCTCGCCGGTCGCCCGCACCCAGGCCGACCTCCTGAGCTCGACCAGCGTG
>CAMCHD010000344.1 GCA_945874545.1 Akkermansia muciniphila | reverse complement strand
CTTTGGCGCAACGAGGGGCTGCCGTTTCAACTCCACCTGTTTCATCGCACGGCGGCGGTGCGCGAGGCGGTGCGCGTCCGCGAATTCAGCGCCACCCACGTCCAGACCATTCCCTTTATCCGCGACTTTTTCGACTACGGGAAACTCGGCGTCCCCGGTTCCCTGCGGTCCACCCTGGGTTATTCCGGGTTTCGCCTGCACTACCCGCTGAACCGCCCGGGTGTTTTTGACGAGCTCGTGGTTTTTCACGGTGCGTCCTACCTGCGCGCGCTCGGCGCCGGCCAGGTTTACGGGCTTTCCGCGCGAGGCCTGGCGGTCGATTCGGGGGTCGATGGCGTGCCGGAGGAGTTCCCGGTCTTCACCGATTTCTGGATCGGAAAACCCGGCCCGGGCGCGGCCGCCATCACCCTCTACGCCCTGCTGGACAGCCCTCGCATCGCCGGCGCCTACGAATTCATCGTCCATCCCGGCCGTCCCACCGTCATCGCGGTCCGCGCGGAACTGCATGCCCGCGGCCCGATCGACCTCCCCGGCCTCGCCCCGCTCACCAGCATGTTCTGGTTCGGGAAAAATTCCGACCGGCCCTCCGGCGATCCCCGGCCGCAGGTTCACGATTCGGACGGCCTCCTGGTGCACACCGCCGGCGGCGCCCGGTTGTGGCGCCCCTTGCAGAATCCGCGGGCCATCCTCAACACCGAGCTTCGCGCGGTGAAACCCGTCCGTTTCGGTCTGCTGCAACGCGAGCGGTCGATCGCCGCCTACGAGGATTTTGAGGCGCGTTATCACGAACGCCCGAGCTGCTGGATCGAGCCGGTCGGCGACTGGGGCGGCGGCCACGTGCGGCTCGCGGAGCTGCCCACGATCAACGAATACGGCGACAACATCGTCGCCTACTGGGTGCCCGATCAAAAACCCGTCCCCGGCCAGCCCTTCTCCTTCGCCTACAATCAGGTCTGGTCGCTCGAGCAGCCTCCCGACGACAAACTCGCCCGCGTGGTTTCGACCCGCATCGGAGGTCTGCCCGGCGGTGGTTGGGGACAGCTTTATTGGGTCGATTTTGCCGGCGCGGGTATCGGTGAACGAAATCCGGAAAATCTCGGCGCCCAGATCGACGTCGGCCCGGGGGCGACGCTTTTGCATCAGACCTTGATACGCCACCCGGGCATCGATGGCTGGCGGGTGGCGGTCCAGGTCGCGGGCGAAGCCCCGCCGGAGGGTCTGTCCAAGCCCCGCCCGGTCGAATTGCGGGTGCGTCTGCGCGACGGTTACGAGCCCGTCTCCGAGACCTGGGTCTACACCTGGCTGCAATGAAGCCCGATCCGGTCGACGTCGCCGCCGCGCCCGCCTGCTCCCCGACCGATCTCGCCGGATCGGCCTGGGACGAGGCCTTTCTGCGCGTCGAGAGCTATTTTCGCGCCCATCAGATCGAGAGCCGTATTCTGCTCAACCGGCTGGTCATGGAAGTGATCCGCGACGCCCGGGCCGGCGCGCCCCGGGGCGGGGATCCGGTCGGGCTCGCCATGCGCGAGGCCGAACGCCGCACCAACGCCTGGTTCGCCCGGGTGCTGGGCGACGCCGCCGATCCCGACGACGAGCGGCTCGGCACCCGAGGTCGCATCGCCCTGGTCCTGGCCGACGTTCCCGCCCGGTGGCCCCAGCACTTTCTCGCCGACGCTCCGCCGCCGGCGGAGCTGGTCGAGGCCATGCGCGCGGCCTACATCGAGGCCGGCCCGGAGATCGAGATCACCAGCATGTTCCCCCGTCCGATGGACTTTGGCCCCATCGCGAACGTCGCCGACGAGGCCTGGAAAACCTTCGCGCGCTGGCCCCTGCTTCGCGCCGGCCTCGGCTGGTTGCTGTTTGTCGGCCTGCTCGCCGCCGTCTGGTTCTTCACCCATTGAGTCCGCCTTTTCGAAATCCGTCCGCCCTTCCGCTCCATGCCCGCGTCCCCGCGTTTTGATCCCGCCCTGCTCGACGGCACCCGCATCACCCAGCGCCGCATCCTCGTGGCGACCCTCACGCTCCTGCTCACCGGTCCGGCCGTGCTGCTCATGGCCGATTTGCACTGGCGGGTGGATGCGATCGACGGGTTGAAGATTTTCCACCTCTTCCTCTTCACCGTCCTGTTCTCCCTCGTGGCCTTTGGCGCGGTGCAGGCCGTGGTGGGGTATTTCTGCCGTATGGGACGGGGCGACGCCAACCGCATCCTGAACTCGCTCGCCCCCGAGGACGAGGCCCGGCCCGTCACCGCGCCGACCGCCATCGTCATGCCGGTGTTTAACGAGGACACCTCGCGCATCCTCGAGGGCTTGCGCGTGATCTACCGTTCGCTCGAGGCCACCGGTCAGCTCGAGGCCTTCGATTTTTTTATCCTCAGCGACACCACCAACCCCAACCGCTGGATCGAGGAGGAGTCGGCCTGGGTCGCGCTCACCCGCCAGCTGGGCGCCCGCGGCCGGATTTTTTACCGCAAACGCCGGGTCAATCTGAACAAAAAGGCCGGCAACCTCGCCGACTTCTGCCGCCGCTGGGGCAAACGTTACCGCTACATGGTGGTGCTCGACGCCGACAGCATCATGACCGGCGAGGCCATCACCAAGCTCGTCCGCCTGATGGAGAAAAACTCCGGCGCAGGCATCATCCAGACCGTGCCCCGGCTGGTCAACGGCCAGACCATTTTCGCCCGGCTCCAGCAATTCGCCTCGCGGCTCCACGGACCGGTTTTTGCCGCCGGCTTGAACTTCTGGCAGCAGGGCGAGGCCAACTACTGGGGGCACAACGCCATCATCCGCGTGGCGCCGTTCATCGAGCACTGCTCCCTGCCCGACCTGCCCGGTGTCGAGCCCTTCGGCGGCCGCATCCTGAGCCACGATTACGTCGAGGCCGCCCTCATGCGCCGGGCCGGGTGGTCGGTCTGGCTCGCGGTCGGGTTGGAAGGCAGCTACGAGGAGTGCCCGGGCAACCTCATCGACTTCGCCAAACGCGACCGCCGCTGGCTCCAGGGCAATCTCCAGCACGCCTGGCTCGTCACCGCCCGGGGACTGCATGCCGCCAACCGACTCCACCTCGCGCTCGGCATCCTCGCCTACCTCGCCTCGCCCCTCTGGCTGGCCTTTCTGATCATTTCCACCGTCATCGCCTGGCGCTACGCGTCCACCGGTCTCACGCCCCTGCCGATCGACAGTTTTGCCCGCTACCTGAGGCTCGATTTCCAGTCCCAGGCGCTGTTGCTTTTCGCCGGCACCCTGGGGCTGCTGTTTTTGCCCAAGGTGCTCGCCATCCTCGATCTCCGCCGCCTGCCCGGCGAGGCCGAGCGTTTCGGCGGTTGGTGCCGGGTGATCGTCGGCGCGATCGGCGAGACCGCGATCTTCACCCTGCTCGCCCCGGTGCTGATGTTGTTCCACTCGAAATTCATCTTCCTCACCCTCGCCGGCCGCGGCGTCGCCTGGGTGGCCCAGCGCCGCGGCGCCGACGGCGACCCGGAGTGGCGCGAAGCCATCCTTACCCACGCCGGTCATACCTTGTTTGGCGTCGGCTGGGGGCTTTTTGCCCTTTGGATCGACCCCGCCTTCGCCGCCTGGCTGGCCCCCATCCTATTCGGCATGCTGACGTCCATCCCGCTCTCGCTCGTCACCGGCCAGCTCGCCCCGGGGGAGTGGGTGCGCAAACTGCGCCTGCTCGCCACGCCCGAGGAAATCGCTCCTCCCCCCGAGCT
>CAMCHD010000343.1 GCA_945874545.1 Akkermansia muciniphila | reverse complement strand
GCCGAGCCCTCCACCCAACGGACCGAGCCGTCCACGTAGAGGTGGTTTCCGCCGAGCAGGTTGTCGTCGTTGGAGTGGTTGGCGCCGCCCGCCCAGCTGCCGTTGTATTCACGATTCAGATCGGTGGCGATCAGGCGGTAGCCCAGGGGCTCGGCGAGCCGGCGGTAGATGGAGGTGGCCGGGCCCTGCGAGGTCGCGATGCTCGCGGTGGTGCCCGGCAGGTAGAGGTAGCCGATGGGCACCCCGCCGGGAGTCGTGGTGGTGCGCTGGGCCTCGGTCATCCAGGTGGCGGCATAGGTCTGGTTTCCTTTGCAGAAAAGCATCTCCCAGGTCATGCCGTATCCGGATTTCGCTACGCCGGCGGTGCCGATGAGGAGATCGCGCAGGTTCGGGCCGATCCACTGTAGATTGGCGTTGTTCGCGGCGCCGCTGCCATCGATGCCCTCGCCGTCCGGCAAGCGGTTGCGGTGGTCGTTGCGGTAGAGGTTAACCGCCATGCCGAACTGGTGCAGGTTGCTCGCGCACTGGGCTTTGTAGGCGCTTTTCCGGACCGAGCCGACGGTCGGTATGATGATGGCGGCAAGAATCCCGATGATGGCGATGACGGTGAGCAGCTCGATGAGGGTAAAGCCGCGGGGTTTCCCGACGGAGCCGGGGCGGATGGTGGGTTTCATGATGGAATCGGGGCGGGCGGGAGGGGCTTGGCTTTGCTCCCGGGGGAAATGAGTCCGGGGAAACCGAACCCTGTCTCACCGTAGCACACGCCCGGGCCCGCAGATATGCGTGGGCGCGCACAAAACATTACCTTTAACGCCAACCGGTCTCGGCCGCCGGAATCCGTTGGTCGCGCCCGCACCCGGGGTCGTGATCGGCCGCGGACGACGGGGCCGCGGAGCCGGGGCCTCACCGTGTCTCTCCCGCCGATACGGCCTTCGGCCGGTGCGACCGCATACCACCGGCGCCACCCTTCCCGATCTCGATCGCGGCAACCACCGCCCCGGGCGGCCGCGCCATCGCGGGCACCCGCGATCACCCGGGGGGACACCTAGCGCTCGGAAAGGTGCCGCGGCGTTACCCTTGTCCATCTGGCGCCGCGCCCGGCGGCGTCCCGACGATCCGTGTTCGTGCCGCGGTGCCGGGGCGGAAGGCGACGGCGCGCGGACGGCATCCGCGCGCGGCGCACGACATCGAGCGGCCAGGCCGGAGCCGCGTTGTGTCAGAATTATGCACATTTTTGGCGCGCTCGTTTATATCTCCGGGCGCCGTCCGGAAGTATAGTGTCGGTCCATCCCGGGAATCCGCCTCGGGTTCACTTTACCCCAACCCCCGCCCGCCATGAATCGCCCCTATCGCCCCCGCCTCGCCGCCCTCCTGCTTGCGCAAATCACCCTCGCCGCCACCGCCGGCGCCAGCACGACCTGGGACGGCGGCGCCTCCCCGGATACGAACCTCAGCACGCCGGCCAACTGGAGCGACGACATCCTGCCCGATCTTTCCGGACCGGCCACCCTCACTTTCGCAGTCGCGAACGGCACCGCCACCATCGACACCCCCGTCGAGGTGGTGCGCACCGTCCTCGGCAACGCCTTCACCCTGGCCGAGGGCACCGGAACCCTCGCCTATCGCGGCACCAACAGCGGCAGCAATTCCTACGGCATCCAGGCCACCTCCGGCGCGAGCAACGCGGTGATCGACGAGCCGGTTCTGGTCAGGACCTTCGCCACGGCCGCCCCGCTGGGTTCCCTGTTCCTGGTCTACAACAACCGCCAGACGCCCGACACCACCACGCTTCGCATCAACGGCGGCATCGCCCTCGCGCCGGCCAGCACGACCAACTACACCCTCCGCTACGGGAACAACGGCGGCACCTCGGACACTCGTATCGCCGGACCCATTACGGGCCTGGCCACCTTGCAGAACAGCAGCGGCAACGGCGCGTGGGCGGGCGACCTGATCATCGCCGGCGATCAGACCGGCCTCGCCGCCACGAACTTCACCCTCGGCGCCGCCGGGTTCCTCCCCCCCACCGCCAACGCCCGCCTGGTGCTGGGCGAGACCCGCGACGACGAACAGACCTGGCGCGATTTTAACCTGGCGAACGTCATGAACGTAGCCGTCGGCGGCCAGATCACGATCAACGCGCTCACCACGTCGTCCACCATCGCCACGAGGATCACCGGCATCGCCTCCGATCTCCCCTCCGCCGGCACCCTTCGCATCGCGTCCGGCACGGTGAACACGACCTGCGTGATCGGCGGCTCCGAAACCAACGAAAACAACGTGCATCTCGCCAAATACGGCGCCGGCACGCTCACCATCAACGGCACCCACACCTACCTCGGCACCACCACGGTGGAGGCCGGCACGCTCGCGCTGGGCGGGACCATCTCCTCGCCGGTGACGGTAAACTCGTCCGCCGTGCTCAGCCTCGGAGCCTCCGCCTCCGCCGGCGGCGGCGTCGGCCTCGCATCCGGCGCCACGCTCTCGGGCGAGGGCGCGATCACCGGCGCCCTGGTTTTCGAGCCGGGTTTCAGTTACCTGAACTTCGATCCCGCCACCTCGACCGCCCTTTCCGCCTCTTCCCTCAGCGCGGCCGGCGCCACGGTTGTCGTCACCCCCTCGACCCCCGGCACCGTCGCCACACCCTATCTGGTGCTGACCAGCACCGCCGGGCTCTCCGGGGTGTCCTTCAGCGTCGGCAGCCCGGGCACGCTCTCCCTGCAAAACGGGGATACCGAACTCTGGTTCACCCCCGCCGCCGCCGCCGCCCAGACCCTCACCTGGACCGGCGCCGACGCGACCAATCCCACCGTCTGGAACGTCGCCGCCGTGCCCAACTGGAACAACGGTTCCGCCCCCTCCACGTTTTTTGGCGGCGACAATGTGATCTTCGACGACAACGCGACGACCACGGCGATCACGGTGCAGGGCAGCGTCTCGGTCGGTTCGGCCATCTTCAACAACACCGCCAAGCCCTTCAGCCTCTCCGGCGGCTCCATCGGCGGCGCGGGCGCGGTGAGCCAGACCGGCCCAGGCATCACCACCATCGCAAACGTGCTGGCCAACACCGGCGGCGTGACCGTGAACGCCGGCGAACTCGAACTCACCGCCACGAACACCTTCACCGGTGGCCTCGACGTCCTTGGCGGCACCCTCAGCTTCACCACCATCGCGAACCTCGGCTCCACCACGACCGCGGTGGACTTGTCGGGCGGCGGCTCGCTGCGATTCAAGGGCGCCGCGACGATCACCAACGACGTCCTCGCCTTCACCGTGGGCACCGGCGGCGCCACCCTGAACACCGACACCGCCACCAACATCACCATCCGTCTCGGCGGCAGAATCTCCGGCGACGGCGCGATCACCAAATCCGGCACCGGCATCCTCTCCCTCGGTCGCTCGTCCGATGTCGATCCGGGCAACGACTTCACCGGTGCCTTCACCGTGACCGCCGGCGTCCTCGACCTGCGCGCACCCAACTCCCTTGGTGCCACGTCTTCCGGCACCACCGTCGAGAACGCCACCCTCCTCATCCAGAATTTCGGCCAGGCGGTCGGCACCAAGACTTTCGCCGCCGAGCCGCTGACCTTCTCGGGCAACGCCTTCCTCACCGTCTACGGCCAGGAGAACAAAGCCTTCGTGAATCAACTCACCGGCCCCGTCACGGTGTCCGAGGGCGCGGTGCTCGGCCTCTCCTCCGCCCGCAACTCCTCCGG
>CAMCHD010000342.1 GCA_945874545.1 Akkermansia muciniphila | reverse complement strand
TCCGGGCGCTGCTCGGGGTATTCGAGGGTCTCCACCGGTTGCACCATGCGTTTAAACGTGGTCGCCAGCCCGGCGGCGATGTTGGGCAGGTAGGTGCGCTCCAGGAGGCTGAGCGGTTTGCGTTCGACGGTGACGACGGCCATGGCGGGCTAGAGTTTAAGGAGGAAGTTTAAGTTTAAGGCCGGTCAGCGGGTTTGCAGCCAGGCGATGCCGAGGGCGTAGACGATGAGGTTGGCGATGGAGAGCGGTAGCAGTTTTTGCCAGCCCAAGGTCATGACCTGGTCGTAACGGAAACGCGGGAGGGTCCAGCGCACCCACATGAAGAAAAAGATAAAGAAACCCACTTTCCCGAGGAAGAGCGTGATCGAGAGCAGGCCGACAAACAGCGGGTGGGTGGCGAAGGGCAGAACGCCTTGCAGCAGGTCGATCACCAGCGAAAGCGGCACCCAAGGCAGCGGATTCCAGCCACCAAGGAAGAGGAGACAGAAAATTCCGGAACCGACGATCATGTGGGCATACTCGGCGACGAAGAAGAGCGACCACTTGAAGGCGCCGTATTCGGTGTGGAAACCGCCGACGAGGTCGGCCTCGGACTCGGGCATGTCGAAGGGCTGGCGGTTGGTCTCGGCGAAGAGGGCGATCAGGAAAATGAACGCCGAAACCGGCATGGTCATGACATACCAGGTGCCGCCCCAAAACCCGGGCTGGCTCTGGCTCTGCACCACGTCGAACAGGCTCAGGGTGCCCGGGCCGCCGGGGGCGTTGACCCAGAGAAACACCGGCAGGACCGAAAGGGTCATGGAAAGCTCGTAGGAGATAAGCTGGGCCGAGGCACGCACGCCGCCGAGGAAGGGATACTTCGAGTTGGAGGCCCAGCCGGCGAGGATGAGGGAGTAGACGCCGAGCGAGCCGAGGGCGAAGACCGCGAGCAGGCCGACATCCACGTGGGCGAGGGCGACCGGAACCATCTCACCGGCCGCGTTCAGATAGGCGCCGAAGGGCACGAACGCGACGGTCGAGAGGGCCGGGATCATCGACGCGATGGGCGCGAGGATGAAATAGAACTTGTTCACGTGCCCGGGGACCGGGTCTTCCTTAAAAGTGAATTTACCGCCGTCGGCCGCGAGTTGGAAGATGCCAAGCTTCTGGAGTAGATCACCCAAAACCGGGATGCTCGCGACCAACCCGAGGGGGGCGAGAAACCCCGCGAGCGGCGGCTTGGTGCGGTTGGGGCCGGGGCGACCTTGGATCCAAGCGGAGACCTTCCGCTCGGCCATCGAGCAGGCGGCGGCGAGCGGGAAAAGCACAAGAATCACCGCCGTGCCCTGGAGCAGCAGGCGGAAGAGGAGCGGGAGCTCGAAGTAGAAGTCGAACATGTCGGAAAGAGTTGAAGCGCGAAGACGCGAAGTCGCGAAGGTCGAAAAAAGAGGAGGGAAATCTTGGGTTTGAACTTAGCTTCTTCGCGTCTTTGCGCTTAATTCTGAGATCAGGCGGCGGCCGCCGGTTTGTATTTCAGCGATTCGCCCTCGACGAAGGGCAGGCCGGCCCACGGCGTGGCGTCGAGGAGGAGGCCGGTCTCGGGGATGTTCTTGTAGAGCATCGTGGCCAGGGCGGGGACCGAGGCGGCGAGGGTGGGCCAGAGGGCGTGGAGCTCGCTGGCGGTGGCGGCGGCCCCGGTGGCGGCGAGCAGTTTGGCGAAGACAACGAGGTCGTTGGTCGCGCCCTGCGGACCGGGCACGGCGGCGGCGAACTTTTGGATGCGGAACTGCTGGTTCACGAAGGTGCCGGCCTTCTCGAACGTGTGCAGGGTCGGCAACACGACCTTCGCGGCGGCGCTGGTGGCGTTGGCGTGGGTGCCGACGTAGATGATCGAAACCTTGGCGAGCTGCGCGGCGGTGAGGCCGGCGGCGACGAGGTCTTCGCCGTGGCTGAGGACGGTCTTCACCTTGCCGGCGTCGATGTCGGCGGCGAGCGGGGTGAGCTGGGCGGCGGGCAGAGCGGAGACGAGGCCGGTGACGAGGGCGCCGCGGACGTTGGGATTGCGGTCGGCGGAAATCAGCAGCTTGTCGCCTTCGCCGGTGCGCGCGACGAGCGAGGCCTTTACGCCGAGTTGATCGGCGAGTTTCTTGAGGAGGAACTGTTCCTCGACCGAGGCGCGGCCGGAGCCGACGAGGGCGACAGAGCCGGCCTTGAGCAACTCGGCGGCGGCGTTGATTGCGATTTCGAGACCGGAGGCGGAGCCGTTCACGGTGACTCCGGCGAGGCGGTCGGCGGCGGCGACCTGCTTGTAGAGCATGCGGCCGGAGTCGGCCATCCAGGTGTCGTTGACCTCGTCGTTGCGGCGCGGGGTGAGGCGGTAGATCACGCCTTCGCGCGACCAGATCATGGCGTTCACGCCGACGGACGACTCGATGTCGATGGTGTTGGTCTGCTTGAGGAACCAGACGCGCATCTTGAAGCGGAAGTCGGTGCTGGTGAGGGCGCCGACCGGGCAGATGTCCACCGTGTTGAGCGAGTAGTTGTTCTCCAGCTTCTTGCCGGGGTGGCAGGTGAGGGTCGAGTAGCTGCCGCGATCCACGAAGCCGAGCACGTCGTCCTTGGCGATCTCCTTGGAGAAACGCACACAGCGGGAGCAGAGGATGCAGCGTTCGTCGTCGAGGGTGACGCGGGGCCCGAGTTGGGTGCGCTTCGGTTTGACGTTTTTCTCCTCGATGAAGCGGGAGTAACCGCGGCCGTAGCCGGTGGCCTGTTCCTGGAGTTTACACTCGCCGGCCTGGTCGCAGATCGGGCAGTCGAGCGGGTGGTTGATGAGGAGGAACTCCATCACGCCCTCGCGGGCGTCCTTCACCATGGGCGAGGACGTCTTGATGTGCATGCCGGGGGCCACCGTGGTGCCGCAACCGATCTGCGGGCGGGGGATCCAGTTGATCTTCTGCTTGCCGGTGGCGGCGTCCATCACCGGGGCCTTGGTGGCGGGGTCCACGGCGGGCATACCCATCTCCACCATGCACATGCGGCAATTGCCGGCGACGGTGAGCTTGGGGTGGTAGCAGTAGTGCGGGACGTCCTTTTGGAGCTGCTTGGCGGCCTCGATGACGTTGGTGCCCTTCGGCACGGCGATGTCCACGCCGTCGATGTTGACGGTGACGAGGTCGGGTTTGGGAGCGGCGATCATTGCGAGAAGTTAAAAACGGGACGGAAATTTAGCCCACGAAACACACGAAAAGACACGAAAGTCGGAATCGGAGAATCGGGTGAGCGGGTTTGGTTTTCGTGTGATTTCGTGTGTTTCGTGGGCAAGGTCTTCAGACTAGGGCGAGGCGGTCGGCGGGGAGGGATTTCTTGGCCTCGGCGTAGCCTTCGAACTCGTCCTTGAACTTGATCAGGAAGCTCTGGGTCGGCCACGAGCAGGCCTCGCCGAAGGCGCAGATGGTGCGGCCGGGGATCTGGTCGGCGACACTCTTCAGCAGGGCGGCGTCTTCCTTGCGGGCGTCGCCGTGGACCATGCGGGAACTGATCTTTTTCATCCAGAGCGAGCCCTCGCGGCAGGGCGTGCACTGGCCGCAGGACTCGTGCTGGTAGAAGGCGTTGATGTTGGCGAGGGCCTCGACCATGTTGACCGAGTCGTCCATGACGATGACGCCGCCGGAGCCGCCCATGGAGCCGATCATGGCGAGGGAATCGAAGTCCATCGGCACATCCTCGACGCCCCAATCGT
>CAMCHD010000341.1 GCA_945874545.1 Akkermansia muciniphila | reverse complement strand
TGATTACGATCGGCATCTTAGCCGACATCCCGGGAGCGGCCTCGACCCTTTGGAACCTGATCAATCCGGCCGTCGGGGTGAAGGGACTAGGCGCGCCTCAGCTGATTGTGATGCTCATCCTCTTTCTGGTGGTTACCATGGGTTTGATCGCCGTCGTGCAGGGCCAGCGAAAGATTCCGGTCCAATATGCAAAACGCGTGGTCGGAAACAAGGTGATGGGCGGGCAAAATTCCTTTCTGCCTCTGAAGGTGAACTACTCGGGCGTCATGCCGGTGATTTTCGCCAGCGCCATCCTGCTCTTTCCCCAGCAAATCTTTTCGTGGTTGGGCGCGGCGTTCGATCTCCCGTTTTTGGTCGAGTTCGCCCAAAATCTCGTGAGCGGGCATTGGGTATATTATCTGGTGATGGGTTCGCTGATTTTGTTTTTCAGCTACTTTTGGGTGTCGGTTATGTTCAAGCCGATCCAGATCGCCGATGATTTGAAGAAATATGGCGGCTACATCCCCGGCGTCCGCCCCGGCGAGCCGACCGCCCGTTTCCTCGATTTTGTGATGACCCGCCTCACCCTCGCTGGCGCGGTATTCCTGACCGTGATCGCGGTGTTCCCCGACCTGCTGATGAACCAACTCAAGGTTCCCCAGCGCATCGCTATCTTTTTCGGCGGCACCGGCATGCTCATCACCGTGGGCGTCATCCTCGACACCATGAAACAGGTGGAAACTTTCCTCCTCCAGCGTCACTACGATGGCTTTCTCAAAAAGGGTCGCGTCCGTGCCCGCGGCGGAAATGTCGCCACCGCCCTCAACGAGGCGGCCGACATGCAGACGGTTGGTAAATTATGGCTTGTCCTGGGAATCATCTTTGCCGTCGGCATCGCCGCGTGGCTGGTGAAAAAATAAAAACGCGTCCGCTGAAAAAGCGGCTTTACACGCCGCAGCGTGTCTGATTCGTCTTCAAACCCTTTTCTCTTCGCGAATCGCAGCTCCGCAAAGCTGTTGTTCCTCGACGAGACGACCGCCCTACCCGGGGATTGGTCGGACCACCTTCGTTCTTTGCACATTGAGCACGTCTCTCCCGGCGCTTTGGTAAGCCTGGAGATTTGTCGCCGCTCGCCGCTCGGCCAATCCGCCGAACTCGCGATGCAGCGTGGGACCTCCGTCCCCGCCGAAATCATCGTCGCCCTCGTGCGTCGCTGGTTTATGGCGCGCAAACCCGATGCGGGATTCGCCCTTACCGGCTTCCCGGCTACGTTGCTCCAAGCCCGTATCCTCGACGAGTGGCTCGACGCCCGTGACGAAAGTCTCGACGCCGTCTTCGCCTCCCCGACCGCCTCTTCGGCGGATCGCACCCTCGCCGATTACTACCGCACCCACGGCCTGCTCCTCGAGCCGGCCGTCGGCCCCGCCTCCCACGCATGATTCCGATCAAAGATACCACCGGTATCGCGCGGATGCGCGAGGCCTGCGCGGTCGCCGCCTTTGTCCTCCACGAGCTGAAGAAGCACGTGAGGCCCGGCGTCACCACCTACGACTTGGACCAGCTGGCAAAGGATCTGATCGCCTCCCGTGGCGCCCGCAGCGCCTGTTTCGGCTATCAGATCGACGAGCGCCGCTTCCCCGCCTACGCCTGTCTTTCGGTTAACGAAGAGGTTGTCCACGGCATCGGTTCCCTGAAGCGCGTCCTCCGCGACGGCGACATCATCTCCCTCGACATCGTGGTCGAGCACCAGGGCTACATCGGCGACAATGCCGCCACGGTCCCGGTCGGCGCGATCTCCCCGGCCGTTCAGAAGCTTCTCGCCGTCTCGCGGGAAGCCCTCGCCCTCGGCATCGCCCAGGCCCGCGTCGGCAACCGGATCGGCGACATTTCCCACGCCATCCAAACCCACTGCGAGAAGCACGGATTTGGAGTGGTGCGCGACCTCGTCGGTCACGGAGTCGGCGTGGAGATGCACGAGGAGCCCCAGATCCCGAATTTCGGGCGCAAGGGCACCGGCGCCAAGATTCGCCCCGGCATGACCCTCGCCATCGAGCCCATGGTCAACCTCGGCACCTACCGCACCAAGTGCCTCTCCGACGGTTGGACCATCGTTACGACCGACTCCGCGCCCTCCGCTCATTTCGAACATACCGTGCTCACCCGTGAGGAAGGCCCCGAAATCCTCACCGTGCCCCCCGCAGCCTAGCCCGTTTCCCTTTCCTGTCCGTTTTTCACCACAACAACCCACTAACACACACTCCCTATGCCACGTCTCCTCGGTGTAGAAATTCCCGCGAAAAAGAAAGTCGCGTATTCCCTCCGTTACATCTACGGAATTGGTCCCGTTCGCGCCGATCAGGTGATCGCCGAAGCTGGCATCCACCCGGACACCCGGGCCGAAGCCCTGACGGAGGAGCAACTGAACAAGATCCTCCACGTCATCACCGAGCATAAGTGGGTGGTCGAAGGCGATCTGCGCCGCGAGATCACGGGTAACTTGAAGCGCCTTCAGGCGATCGGTTGCTACCGTGGCATTCGTCACCGCAAGAGCCTGCCGGTCCGCGGTCAACGCACCCAGACCAACGCCCGCACCCGCAAGGGTCCGCGCCGCACCGTCGGCGTCACCAAGGCCAAGGAATAAACCCAAACCCTTAAACCACCACCACCATGGCCGAAGAGTCCAAGCCCGCCAAGAACACCAAACCCGCCGCCGGCAAGCCCGCCGATGCGGCCGCGAAAGAAAAAGCCCCGAAGAAGGCCACCGCCCCCGCTTCCGATAAACCCGCCGCCGAAGGCGCGGCTCCCGCCGCCCCGGCCGCCCCCGAGAAGCCCGTCGAGCTGATCGGCGGCGTCGCCCGCCAGCCCACCGCCGAGGAACTCCTCAAGGAAGAGTTGGGCACGATCAAGATCCGCAAGGCCAAGGGTTCCAAGAACGTCTCCAGCGGCATCGCCAAGATCGCCGCCACGTTCAACAACACCATCGTCTCGATCACCGACCAGAAGGGCCAGGTCATCGCCTGGTCCAGCGCCGGCAAGTGCAACTTCCGCGGCTCCCGCAAGTCCACCGCCTACGCCGCCCAGGTCGTCGCCCAGGACGCCGCCCGCAACGCGATGTCCCACGGTCTGAAGGACGTGGTCATTCACGTCTCCGGTCCCGGCCTCGGTCGCGACAGCGCCATCCGCGCCCTCCAGGCCATCGGCCTCGAGATCTCCTCCATCATCGACGTCACGCCCATCCCGCACAACGGCTGCCGTCCCAAGAAGCGTCGTCGTTGCTAAGCGGCGACCGTCCTTCACCCACGGATCAACCCTTTAACCATAGGCACCTATCATGGCCCGCTACACCGGCCCCACCACCCGACTCAGCCGTCGTTTCAACACCCCGCTCTTCGGCGCCACCAAGGCGTATGAGCGTCGTCCCTATCCCCCCGGCCAGCACGGCCCCAAACTCCGCCGCAAGCTGTCGGAGTTCGCCGTCGGTCTGAACGAGAAGCAAAAGCTCCGCTACATCTACGGCCTGCTCGAGCGCCAGTTCCGCAAGACCTTCGAGACCGCCAAGCGCGAGCGCGGCGTCACCGGTGAGCGCTTCCTGCAGCTCCTCGAGACCCGCCTCGACAGCGTGATCTACCTCCTCGGCTTCGCCAAGAGCCGCGCCGCCGCCCGCCAGTTGGTCGGTCACGGCCACGTCCGGGTGAACGGCCACAAGGTCGACATCGCGTCCTACGCCGTCCAGGTCGGCGACGAGATCGAGATCCGCAACGCCGCCGC
>CAMCHD010000340.1 GCA_945874545.1 Akkermansia muciniphila | reverse complement strand
GACCAAAACCGCCTTCGCCAAATCCTCATCAACCTCGTCGGCAACGCCATCAAGTTCACCGAAAAGGGCGGTGTTACCGTGCGCATCTCCGGCGAATCGATCGCCGATCCCGATACGCCGGTCGGAGGCCTCGGGCCCTATATTCTGCGCGGCGAGGTCATCGACACCGGCGTGGGCATGGATCCGTCGCAGATGCACCGGCTCTTCCGCGCCTTCAGCCAACTCGACACGTCCTCGACCCGTCGCCACGGCGGCACCGGCCTTGGCCTCGTGATCTCGAAACGCCTCTGCGAACTCATGCAGGGCGACATCTCGGTGGAAAGCACCCCCGGCCTCGGCTCCACCTTCCGTTTCCACCTCACCCTCGGTAGCACGCGGGGCGATTCGCAGCTGCCCTTCGCCCACAAGCCCGAACCCACCCCGGCGCCGCCCGCCACCGGCGGCCTGCGCCTCGCGTGAGGTGGGCCGCGCCAGCCCGGCCCGGCGCCCGCGGCGTGAAGTCGCCGAATCGTAACTCCGGACTTGCGCCGCGGGGAACGCTTTAACACGTTGCCCTTCCCGTCAGTCAGACGGCGCGATCGCCAAGTGGTAAGGCCGAGCTCTGCAAAAGCTCTACCGCCGGTTCGATTCCGGCTCGCGCCTCCAATTTCAACCCTCCCCCAGAGGCCCTCCCTCGCCTCCCGGCTCCATCCTTCCGAGGATCAAAGCTCCCGAATCGGAGCGAAATGAGACGGGCTTGAAACCAAAACAGCCTCTCGGCCGCGGGTTTTACATTGAAGGCCGGGGCGTGACGTCCCTTCGTCTCGCACGTCGCCCCTCTTTCCTCTCCGGACCCATGCCTCCCGCCGCGCCCGCGCTCGCCACCGTCAACGTCATCCAGGTCTTCACCACCACCGACATCGTCGGCCAGGTCATCACCGTCGGCCTGGGGATTTTCAGCATCGTCGCCTGGACCGTGATGTTCGGGAAATTCTCGGAGCTGAAACGCCTCCGCGAGCTCAACCTCGCGTTTGAACAACGCCTGCGCGACGAGCGCACCCTGCTCGATCTGCCCGAGTCTTTCCGCACCCGCCGCTCCATCCCCTACGCCGACGTCTACGCCGACGCGGTCGAGGCCTACTGGCGGGCCGCGTCCATCCTGAAGGAAAAAGGCATAGACTCCGGCCGCGCCCGGCTGGAACACGCCGAAAACGGCATCCAGCGCGCCATCGCCCGCCAGACCCTCCGCTACGAGAGCAGCATGATCTTCCTCGCCTCCATCGTCTCGGGCGCGCCCTTCCTCGGGCTCTTCGGCACCGTCTGGGGCGTCATGGAGGTCTTCACCGCCGTGTCCATGCAGGCCTCGGCCAACCTCCAGACCCTCGCCCCCGGCGTGTCCGCCGCCCTGATGACGACCATCGCCGGCCTGGTCGTCGCCATCCCCTCGGTCTTCGGCTACAACGCCCTCCTGACCCGCACCCGCCTGCTCACCACCGAGCTGGAGAACTTCTCCTCCGCCCTGGCCGACCGCCTGGAGTTGGAGTCGAAATAGCGGCCCGCGCCCACCCGTCACCGCCAAACGGATACGCCCATGGCCCGCACCTTCCGCCGCCACCGTCAGATGCACGCGTTGTCCGAGCTGAACGTGACCAACCTGCTCGACCTCGCGTTCGTGCTGTTGATCATCTTCATGATCGCCACCCCGCTGATCAACCAGGAGCAGACCCTGCCGGTGAACCTGCCGGTGGAGTCGATGAGCCCGCAGTCCCCGCCCGATCGCGACACGAAGTTCATCGCCGTCACGATCAAGCTCGACGGCACCTACGTGATCGAGCCCGACACCCGTCGCCCCGTGTCCGAACGCGAACTGGCCGGCCGCCTCGCCGCCCTCGCCGCCGCCTCCGCCGGGGCCAAGGACCAACCCGTGATCCGCATCCGCGCCGACGCCCAGGTGCCCTACCAACGCGTGATCACGTTGATGGATAACCTGAAAAAAGCCGGCCTCGGCCGCGTGAGTTTCGATACCCAGGTGCAAAGCTGAGGTCCCAAGCTCCTCCACCGACCCATGACCACCCTCGCCGCCCCGCTCCCGCCCGGCCCGAGCAGCGCCGCCGACCCCACCGCCGGCCGCAGCTACGGCGGCGCCTTCCGTGTATCCGCCCTCCTTCACCTGCTCGTGCTCGGTCTCGCCCTGCTCCTCACCGTCGCGCTGCGGGACAAGACGGAGGAGCGACCGGCCGTGTTCGAACTCGTCGCGGGCGAGGGCGATGATTTTCTCGCCCTCGACGCGCCCTCCGGCAGCGAGGCGGGCCGCGCCACCGAGGGCGAGATCGCGTTCACTTCGCCCGACCCCGTGCCGGTCTGGACACCTCCCGCCGCAGCGCCCGAGCCACCCGCGCCCACCCCGGTGGCCCCGGTGGAGGCCGTCGCGCCGCCGGTGCCGGTCAAGCCCGTCCCCGTCGCTCCCGCCCCGCCCGTCCCGAATTTCACCAAAGCGATAAAACAAACCATCCGCGCGGAGGAGAAAAAGGCCGACCGCGAGATCCAGAAACAACGCGTAGCCGAACAAAAGGCCGCCGCCGAGGCCGCCAAGCGAACCAGCTACGAGCAGTTTCAGAAACAAAACGCCGCCAAATCCTCCGGGGCGAAAAGCACCGCCGCCAACGCCGGAGCCGCCGCCTCGCCCGGCAAACGCATCGATGTGAACGGTCTCAAACGCGGTGTCAGCGGCGCCACCGGCGCGGGCTCCGCCGGAGCGGGTGGCACCGCCCTTTCCCGGGCCGAGGCCAATGCGATGGACGCCTACTTCGCCCTGCTCATGCAGCGCCTGCGCGAGAACCACCAGAAGCCCGCCGGCCTGAGTGATCTGCTCACCGCGCAGGTGGCCTTCACCATGGCCGCCGACGGTGCCATTTCCGGCGTGCGCATCGTCGCGAGTTCGGGCAACGCCGCGTTCGACCAGTCCGTGCTGGAGGCCTTTACCCGGGTGAAAATGCCCGCGCGCCCCGACAAAAAAACCGAGGGCTACCGCATCACCTTCCGCATCAAGGAGGCGTGATCGGCCGGCCCGCCGCCGCCCGTCCGTAGGCCCGTGCCGCGCCGGCCGGGGACGGTGGCACCGGCTGGTCGGGGCGAACCGGATTCAGGCTGCATCTCAGCAGCAGCTGTTCGTTTTCGCGGTCGAGGTGAAGGATCTGCAGGGATTTTTCCCGCGCCCGCTCCAGCAACTCCCCGCCACGCTCGCCGGGCACCCGCGCCCGGCCCTTCAACTCCGCCACGCTCGCCTCGAAACGGGCCGCCAGGGCCTGCTTGCGCTCGCGCCAGACCGCATCGGGGGCCCGCCGCTCCTGTTTCAAAATGCGATTCTCCTCCAACGCGAGCGCGTGAAGCTCTTCGCAGAGGGCGAGGTGGCGGGTCAGCAGTTCAGGCAGGCTCATGCGGCAAAGAATTTAAAAGACAAACGTGGGACGGAACAGGCCGGGAAACCACAAAATACCCCACGCGCCTCACAACGCGGGCGCGGCCGGGGCCGCGGGCACCGCCGGGGGTTCGCCGGTAGGCGAGGACTCGGCCGGACCCGCCGGAGCGACCGCCAAAGGGGTGCCCGAAGTCTCGGCCACCCCGAGCGGTTCGGCCGGGTTCCCGGCGGCGGGCGCGGCCGCCGGAACCGGCGCGGGGCCCAGTTCTCCCAGCGCGGTCTGGGCCCGACCAAACCAGCCCAGCTGTTCGCGGCGCCACGCCGCCATGCGCACCACGTCGGCGATCGCGGACGCGGGTTTTTCGCCCGCC
>CAMCHD010000339.1 GCA_945874545.1 Akkermansia muciniphila | reverse complement strand
CACCACCCGAGCCGACCATGACGCCCGACCTGCCGCAGACCCGATGGGGCTTTCCCGCGACGCGCTGGTCGCTGGTCAGGCGCTCCCGCGCCGGCGACACCCGCGAGGCGGAGGCCGCGCTGGAGGACCTTTGCCGCGCGTATTGGACTCCTCTCTACGCCTATGCCCGCGGGCGCGGGCTGGCGCGGGCCGAGGCGGAGGACCGGGTGCAGGAGTTTTTTGCGGTGGCGCTGCGCCGGGAGGTGTTTCAGCGGGCGGAGGAGGACGCGGGCAAGCTGCGCAGTTTTCTGCTCACCGCGCTCAAGCACCACCTGCAGGACGCGGCGGCGCGGGCGGGCGCGGCCAAGCGCCGGCCGGAGGGCGGCTGGGTGGCGCTGGATTTTTCGGCGGCGGAGGCGGATTGGGCGCGGTTGGCCGACGCGGGCGCGACGCCGGACGCGGCCTTCGAGCGCGAGTGGGCCCGGGCCCTGCTCGCCCAGGCGCTGGCCCGGGTGGAGGCGCGCTACGTCGCCGAAGGGCAGGCCGCGCTCTTTGCGGCCTTGCGCGACCGCGCGCTGGGGGCGGAGGACGCGCCGGCGGGCGAGGCGGCGGCCGGGCTCAGCGCGGGGGCGACGCGGGTGGCGGCGCATCGGCTGCGGAAACGCTTTCGCGAGGCGCTGCGCGACGCGGTGCGCGACACCTTGCCGGAGGGCGGGGACGTCGATGCGGAATTGCGCGCGCTGCGGGCGGCCCTGGAGGCGGAGGGCGCATGAGCGCGGGCGGCGGCACCGGCGACGCGGCGGGCGCGGGGCGAACGGCGGACTGGCTCGGGCGCGGGCTGGGCGCGACCGGCGCGGGCGCGGCGGCCGGCTGGGTGGCGCCGGCGGCGGAGGCCTTGGCGGAGGCTTTTCCCGGGCTACGGGTGGTCGAACTACGCGGGCGCGGCGGCATGGGGGCGGTTTACCAGGCGGAGCAGGTCCGGCTCGGGCGCAAGGTCGCGGTAAAAGTGCTCCCGCCGGGCGCGACGCCCGACCCGCTCGCACGGGAACGGTTCGAGCGCGAGGCGCGCATCCTCTCCGGCCTCAACCACCCGCATATCGTGCCCATCCACGACTTCGGCGCGCTGGCGGACGGCACCCTTTATCTCGTCATGGAATGGGCCGAGGGAGGGGACCTCGCGGGGCGCCTCGCCGACGGGCCGCAGCCCTGGCCCCAAGTCTGCGCTTGGGTGGAGCAGATCGCGGGGGCGCTGGCGGCGGCCCATGCGCGCGGGGTGGTGCACCGCGACCTCAAGCCGGCCAACATCCTCGTGCTCGGCGACGGGCGGCTGGCCCTGGCGGATTTTGGCCTGGCCCACGCCGCCGGGGCGGGCTTCACCACCGCGCTCACCCTCAGCGGCACGATCTTCGGCACCTTCGACTACATGGCGCCGGAACAAATGGGCGCACCCGGACCGGTCACGCCGGCGGTGGATATCTTCGCGCTCGGGGTTTTGACCTACCAGCTGCTCACCGGGCGGGTGCCGCGCGGAGCCTACGCGCCGGCCTCGCGGTTGGCGGGGGTGCCGGCGGCGGTCGACGCCCTGCTCGATGCCGCCCTGGCGAGCGAACCGGAAAAACGGCCGCGTGACGCGCGGGAGTTTGCCTGTCGACTCGCGGCGGCGGGACGGCGCGGCGGGGGCGTGGGGCGCGCCGGCTGGATCGCGCTGGCGGGGGCGGGGGTGATTCTCGCGACCTGGTTTGGGGTTCGAGGCGGGGAGGGCGGGGTGCCGCGCGAGAGCGGCACGGCCTGGCAGACTCCCCGGGGGGAACCGGTTTTGCCCGCGAAAACCATTCCGGCACCGGAGCCCGTGGTGATTTTGCCCGCCGAGAAGGTGCCGGCTGCCAAGGCGGCGCCGGCACCTGACGCGACGCCCGTGCCCGAGGTGGCGCCCGCACTGGAAAAATCGACCCCACCGGAAAACGCGCCGGGGCCGGCGTTGGCCACGAGCCCCGTGCCGGCAAGCAGCGCGGTCTTGCCGCTCCCGCCGGTCCAGGGCGGGCTTTGGACGCAAGTGTTGCCGACCCTGCGCCTGGCGGAGCAGATCGCCAACGGCGGATGGTCCATGCGCGGAGGAGAACTGAGCTCGGACGCGGCGGTCTGCGCGCTGCGGCTGCCGGTGGCACCGCCGGCCGATTTCTCCTATGACATCGCGGTGGAATTCACCCGCACGGGCGGGCGGCACTCGGTGGGGGTCTTTTTGCCCACGGCGGCGGGCACGGGGGTATTTGAGCTCGACGCCTGGGAAAGCGGCTTGGGCGGCCTCCAGTTGATCGATGGGCAGGACATGCGCGCCCACGGCCTCACCTTTCCCGCGGTGCTGCGCAACGGGGAGCGCCAGCGGCTCATCCTCGAGGTGCGGGGCACGCAGGTCACCGCGATCTGGAACGGTGCGACCCGCAAGCGATGGGACCTGGCTGGGCGGCAGTTCACCAACAACTGGATGTGGGATGCGGGCGCGGACATGGGCCTGGGGCTGGCCTCGTGGAAAAGCCCGACGGTCTTTCACCGCGTGGCCTATCGCGCCGTGCCTTCGGCCGGGCGGGGCGGTTGACGCGCGGCGGCAGGCGGGAATCGTGGAGACCATGTGGACCATCGAGCACCGCGCCTACCGACTGCCGTTTCGGGCGGTGGTGCGGACCGCGCACGGGCCGTGGGCGGAGCGCGAGGGGTTTTTGATCCGGGTGGTCAAGGCGGACGCGGCGGCGGCGAAGGCGGAAAACACCGGGCGCGCGTGGGTCGGCTGGGGCGAGGCGGCGCCGCTGCCGTGGTTCGGCACGGAAAGCGTGGCCGAGGCGGGCGCGGCGCTGGCCGGGCTGCGCGCGGAGGCGAGGGATCTGGGCGACGCGCTCGCGCGGGTGCCGGCGGAGTGCGGGGCAACGCGGGCGGGGCTGGCGGCGGCCTGGGCGATGGCGGGGGAGGGCGAGACCGGCGATGCGGCGGATGCGGCCAAGGGGAACGCCGAGCCGGCGGTGAAGTTTTTGCCCGTGGCGGGATTGTTGCCGGCGGGGCGGGCCGTGCTCGACGCGGTGGGGCCGGCCTTGGAGCGGGGGCACCGGGTGTTTAAATGGAAAGTCGGGGTCGGCACGGCCGCGGATGAACTCGCCCTCCTCGATGACCTGCTCGGGCGTTTGCCGGCGGGCGCCAAGGTGCGGCTCGATGCCAACGGCGCCTGGGATCGGCGCACGGCCGAGCGTTGGCTGGCGGCGGCGGCGGAGCGCCCGATCGACTACGTCGAGCAGCCGGTCGCGGCGGACACGCGCGGGTCGGAGGATCTATTGCGCGGGCTGGCGGAGGACTATCCGGTCGCGATCGCGCTGGACGAATCGCTCGGCGGGGTGGGCGACATCGACCGCTGGCTGGCGGCGGGCTGGCGGGGCGTGTGGGTGATCAAGCCTGCCTTGCTCGGCGAACCCGAGGCGGTCCTGGCGCGGCTGGCGGCGGCGGGAGCGGACCTGGTTTTCGGTTCGGCACTGGAGACGCGGGTCGGGGCGAGGGCTGGGCTACGGCTGGCCTTCGCCCACGCCGAGCGCCTCGCGGCGGCGGGTGGGCGTGCGCGGGCGCTGGGCTACGGGGTGTGGCCGCTCTTTGCGGACGCAAGGGCGGACGGGCCGGCGACGGGGGCCTTTGTGCGGCGCGAGGACGTGGCGCGGATCAACCCGGAGGAACTATGGAACGCGCTCGGTTGATCGCCGGGCTGCGGGAGCTTGCCGGCGCGGCGCTGATCGAGCGCGACGGCGCGTGTTTCCTGGTCGATCCG
>CAMCHD010000338.1 GCA_945874545.1 Akkermansia muciniphila | reverse complement strand
ATCCACGCGCCGGGGCGGGGCAGGGCGCGGACGGCGGCGGGGTAGGCGGCGAGCACGAGGTAGGGCGTGGACAGGCCGAGGCCGATCGCGGTGAACACCACAAAACCGGTCGCGACCGGCAGGGCGAGGGCGGCGCCGAGGGCGGGCGCGAGGAAGGGCGCGCTGCACGGGGTCGCGACCACGGTGGCGAGCACGCCGGTGAAGAAGGAGCCGCCAAGGCCCTGTTTTTGCTGGAGATCGCCGCCGATGGCGGTGGCGCCGAGGGCGAATTCAAACACGCCGGACATGTTGAGCGCGAAGGCGAGGAGCACGGCGGCGAGGGCGAAAACAAAGGCCGGTTCCTGAAGCTGAAAGCCCCACCCGAGCTCCTGGCCACCGGCGCGGAGCACGGCGAGGCCGGCGGCGAGGGTCCAGAAGGAGAGCAACACACCGCTGGTGAACACGAGACCGTGGGCGGTGATTTTTTTCCGGTCCGACCCGGCCTGCTGGACAAAACCGAGGACTTTCAGGCCCAGGACCGGGAACACGCAGGGCATGAGGTTGAGGATGAGGCCGCCCACGTAGGCGGTGGCGAGGATGGCGGCGAGGGACAGCGCGGTGAGCGGCGCGGCGGAGTCGGCGAGGGCGGCGGAAGTGGTTCCGGCGGGGGAGGAAGGTCGCAGGTCGAAAGTCGCAGGTCGCGCGTCGGCGGAAACGGCGGTCGAGCCGGGGGCGGTGAAGGGGGTGTCGAGGGTGTAGGCGGAGCCGTCGGTGAAGGTCAGCACGCCGGTCAGGCGGGAGGGTTTTGGCTCGGCGTAGTCGGCGACGGTCAGGTCGAGCACGAGGTTTTCGGCCAGCAGGCCGGCCGCGACGCGGGGCTGCGGTTGGTCGTAGGCGATGGCGGCGTCCGAGGCGAAAAACCAGGCCTCGCCGGCGAGCACGGGGGATGCGCGGGGGGTAAGGATGGACAGGCGGATGGTTTTACCGCCGGCGAGGGGCGTGGCGGTGATTTCCCAGTCGGGCGGGGGAGGTTGCGGGAGGTTTTGCAGGGCGCGGATGAGATCGTCGCGCGTCGGGCCGGAGGCGGGGGCGGGCAGGGTGAGGGTGAGGTCGGCCGAGCCGGGCACGCACACATCCTTGCACATCAGCCACTCGGCCTTGGCGCGCAGGGTCACGGGGGTGGTGGGATCGTAGCCGGCGGGCGGCACGAGGGTGACGGGCAGGGTGACGACGCCCTCGTAGCCGTTGCCGGCGAGGTTTCTTGCGGTGTCGTAGACGCGATGGGGCGCGGGCCAGCGGATGGGGCCGGCGGTCCAGCCGGGGGGGAGTTGCCAGTCGAGGCTGGTGGGGTAGCCGGTGCCGGGTTGCAGCCAGTAGGTGTGCCAGTGGGGTTGGTGGACGAGGCGCAGGCCGACCACGAGTTCACCGGGCTCGGCCGCCTCGCCGGGCGCGAGGGCGACGAGCGAAGCCTCCACCTGGGCGCGCAGGACGGAACCGGCCGGCAGGGCGCAGAGCAGCAGCAGGGCGAGGAGACGCAGCGGGCGGGCGAGGACGGGCATGGGGGGGAGGGCTTAGGAGCCGGAATGGATATCGATGGGAATCAAAGTTCAGATTTAAGCGCAAAGACGCGAAGGCGCAAAGGTAGATATTAAAACGATGAAAATCAGGGTTTTGTGCGCTACTTTGCGGTTTTGCGTCTTCGCGCTTTAAACTCCTGTGATTGAGGAAACGGTGTGCGCAGGGTCGGGGCGAAGGCGGAGGTGGTGGGTAGGTAACTAGGGGAGACCGGAGTGGGCGGCAAAATTCCCCGGTGGAAAAAAATCGCCCGGCGGCGCTTTTGCGTCGTCGGGCGGGAGGCGGGCCGGGTCTGGGGCGGGGAAACCGCCATCAAACCGTGCGGCGGCGGAGGGTGGCGGCGAGGGCGAGCGTGGCCAGGCCGGCGAGGGCGGCGAAGCTGGACGGCTCGGGGATGGCCGTGCCGACCGCGAAGGTGTAGGTCGCGGTGTCGGCGATGGGCAGCGTCTCTCCGACGAGCGTGCCGCTCACGGTGAAGGTCAGCTCATACACGCCGGGCGCGGTGAAGCCCCAGTCGTAGTGGGCGTGGCCACCGGTGGTGAGGCTGAAGGACGTCGGGCCGCCGGAGACCGAGGAAAGCGCCGCGGTGGGCGTGCCAAATCCGTCCGTCTGCCACAGCGAAAAGACGCCTGGACCGGTGACGCCGTCGAGGCTGAAGACGAGGCTGTCGGATTGGAAAGTGCCGTCGGTGATTTCTTCCGATCCCACGCCGAGAAACAAGACCGTCGGGGTCTGGTCGGTGCCGGGGGCGACGAAAAGGGTTTCGCCGTCGAGCGCACCGGTGAAGTCCCAGGCCACGCCGCCCGGGCGGGTGATGGTCGAGGAGAGCGGGATGAAGGCGTAGGCCTCGTCCGGGGCGTATTCCACGCCCGGCGCCGGCTCCTCTACGTGCCAGTGGAGCTCGAGCGCGCCGGCTTCGTAGCCGATGCCGAGATCAACGTGGTCGGCGGGAAGCTGGACCTGGGCGAAGGCTAGGGCGGGGATAAAGGCGAGCGCGGTGGCGCCGCCGATGATGCGGTGGATGTTGTTCATGTGGTTGGGTGTTATTTTGCCCGGTGCATCCGGGCAGAAAGGGGAGGCGACGGATAAGCCGGGTCACTCGATGTGGCCCAGGCCGAGGCGAAAAAAACGGCGAGGGTTTGCGGTCGAGAGGGGGGCGGCGGCGGGGACGCTGACCGGTCCGGCGACGTTTTGGGCGCCGGTGCTGGTCCAGACTTCGGTCCAGGCGGCGAGGTCGGGCGTAGACTCCACCCGGTAGACCAGCAAGGGATCGGCGATCCTGGTATAGGTGAGCGCGGGCGTGGGCCCCGGGGTGGTGTCGGCCAGGGTGAGCGCGGGGGCGGTGCCCTCGCCGTCGCTCGCGCGGGGCGAGGTGCCGAGGGCGTATTCGAGCAGATTGGGCCGGCCGTCGGCGTCCGGGTCGGCCTGCGGCCCGCCGATTCCGCGGGTGGCGCGTTCGGCGGCGGTGAAGCGGTCGCCGGTCCGGCGCCACTGTTCGTAGAGGGGAAGCAGGCTGACGGCGAAATCGACCGCGACATCGCGAGGTGCCACGGGGGTCCCGCCGATCGTGCCTTCCAGCCGGAGCCGGACGCGGTAGTAGCCGGGCTGGCTGAAGCCCCAGTTAAAATGGATGTGTTGATTACGACGCAGCCCGAAGACCTGCGGGGCGGTCGTGGCGGGGCGATTGCTGAAGAGGAGGTTGATCGCGCCGCCGGAGCCGGTTTGCCACAGCGCGAAATCCGCCCCGGCGGGGGTCAGCGCCGAAAGGTAGCGCACCCGCACGGCCGGCACGGTGGGGTTGCCGGTGAGTTCGGGCAGGGGATCGAAGGCGTCGAAATCAGCCGCCGGGGCACCCTCGGCGCCGGCGAGGCCGTAGCCGCCGAAGCCGACCCAGGGGACCGTGGCGGGCGGGCTGTTTTGCGGGATCAGCCAGATGGGTTGGCCGCTTTGACCGAGGAAGGGCAGGATGCCGCCGGCGGTGGGGTAGCGTCCGCCGGTGTCGGGCAGGTGGAACACGGTGTGGTCGGTCGGTTCGTCCACCGTCGCGCCACCGGCGAGCGCGGACACGTGATGGGCGTAGAGGCCAAAACCGGCCGCTCGCTCGGGAGTCGCGGTGGCGGAGTAGGCGACGTTGAGGTCGATATGGCCGGACTCGAGGTAGAGCTGGGCGGAGAGCGGCGAGGCCAGGGCCAGGGCCAGGGCGAGGGCGGGGACGACGCCGGCGACGAGGCGGGCGGGGGAGCGGAGAACACTCACGGGGGGCGAGATCATCGGGGAAGGGCGAAGTTTTCGCCGGC
>CAMCHD010000337.1 GCA_945874545.1 Akkermansia muciniphila | reverse complement strand
CTCTGGCGTTTGGTGTATTTGAAATACCCGACCTGGATCATCACCGACAGCGCCTCGGCGACAAACACGCCGCCGACGATCACCAGGGTGAACGGTTGCTGCACCATGAACGCCACGACGCCGATCAGGCCGCCGAGCGCGAGCGAGCCGGTGTCGCCCATGAAAACCTCGGCCGGGTGCGAGTTATACCACAGGAAGGCCATGCCGGCGCCGACCAGCGCGGCGCACACCACGGCGAGTTCGCCGGTCCCGGGGACGAACGAGATCAGCAGGTAGCCGGCGATCTTGGCGTTTCCGGCGGCGTAGGCCATGATGCCGTAGACCAGCGCGACGGTGATGGTGCAACCGATGGCGAGGCCGTCGAGGCCGTCGGTCAGGTTGATCGCGTTGGAAAAACCGACGATCCAGAAAAACATCAGCACGAACAGCCCGATCAGGCCGGCGCCGGCGCCGAAGATGAAAACCGGTTCCTTGAGGAAGGGCACCCAGAGTTCGCGGATTTTTTCCTGGCTGGTCGGGTGCAGCACCAGCGCCAGCAGGGCGATGACGGTCACGAGGGTCTGGCAGACGATCTTTTCGCGCGAGCTGATGCCGTCCTTGTTTTTCCGGCGGACCTTCAGGTAGTCGTCGCGGAAGCCCACGGCGGTGAGGGCGGTGTAGACGAAGAGGGCGACGAGCACCCAGATGTTCGGTTCGGCCCAGAGCAGCGCGCTGAGAAACACGGACCCGAAGATGAGCAGCCCGCCCATCGTGGGCGTGTTGCGTTTGTCGAAGCGGGTGGCGAGGTCGCCGACCCGCGGATCGTGGTTCTCGCCGAACTTCAGGCGGCGCAGGCGGGCGATGATCCAGGGGCCGATCACGAAGCCGACCACGGTCGCGGTCAGGGCGGCGAGCAGGGCGCGGAACGTGATGAAGCGCAGCAGCCGCAGGGGGCCCCAGAGGTGTTCGTAATCGGCGAGGAAAGAGAGCACGGCGGAGGGCGGGAGAGGCTAGAATGCGGCGCCGGGGGTGTGGGCGACGGTGACGTTGGGCAGGAGCAGGGACTCGAGTTGATAGCGGCGGGAGCCCTTGATGAACACCGCGCCCTGATGGGCCTCGAAACGCGCGCGCAGGGCGGCGAGGTCGCGGGCGGCGGCGACTTCGGGATGGTCCGCGCCGGCCACCACGGCCTCGGCGGCGGCGAGACTGGCGAGCACCAGGACGGAATCGCCGGGGCGCAGGGTCTGGGCGAGGGTCTGGCCCAGTTTGCGATGGTAGGCGGAGGACTCGGCCCCGAGCTCTTCCATGCCGCCGATGAGCAAAAGGCGCGGCTGGGCGGCGGGCGCCATGCCGGCGAAGGCGGCGAGGGCGTCGTGCATCGAGGCGGGGTTCGCGTTGTAGCAGTCGACGTAGAGCCAGCGGCCGGCGTGGTCGCGGCAGATTTCGCCGCGCAGGGCGGCGGGCTCCCACTCGAGCAGACGGGCCTGGGCGTCGGCGGGTGAAACGCCGAGCTGGAGGGCGGCGGCGAGGGCGAGGGCGACGTTCTGGGCCATGCCGTCGGAGACGCGGCGGCAGGTGAACAGCAGCGACTCGGCGCCGGGCTCGAGGTGGGGCGGGGTGAAGCGGATCGTGGTCCCCTCCGAGCCGTGGCGGATCTTCGGCTCGATCGCCACGGCCGGGGCGGGCAGCTCGCGGAAGGCGGCGTAATCGAGGCAGGCGCGAGGGAAAAACCGGGCCGAGCCGGGGCGGGCGCGGGCGGGCAGGACGGCCTTTTCGCGGGCCACGTTCTCCAGCGAACCGAGGGCCTCGAGATGGGCCGGGCCGACGTGGGTCACGATCGCGAGGTCGGGCTCGATCATCTTCGCCAGGACGTCCATCTCCCCGGGTCCGCCGATGCCGGCCTCGACCACGGCGAAGCGGTGGGCGGAATGATCGATCCGGGTGAGGGTCAGCGGGACGCCGAGGTGGTTGTTGAGATTGCCGACGGTGGCCAGCACATCGCCCGGGGCGGCGGAGAGCAGCCGGGCGAGCAGTTCCTTGGTGGAGGTCTTGCCGACGCTGCCGGTCACGCCCACGACGATGCCGGGGTAGTCGCGGCGGTGGGTGGCGGCGATGGCCTGGAGGGCGGCGAGGGTGTCCTCCACCACCAGCTGGGGCAGGTCGACTCCGGGGTCGGGACGCGACACCAGGGCGGCCACGGCGCCGGCCGCGCGGGCGTCGGCGAGGTAATCGTGGCCGTCGCGGCTGGCGGTCTTCAGGGCGACGAAACAATCGCCCGGGTTGAAGTGGCGGGTGTCGATCCCGAAACCCAGCACGCGGGCGTGGGCGGCGGGTTCGCGGGTCCAGCGCCCGTTGGCCGCGTAGGCCATGTAGATGTGGGGGAACTCCAGGGTCACGGCTGGGGGCGGAGGCGTTTCAGGCGGATCAGTTCGCGCAGGACCTGGCGGTCGTCGAACGGGGTGATGGTGTCGGCAAATTCCTGATACGTCTCGTGCCCCTTCCCGGCGACGAGCAGGCAGTCGCCGGGGCGGCAGAGGTCGAGGGCCAGGCTCAGGGCGCGGCGGCGGTCCTCGATCCAGGTGAACTTCTCCGGGCGGGTGACGCCGGACCGCATGTCCTCGAAAATGGCGGCCACGGTCTCGCCGCGGGGATTGTCGGCGGTGGCGAGGGCGAGGTCGGCGTTTTCCTCCACCGCGCGGGTCATGAGCGGGCGTTTGGCGCGGTCGCGGTTGCCGCCGCAGCCGAACACGCAGATCACGCGGCCCGGGGTGATGGCGCGGAGCATGCCGAGGGCGTTGCGCAGGGCGTCGTCGGTGTGGGCGTAGTCGACCAGCACGTTGAAGGCCTGGCCCTCCTCGATGCGTTCCATGCGGCCGGGCACGCCGGGGAAGAGGGCGAGGCGGGCGAGGAAGGCGTGGGGGTTGCGACCGAGGCCGTAGGCGGTGGCGGCGGCGGCGAGCACGTTGGCGACGTTGTAGCGGCCGAGCAGGGGGGAACGCACCCGGGCGCGACCCTCGGGCCAGACCAGGGTGAAGGTGGTCTCCTTAAAACCGAGCTCGATCTCGACGGCCCGGAAATCGGCCTCGGGGGCTTCGCCGAAGGTGATCACCCGCGACTCGCGCACGGGGACCAGGGCGGCGAGGCGGCGGCCGTGGGCGTCGTCCGCGTTGATCACCGCCACGGGCGGCACCGGGCCGGCGCCGCCGGTGAACAGGCGCGTCTTGACCTGGAAATAGGCCTCCAGCGTGCCGTGGTAATCGAGGTGGTCCTGGGTCAGGTTGGTGAACACGGCGGCGGCGAAGCCGAGGCCGAGCACGCGGCGCTGGTCGATGCCGTGGGAGCTCACCTCCATCACGGCCTCGCGGCAGCCGGCGTCGCGCATCTGGGCCAGCATGCCGAAGATATCGGGCGCCTCGGGGGTGGTTTTGAACGACGGCACGACACGCGCGCCGAGATCGTAGGTGATGGTGCCGAGCAGGCCGACGCGGTGTTCGTCCTCGAGAAACAGTTTCGTCAGGTGGGTGACGGTGGTTTTCCCGTTGGTGCCGGTCACGCCGACCACGCGCAGGGCGGAGTCGGGGGCGCGGTTCAGACGGCGGGCGGCGCGGGCCAGGGCGGCGCGGGGGTCGTCGACCTGGATGAAGGTCACCTTGGCCGGGGCGGCGGCGGGTTCGGCGTTCGACACGACCGCGACGGCGCCGCGGCTCAGGGCCTCGGCCACGTGGACGGCGCCGTCGGTGCGCTGGCCGGGCAGGGCGAAAAACACGTTCCCGGGCACGACGCGGCGGCTGTCCATGACCAGACCGGAGATGGCGCGTTCGAGCGGGCCACGGCTGGCGCTGATCTCGTCGGGCGCGAGGAGGTCGGAGAGGGAGGGAGCCATGG
>CAMCHD010000336.1 GCA_945874545.1 Akkermansia muciniphila | reverse complement strand
CGCCCCATGAAGCTTTCCATCGTCATTCCCTGCTACAACGAGCTCCGCACCATCCGGCGCATCGTCGACGCCGTGCGCGCCGCGCGGCCCGCGGATCGCGAGATCATCATCGTGGACGACTGCTCCCGCGACGGCACCCGCGATCTGCTCCGCGCCGAGATCGCCCCGCTGGTCGACCGGATTCTCTTCCACGAGGTAAACCAGGGAAAGGGCGCCGCCCTGCGCACCGGTTTCGCCGCCGCCACCGGCGACGTGATCGTCATCCAGGACGCCGACCTCGAATACGACCCCCAGGACTACCCGCTGCTCCTGGGCCCGATCGAATCGGGCAAAGCCGACGTAGTATTCGGTTCCCGCTTCATGGGCGGCGGCCCCCATCGCGTGGTCTACTTCTGGCACTACCTTGGCAACCAGTTCCTCACCCTGCTCTCGAACATGTTCACCAACCTGAACCTGACCGACATGGAGACCTGCTACAAAGCCATGAAGCGCACCGTGGTGTCCCAAATCGTGATCGAGGAAAACCGATTCGGCTTCGAGCCCGAGATCACCGCGAAGATCGCCAAGATCCCCGACATCGTGGTCTACGAGGTCGGCATCAGCTATTACGGCCGCACCTACAAGGAGGGCAAAAAGATCGGCTGGCGCGACGGTTTCCGCGCCCTCTACGCGATCGTGAAATACAACGTGTTTCGCTGACCTTCGGCCCGCCCCGGCGTCATGAAGATCCTCGTCACCGGCATCTGCGGCTTCGCCGGCTCCACCCTCGCCCGCGCCCTGCTCGCCGAGCGCCCCGGGCTGGAGATCCACGGGGTCGACAATCTTTCCCGCGAGGGCGCCCACCACAATCTCCGCGCCCTGCGCGCCCTCGGAATCCGCGTGGCCCATGGCGACCTCCGCCTCGCTTCGGATCTGGAGAACCTTCCCGCCTGCGACGCCGTGCTCGACTGCGCCGCCCAGCCCAGCGTGCTCGCCGGCACCGCCGGTTCCGGCTGCTCACCCGTCCAGCTGGTCGAACACAACCTCGGCGGCACCGTCCACCTGCTCGAATACTGCCGCCGTCACCGCGCCGCCTTCGTCCTGCTCAGCACCAGCCGGGTCTATTCCATCGCGCCGCTGGCCGCCCTGCCCGTTACCGTGCATCGCGGCGCCTTCGCCCCCGACCCCGCCGCCCTGGCCGCCGGACTCCTCCCAGCCGGGATCTCCGCCGCCGGCATCGCCGAGACCTTCACCGCCGAGCCGCCCGTCTCGCTCTACGGCGCGACCAAACGCGCCTCCGAGATCATGGCGTTGGAATACGGCGCCGCCTTCGGTTTCGCGGTCTGGATAAACCGCTGCGGCGTGCTGGCCGGCGCCGGCCAGTTCGGCCGCGCCGACCAGGGCATATTCAGTTTCTGGATTCGCGAGTGGGCCGCCCGCCGCCCGCTGCGCCACATCGGTTTCGACGGCCTTGGTCATCAGGTGCGCGATTGCCTGCACCCGGCCGACCTCGCGCCCCTCGTGCTGGCCCAACTCGCCGCTCCCGCCGGCTCACCCGCGCCGCGCATAGTGAACCTCGCCGGCGGCGCGGCCCAGGCGATGTCCCTGCGCCAGCTCGGGGCCTGGTGCGAGCAACGCCTTGGGCCGCACGCGGTCGCCTCCGACCCCGTGCCCCGCCCCTACGACCTGCCTTGGATCGTGCTGGATTCCAGCCTGGCGGCCCGCGCCTGGGACTGGCGCCCGCGGACGCCGCTCGCGGCGATTCTGGAGGAAATCGCCGCCCACGCCCTAGCCCACCCGGACTGGCCGGACGCCTGAACCCGCCCCGCCCGTGATCGTCCCTCCCGGCCCGCCCGCCTTCGCCCTGCACGCGGCGCTCTTCATCTGGCTTGTCCTCGGCGGGGCTCTGGCCCTCGCGGCAGGCATCCGACGACCCGCGCTGGAGGCGTTCACCCTCGGAACGTGCCTCGCGTTGACCGCCCTTTTTCTCGCCGGCTTCGGCATCTATGCCACGAACCTTCCGCCGGTGCTTTGGTGGGCCCTTCCGGTTTCCGTTCTGGGTGGCCTGATCCGACGTCACGCGGCCGTCGCCGCGCTTCTGCGAGACCCCGGCCTGCGCGCCGCTCTCGTCACCTGGTGCGTCGTCGCGCTCTGGTCCTTCGGCCTGCTGGCGTGCGTCGGATCCTACTCGGGCGGCCACTGGGCGGGAGACTGGATCGAACACTACGAGCGCGCGGATTTTTTCCGCGTGGGCGGACCACCCGAACAACGCTTTCTCGCCGGTTTCTACACCCTGACCGCCCGCCCCCCCTTCACCAACGTCGTCACCGGCCTGATGCTCGGACTCGGGGGCGGCGGGTTCGCCGAGTTTCAAATCCTCAACGCCTGGCTCGGCTCCCTGAGCGTTTTCCCGCTCGCCCTGCTCGTCACGCGTTGGTCCGGACCGTCCGCCCCGCCGTTTTCCTGGCTGCTCCCGCTCCTTTTGGTCAACCCCATGGTCGCGCAAAACCTGACCTTCGCCTGGACCAAACTGCCGACCGCCTTCTGGATTTTGTGCGGCGGCTATTTTCTGCTTCTCGGACTGCTCGACACGGACCGTGTTCGGGAACGACTGATCGGCTTCGCCCTGCTCGCGGTCGCCATGCTGAACCACTACTCGGCGGGGCCATGGATCGTGGTCGCGGTCGTGTTCTACGCGCTGCGCCAAAGACGGGGCTGGGCGACGGTCGCATTCTGGCGGGAAACCGCCGGCCACGCGGCAATCGCGCTGGCCGTTCTCGGCGTCTGGTTCGGCTGGGCCGTCGCCCAGTTCGGCTGGGCGGGGACGTTCCAGGAAAACACCAGCGCCCAGGGCGCGGCCCTCCGCAGCGGGGTGGAATGGGCGCACGACACCGCCCTTAGCACCGTCGCGACCCTCGTGCCCCACCCGCTTCGCCAGGTGGAGTCGGCCGTGCCCCCGCAGACCAGCGGCGCCGGACGCCTGCGCGACTTCGCGTTTCACTTTTACCAAACCAGCCTGCCCGGCATGTGCGGCCTGGCCGCCTGCGCCGTCTTGCCGCTCCTCCTCGTCGCGCCGGGTTCGGCCGCCCGCCGCTCGCCGCGGCGAGTCGCCGGCTGGATGACCGCCGGCCTGCTGGTGGTGGTCTTGGTCGCGGCGGTTCACCCGTGGGCGGATCCTCTCGGGCTGGCCCAGATCGGCTTGTCTCCGCTCGCACTGCTGGCCGTGGCGTGGCTGGCGTCGCGGTTGCCCCGGGCGCCGATGGGGATTCGTTCGCTTTTCGCCGCGTTGGCGCTCGTCGATCTGGCGTTGGGCATCGCCCTTCATTTCGCGCTTCAAACCGGGCGCTGGATACCCCTGTCAGACCTTTCCCCGGTGACCGGAATGAACGCCCGTGCCCTCGCCGGATGGAACCTGCACCCGGTCCGGCATTGGCTGCCCCCCCAGGATGGCCTGCTCGTCGCCCTCCTCCTCGCCCTTCTCCTTTTTTCACTGGTGTCGACGCGGCGCGCGCTTCGAGGTCGCTGACGTGCTTAATTTTGTCCCTTCTCCACCAACCCTCCGCCGACGTGGTCCGCCAGACCGGGTGGGTCCCGTTCAAGCGATTTCCTAGTTCAAGCCCGGCCTGGCCGAACTGCCCCGCATGCCCTCACCCACACTCGATTGGCTGCACTGGCTGCTTCTTCCGCCGGCGCTTGTCTTCGGTTTTTTCGTATCCGGCCGCCTCATCTTTCTTCGCCTGCCCTCGCCCCTGCCATGGGCGACCGCGTTCGTCGGCTCTTTCCTGGCGTTGGTCGGCTTGGTGCTCGGCTGCGATGTCACCGGCGTGCCGATCAACCTTCACACGCTCGCCGGCGGACTGACCGGACTGGCTTTCGTCGGATGGCTCGC
>CAMCHD010000335.1 GCA_945874545.1 Akkermansia muciniphila | reverse complement strand
AGGCCGTGATCGAGCAGATGGACGACCTCGTGACCCGCCTGGAAGCCGAGGCCGCCCGCCTGCCCGCCCCGCCGGCAAAGGGCTGACTCGGCGGCGCCCGCCGGGCCGTGCGTGACAACCACGTCACGCCGTCGCCGAGCTTTAACACTAGCGAACTAGCGCCCGGCGCGCGGTCCGTTTGGATGGGTGTTTTCCCTCCATGCAAACCAAACTACACACCCTGCTCGTCGGCGCGTCCTGCGCCCTCCTCCCGGTCTCGGCCATCGCCGAAATCAGCTTTCTCTCCGGCATCGATGTCACCCGCGGCGGCGAGATCGTCGCCTTCGACAAGGCCAACGACCTCGTGCTCACCACGAACTCCTTCAACGCCACCGGATTCGAGAACCACGCGATCAACATCTACACGCTGTCGAACACCGGCAGCCTGAACCTGACCACCTCGGTCAACCTCAACACTTCCGTCTTCGGCGCGGTGACCGATATCCTCTCGGTTTCCAGCGTGGCCGTCGACCCGCTCGGCCGCGATTTCGGCGTGGCCAGCGTGATCCCCACCGCGAACAACACCACCCAGGGCCGCATCGCCCTGTTCCAGCTCTCCACCGGCACGGTGCTGAAGACCCTCGACGTCGGCTACCACCCCGACTCGGTCAGCTTCACACCGAACGGCGGCCGCATCCTCGTGGCCAACGAAGGTGAATTCGTCACCACCGGCGCCCAGGCCCCCGGCTCGGTCAGCATCGTGGACGTCTCCTCGGTCAGCGCCGGCGCTTCGGGCATCTCCTCGCTCTCCGCCTCCAACGTGACCGATGTGAACTTCTCCACCGGCCTCGCCGACGGCGTCACCCTCACCGGCCTGCGCAACAACCGCCTCGACACCCTGCAGGTCAAGACCGCCGACGCCCTCGACGTGGAGCCCGAATACATCGCCTCCACCAACGACAAGGCCTACGTGACCCTCCAGGAAAACAACGCCATCGCCGTGGTCGACCTGACCGGCGTCAACGCGGGCAAAGTCACCGACATCCACCTGCTCGGCACCATCAACCAGCGCATCGACGCCTCGGACCGCGACGGCCTCGCCAACAGCCCCGCCACCGAGCGCCCCGCCGATCTGGTTTACACCTCCAATTTCCCCGCCGCCAAGGTGGATGACGTGGTCGCCGGCATGCCCATGCCCGACACCGCCGTCACCTTCCAGAAGAACGGTGTTCAGGTGATCGCCACCGCCAACGAGGGCGACTTCCGTCTGGACGACGTGGATCGTATCCGCGTGCGCGATATCGGCACCGGCCAACGCGACGCGACGGTCTTTACCTCCACCCTGCGCGATAATGCCGTCCTCGGCCGCCTGCGCGTCTCCACCATCGACGGCGACACCGACGCCGACGGCCAGATCGAGGTTCCCACCATGCCGGGCACCCGCAGCTTCACTCTCTGGAACGCCGAGACCGGCGCCATCGTGTTCGATAGCGGCTCGGCCATCGAGGACTACATCAAGGCCAACAACCTCTCCACCTTTGGTATCGAAACCGGCACCACGGGCGTCGGCTTCTTCGATTCCCGCTCCGACGACAAAGGTCCGGAGCCCGAGGCGCTGGCCTTCGGCCAGGTCAACGGCCGCGACCTGATCTTCGTCGGCGCCGAGCGCGAGAACGGCATCTTCCAGTTCGACATCACCGACCTGAACAACGTCGAAATCACCGGCTACTACAACACCGTGACCGGCACGGCCGACAACGGTTTCGGCGCGTTCACCTCGCCCGAGTCCATCCAGTTCATCGCCGCCAGCGACAGCCCCACCGGTCAGGCCCTGATCATCGTCGGTTACGAAGGCGTTTTTGATCCCTCCGCGTCCATCGACATCTCCGGCTCCCTCGCGGTCTACAGCGTCTCAGCCATCCCCGAGCCCTCCACCGCCGCCGCCCTCGCCGGCTTCGGCGCGCTCGGTCTCGCCGCCCTCCGCCGCCGTCGCTCCAGCCGCTGAGCCCGGCCGCCACGGCGGTTTTTATCCTCAAGCCGCGTCCCGTCCGGGACGCGGCTTTTTCGTGCCCGCCGCCGCATCGAATCCTCGGGCCTTCAAATTTTTATACCACGGATGGTCACGGATAGAGGCGGTTTGGCATCCGTGTTTATCCGTGCCCATCCGTGGTAAACCCCGACTGAAGACCGGACTCACAGCCACCGCTTGCGCCGGAGATAAAAAAACAGCGCGGCGGTGAAGCCGAAGGTGCCCAGCGCCGCCGCCGGATAGGCCCAGACCGGCACGAGCTCGGGCATGGCGCGAAAGTTCATCCCGAACCAGCCGCCGACCAAAATGGGCGGCATGGTCAGGGCGGTCAGGCCGGTGAGGATTTTTATGCTCTCGTTGGTCTGGTGGGTGGAGCGCTTGAGGTAGAGGCGGAAGGTGAGGATCAACTGGTCGCCCCAGACCGAGGTCTGGCTTTCGATCCGGGCAAAATCCTCCGCCAGATCGCGCAGGTAGGGCAGGATGAGCGGCCGGATAAACCCCGGCTTGCCCAGCGCAAGTTCGGCCGCGACCGCGCGCTGCGGCCGCACGATCTGGCGCAGGGTGGCGAGGTCCTTGCGCAGCGCCGTGACCTGCGGAAACAACTCGTGCGGCTCGGCCTCCCCGAGCACGGCCTCCTCGATCGCCTCCAGGTCGGCGCGCAGCTCCTCCAGCGCCGGCTTGTAGGCCTCGACCAACTGGTCGAGCAGGGTGTGGGCGATCCGGTCCGGCCCGCGCACCGGTTGCACCGCGTGCCCGGATCGGCCGTGGCGCTCGAGGACCTGTTGCACGAGGCGCAGCGGCTGCCGGTGGAAGGTGACGAGAAAGTTTTTCCCCAGCACGAGATCGAGGTCGGTGGTGGTGAACTTGTCCGTTTTCGAGTAGTCGACCGCGTGCACCACGATGTGCAGGTAGTCGTCGAAGGCGTCGATTTTCGGCAGCGGCGAGTCGGTGGTGCAGTCCTCGATGACGACCGGGTGCAGGGCGAAGGTCCGCTCCAGCACCGCCGCCGTCTCTTCCGGGGTGGGCGCGCTGAGGTCGACCCAGAGCATGAATCCGGGCTCGTTCCGCAAGGTCGCGAGGGCCTCCACCGGCGGGTTGTGCCCGTGCGGCCGGCCGTCACGAAAAACGAGGGTGGTGATCATGGTCGCGGCGGGCCGGTCAGATCATGCCCTTGCGCAGGCACCAGCGGTAGGTGA
The DNA here is from genome assembly GCA_945874545.1 of Akkermansia muciniphila. Taxonomy (GTDB): domain Bacteria; phylum Verrucomicrobiota; class Verrucomicrobiia; order Opitutales; family Opitutaceae; genus IMCC26134_A. The sequence goes on along the minus strand of CAMCHD010000335.1, from coordinate 703 downwards.
GGTAGGTCAGGGCGAGGGTGATGAGTCCGACGAGGGGATAGGCCCAGGGGCCCTCCAGCTCCGGCATGTGCACGAAGTTCATGCCATACCAGGTGCTGACCAGCGTGGCGGGCAGGGTGACGGCGGTGAGGGCGGTGAGGGCCTTGATGCTGCGGTTGGCCTCGAAGTCGGAGCGACTGAGGTGCAGGTCGAAGGAGATCAACAGCTGGTCGGTCTGGGCGGTGGCGGTCTCCTCGATGCGCACGAGGTTGTCCCGCAGGTCGCGAAAGTAGGGCAGCATCAGGGGGCGCAGGATCTTGGTCTCGCCGTGGGCGAGGCGGGCCGCGACCTCGCGCTGCGGCCGGATGGCGGCGCGCAGGGTGTTCAGCTCCGCCCGCACCGCGAGCAGGCGGGCGGTGAGATCGTCGGCCTTGCCCTCCAGCACGTCCGCCTCGATCTCGTCCAGCTCGTGACGAAACTCGTCGGTCACGGGCTTGTAGTTGTCCACCAGCGCGTCGAGCACGAGGTGGGCGAGCCGGTCCGGACCGCGCGCGACGATTCCGGTGGCCTTGGCGCAACGCTCGAGCACGGCCGCGACCGACTTGAGCGGCTGGCGGTGAAAGGTGACCAGCGATTCGCGGCCGAGGAAAAGATTGAGCTCGGTGGTGGTGAACTTCTCGCTGCGGTTAAAATCCACCGCGTGCATCACGATGAAGAGGTAGTC
>CAMCHD010000334.1 GCA_945874545.1 Akkermansia muciniphila | reverse complement strand
AGGGTCTCCAGCTCGCCCCGGCCGAGATGCAGGGCGCGCCAGTCGAAGCGGCCCAGCACCGCCACCCCCGCCAACACGAGGGCGCAACAGGTCCAGACCACCGCGCCGGGCCCGCGCCGCGCCCGCCAGGCGACGTAGACCGGAATGAGGATGGCGTAGAACTGGGTGAGGAAAGCCGAGGTCGAGGCCGCCGTGTATTGCATGCCGTCGCATTGGAAAAGCATGCCGGCGGCCGAAAACAGGCCCATCACCCCGCCTTGGATCCATTCGCCGCGCCGGAGGTCCCCCGCCAGCAAGCCCCGCCACTGCCACGCCGCCATCACCGCCGCGCCCAGAGCAAAACGGGGAGCCAGCACGTAGACCGTGACGAACCAGGTGTCGGCCTCCGGCGATAGCTGCGCGTGCAGGAGCATGAGCGCTTTGATCAAGGGGAAACTCAAACCCCAGAAGGCCGCGGCGAGCACGAGCATGCCGATGGCCCGCGAGCGGCTGGGCGGGTGGGGCGGAGCGACGGCGGACATGCGAGCCGGGACCTTGTCCGCGTCGGCCGGTCGGCTCCAGCGCAATGTGGCCCCGCGCCTTCGCGGCGCGACTTCGGGTTCCACGTTGCGCACCCGGCCGGCGTGGTTTGGCTGGCCGGATGCACGACTGGCCCCGCCTGCACGCCTTTGCCGCACTCCGGCCCGAAGCGGCGTTCGCGTTGGTGTCGCTGGTCGGTCGCAGCGGGTCCAGTTACCGTCCGCCCGGCGCGCGCCTGCTGGTCGCGGCCGATGGAGGGTGGGCCGGCTCGATCAGCGGCGGGTGCCTGGAGGACGAACTGGCGCTCGAAGCGACGCGCGTGCTCGTCTCGGGTATTCCGGTGCGGCACTCGGTGGACACCCGGCCGCACTACGGTTGTCCCGGCCGCCTGGAGTTGTTCATCGAGGCGCTGCCGGCGGGATGGCTGGGTGACTTGGGCGCGCGGCTCGAGCGTCGCGAAAACTTTGTCGTGCGCACCCGCTTCGCCGGCGACCGGGGCGAGGGGCTCGGCTCGACCCTGTGTGCCGCTTCGGACGAGGGATCGGAGGACGGCGTTTTTCGCCAGCAGGTCGACCCCGCGCCCCGGCTGGTGGTGGTGAGCGGCACGAGCGATGCCGACCATGTGCTCCAATTTGCCGCCTTGCTCGGTTGGCGCGCGCGGCGGGTGCGGCCGGCCGGAGAGCCGCTGCGCGCGGACGAGCCGGCGGACGCCGCGGTGTGCCCGGCGGAGGACTTGGCGTCCCGGTTCGCTCCCGACGCCCGGACCGCCGTTTTGATCATGACCCATCATCTCGCGCGTGATCTCGCCTACCTGCGGGCCGCGTGGGTGGCGTCCTATCCCTACGTCGGTCTGCTCGGGTCGAGAAAGCGTCGCGAGACCTTGCTCGCGGCGCTGGGGGAGGAGGGGCTGCTCGAGGACGAGACCCGGGCCGGCCGGCTCTTCGCTCCGGTCGGTCTCGATCTCGGCGCCGATGATCCGGCCGCCATCGCCCTCGCCATCGTGGCCGAGGTGCAGGCTTTTTTCGAGGGGCGGTCCGGCGGATCGCTGCGCTTGCAACCTGGCGCCATCCATCCGGCCCGTTCCGGATCCCTCCCGCGCTGAACCATGTCCGCCGGCGGCGTCATTCTCCTCCTCGCCGCCGGCGCCTCCTCGCGCTGGGGCCGGCCCAAGGCCCTCCTCGACTGGCGGGGAACGCCACTCGTGCATCACCTCGCCCGCGTCGCGCTCGAGGCGGTCGGATCCGGGGGACGCGTGGTGCGCGTGCTTGGCGCCCACGCCGCCGCCATCGGCGCGGTGCCCGGTCCCGCCGAGGTGGCGGATGTGTTTAACCCCGATTGGTCGCTCGGGATGGGCGCCTCGATCGCGTGCGGCCTGCGCGCCGCGCTCGCCCGTGATCCCGGGCTGGCGGCGGCGGTGGTGTTGCCCTGCGACCAACCGCTGGTGAGCGCCGCGCATCTGCGGCTTTGCCTCGCGACCGCGCGCGGCGTTTCGCAGGCGCTGGTGAACACCGATTACGGAGACGGCCAGGCTGGACCGCCCGCCGGGTTTGGAAGCGCCTACTTCGCCGAACTCCTCGCGCTGAGCGGCGACGAAGGCGGCCGGGTGGTCTTGCGGCGGCATCACGAGCATTTGATCTCCCTGCCGGCGCCGGAGTGCCGTTGGGATCTGGATTCCGCCTCGGAGCTGGAGAAGCTCACGAACCACCTCGGCTTTCCCCTGTCGTAACCCCCGCCCTCCCATGCCTACCACCCTCACCGTGAATGGTCGCGCCCATGTGCTGACCGACGTCGATCCCTCCACGCCCTTGCTCTGGGTCTTGCGTGACCACCTCGGCCTGGTCGGCACCAAATACGGCTGCGGCCAGGGGCTGTGCGGCGCGTGCACCGTTCACCTGGACGGCCGCGCGACTCGCTCGTGTGTCCTGCCCCTCGCCGCCGTCGGCGGTCAGGCGGTCACCACCATCGAGGGGCTGGCCGCCGACCGGCGTCTCTCCCCGCTGCAGCAGGCGTGGTGCGACGAGGACGTGGCCCAGTGCGGGTATTGCCAGGCGGGACAGATCATGAGCGCCACCGCCCTGCTGGCGAAGACCCCGCGCCCGACCGACGCCGACATCGACGGCGCGCTGGCGGGCAACCTCTGCCGCTGCGGCACCTATGCGCGTATCCGGCGCGCCGTCCACGCCGCCGCCGCCTCGTCAACCTCCGCCTGAACCCGCGCCATGCAACCCGACCTTTCCCTTCTCGATCCCGTCAGTTTTCCCCCCGCGGTCGCCTCCGCCCGTGCGGGCGACGCGCCCGCGCTCGACCGCCGGTCCTTTCTGCGCCTCGCCGCCCTCGCCGGGGGCGGCTTCGCCCTCGCGCTTTATCTGCGCGGTCCCGACGCCGCAGCCCAGGCGGTCGCCCCGGGTGGCCCGGCGACCCCGGGCGGCGACTTCACGCCCAGTCTATTTGTGCGCATCACCCCGGCGGGGGAGATCACGGTGGTCGCGGCGAACCCGGAGTGCGGCCAGGGCGTGAAGACCGCCTTTCCGATGTTGATCGTGGAGGAATTGGACGCGGCTTGGTCCCAGATGAAGATCGAGCAGGCCGACCTCGACCCGCGTCTCGGCCGCCAGGCCGCCGCGGGCAGCCGGGGCACGCCCACCCATTACGAACCCTACCGTCGGCTGGGCGCGACGGCCCGGGCGCTGCTGGTCGCCGCCGCCGCGACGCGCTGGGGCGTGCCGGCGGCCGAGCTGACCACCCCGGGCGACGCCCGGGTGCTTCACCCGGCCACGGGCCGTGCGGCCACCTATGGCGAATTGGCCGCCGCCGCCGCGCTGCTTCCCGTCCCCGAGGAGAAAAGCGTCCCGCTCAAGGACCCCTCCACTTTCCGTTTGATCGGTCGGCGGGTCGGCGGCGTGGACAATCCCCGCATCGTGGTCGGCGCGCCGCTTTTCGGCCTCGACGTGCGTGGGCCCGGACAGCTTTTCGCCACCTTGGTCAAATGCCCGGTTTTTGGCGGGTCGGTTCGCTCCGCGGATCTCTCCGCCGCGCGCGCCGCTCCCGGCGTGCGCGCGGTGTTCGAGGTCCGGGCGCCCGGCGTGGCGTCGGGCGTCGCGATCATCGCCGACTCCACCTGGCGCGCCTTTCAGGCCCGTGCGCTCCTGAGGATCGAGTGGGACGAGGGCCGCGCGGCGGGGGATTCCGACGCCGCGTTCGCGGCCGCCGCCACCCGCCTGCAGGACGCCGGGCCCTCCGGCGCTCCCTTGGTCGCGGCGGGCGATTTCGCCGCCGCCCATGCCGCCGCCGCCATCCGCGTGGAGGCGCGTTACGAGTATCCGTTTTTGTCCCACGCCTGCCTCGAGCCCCAGAATTGCACCGCCCTGCACCGTCCGGACGGGCTGGAACTCTGGGCGCCGACCCAGGCGCCGGC
>CAMCHD010000333.1 GCA_945874545.1 Akkermansia muciniphila | reverse complement strand
GACGCGAAGGGATCCTGAAACACCATCTGCAAGGAGCGCCGCGCCTCGCCGGTGGCGGCGGCCGCGGTGAGGTTTTTCCCCTCCAGCCAGACGGTGCCGCCGGTGGCCGGCAGCAGGCCCATGATGGTGCGGGCGAGGGTGGACTTTCCGCAGCCGGACTCGCCGACCAGCCCGAGCACCTCGCCGCGGGCGAGGGTGAGGGAGACACCGTCGACGGCCTTCACAGTGCCGGTGCGCCGCTTAAACACGATCCCGCTCTCGACCGGGAAGTGGGTTTGGACGTCGCGAAGTTCGAGGATGGGGGCGGCAACAGACATGGTAGGCGGATAGGTTTAACCACGGATTTCGCGGATGGGCACGGATAAGACCTGGCGGATAAAACGTTTCCAGCGGAGGCTGGCGTGCTTGAAGTTGAGGAGAAGAGCAACCCGAAGCTGAGTGATCGATGGGTAACCCAGCATCTGCGCAAAATGCGCGGGCACGAAATCCTCGGTCACCTTGGGGTCCACAATCACGGATTCGTTGACGACCAAATCGGGCACCAGCGTATCCACCACGATGGCCCGGTAGGTCAAATCGTAGCGTATTTGCTGATCAACCCGGTAACCGAGTTCACGAAGCTCTATCACCAAGGCATTCTCGCAGGCTTTTCCCCTCAAGCCGGGTTTAAGGGTGTTTAGAACGCGCATGGCGGCCCCGATGATCGCCTCGGTGAGGTCCGCGTGGTGTAAGCCATCCGTGCCCATCCGTGAAATCCGTGGTTAAAGATCAAATCTCCCCCGCGTGCGCGCGGCGGCAGGTGTGGGCGTGGTCGGTGCCGCACCCGACCAGCGGGGGCGGGCCTCCGGCGCGGCAGGCATCGGCGGCGAATTCGCAACGCTCGGCGAAGGCGCAGCCCGGGATGGCTTTCGAGAGGTCGGGCGGCAGGCCCGGAAGGGTGTAGAGCTCGGAGCCCTTGGCCTGGAGGGCGGGGATGGAGCGCTGCAGGGCCCGGGTGTAGGGGTGCCGCGGCGCGCGAAAGAGCTCGCCCACCGCGGCGCGCTCCACGATGCGGCCGGCATACATCACCATCACGCGATCGCACAAACCGGACACGACGCCGAGATCGTGCGAGATAAAGATCACCGCCATGCCCAGCTCGCTTTGCAGTTTTTTGATGAGCTCGAGGATCTGGGCCTGCACCGTCACGTCGAGAGCGGTGGTGGGCTCGTCCGCGATGAGCAACTCGGGCCGAGCGATCAGGGCCATGGCGATCATCACGCGCTGGCGCATGCCGCCGGAAAACTCGTGCGGATAACAATGCAGGCGGCGCGGGGCGTCGTTGATGCCGACCGCCTCCAGCATGGCGAGGGCGCGGGCGAGGGCGTCGCGGCGGGAGATCTTTTCGTGGATGAGCAGCGGCTCGATGAGTTGTTCGCTGATCCGCAGGTAGGGATTGAGCGAGGTCATCGGGTCCTGGAAAATCATGCCGATGCGTTTGCCCCGGACGGCGCGGAGCTGCGCGTCGGTCGCGGTGAGCAGATCGAGTCCATCGAAACGAGCGTAGCCGCCCTCGATGCGCGCCGGGGGCGTGGGCAGCAGGCGCAGCAGGGAGGCGCAGGTGACCGACTTGCCCGACCCGGACTCCCCGACCAGGCCGAGGGTCTCGCCGCGCTCGAGGGTGAAATCCACCCCGTCGACCGCCCGGAAAACCCCGCCGCGGGAGTGGAAGCTGGTGCGCAGGTCGGAGACTTCGAGGAGCGGCATCGGGGGAAAGTGGTTGGTCTTAACAGCGGGAATCGGGCCGGGGCAAGCCGGCGGACGGGTGACTTTGGAACGAATCGCGCCCCGCGCCGGGGCTTGCGGGCGGGGCACACGGCCGCAACCGTGCCGTTTTTGCCCGATGTTGTCCGAAAAGACCTCCGCCGCCCACCCGCCGCACGCGTATGCCCGCGAGCTCATCCGGCCGACCCGGGGGCGGAGGCTGAAATGGCAAACCGAGAAACTCGCCTACCGGGCCTTCGAGGTGCTGCTCGGCGCGGTGCCCCTGCCCTGGATCGCACGCCTCGGCCGGTTGGCGGGCGCCCTCGCCCACGGCCTGCTCGGCAAACGTCGCCGCGTGGTCGAGCGCAACCTGCGCATCGCCTTCGCCGGCGAGCGCAACGCCGCCGAACGCGCCGCGTTGGCCCGGGAGGTTTTCCGCCGCAGCGGGGCCAATCTGCTCTGCTCGCTCGGCACCGCCGCGAAGGACGGCCGGGGCCTGGCGGCGTCGATCACGGTGCGCGACGAACAGATTTTCTGGGAAGCCCAGGCGCGCGGCAAAGGCGTCGTCGCCGTGCTGGCCCACATGGGCAACTGGGAGGCCCTCGCCCAGTGGATACCCCGTCTCCTGCCTCCGGAGGTGAAGGTGGCCAACATCTACCGTCCGCTCAACAACCCGCTCCTCGACCAACGCGTGCTGGCCAAACGCAAACGCGACGGGATGGTCATGTTTTCCAAGGACGACAACCCGCTCGCCATGGCCGCCTTTGTCCGCGCCGGCGGGGCGCTCTCCATCCTCTCCGACCAACGCGCGGGAAAAATCGGCGAGCTGGCGCCGCTTTTTGGCCGCAACGCGAGCGTCACTCCCCTGCCCGCCATCCTCGCTCGCCGCACCGGCGCGGCGCTGATCGGGGTCTCGCTGCGCACCATCGCCCCCGGCCGCTGGGAGCTGGGTTTCCACGCCTCGGACGCGACCGAGCCCACCACCGGCCACGTCATGGAGCTGCTGGAGCGGGTGATGCGGGTGAGCCCCGAGGACGTTTTCTGGATGCAGGATCGCTGGAAAGTGGATCGCGGACGCCCCCACCGCCCACCCGGCAAACTCCCGCGCGGCGCCTGCCCGCCCGCCGCCAAACGCCGCCGCGCCCTGCTCTGGCCGGACGCCGCCGGGCGTCTCCCGGTCGCGCCCGCCGCAGTGCCCGACGACGTCGCGCCCGAGACCGCCCCCCGCGCCGCCGGCGAGGACGCGGAGGCCTTTCTCAGCCGGGTCGACGCCGCCGCCGACCTGCCGCTCGATTACGTCGTGGCCGCCGCGCCCGACGCCGAGCTGCGCCGGGCCTGCCGAAAACTCGGCCTCGGCCTGGTCGCGGAGGGCGCGAAATGAATCCATCCGCCCCGCGCGTCATCCGGGTCCTGTCGGACGGACGCCCCGGCCACGAAAACCAAAGCGTGGGCCTCGCCCTCGCACTCGCCCGCCGCACCGGCGCGAGCCACGAGATCGTGCGGCTAGACCCGAAGTCGCCCATCCTGACCCGCCTGCGCGCGGCGACGACCGGCGCGCCGGCCGGCCTGATCGTCGCCGCCGGACACCGCACCCACCTGCCGCTCTGGTGGGCGGCCCGCCGGGCCGGCGCACGCTCGGTCGTGATCATGCGACCCAGCCTGCCTTCCGCCCTCTTCGACCTCGCCCTGATCCCACGCCACGACCTCGCCCCCGGCGCGGAGGATACCCCCCGCCGCCTGCTCACCCGCGGCGCCCTGAATCGCGTGCCGGAGATCCTGCCGGCCAAAACCGGCGGCGGCCTGGTGCTGCTCGGCGGCCCCTCCAAACACCACGGCTGGGATGGTCCCGCTCTGGCGCCGAGGGTGGCGCGGGTCGTGGCCGCCCTCCCCGAGCTGGCCTGGACGGTGGCCGACTCGCGCCGCACGCCGGAGGGTTTTCTGACCGGACTCGATCTGCCTGCCGCGGTGCGCCGCGTGCCGTGGCGGGAGACCGCGCCCGGCTGGCTGGCCGACGAGCTCGCCCGCGCCGCGGTGGTCTGGGCCACCGAGGACAGCGTCTCGATGGTCCACGAGGCGGTGACCGCGCGCGCCGCGACCGGCGTGCTCCCGGTGCCGGGACGCGGCGCCCGGCCCGGTCGCCCCGCGCGCGCGATCGCCGGCCTCATCGCCGACGGCTACGCCACCGCCTACGCCGCGTGGCTCGAGGCCGGA
>CAMCHD010000332.1 GCA_945874545.1 Akkermansia muciniphila | reverse complement strand
TCCGGCGCCGTCCAGGCCGCCCGCTTCGCGACCACCAACGCCACCGCGCCCTGGTCCCCGCTCGAGGGCAGCCCCGGCGTCGCCCCCTCCGGCTACGTCTACTCCTTCAACGGCCCGCAGTCCCTCTTCGCCGACACCATCCGCTCGATGCGCTCGCTGGTCGTCGCGCACCAGCTCGGCCATGTCCTGATGGGCGAGGGCGACAAGCCGATCAACCTACTCCACCGCGCCGTCACCCACGCCGCCACCACCGCGCGCTTCAACGTGTTCTTCGGCCAGGGTCGCGATTCCTACGACGTCCGCGGCCGGGTCGCCCACGAGTCGGTGTTTAACCGCAACGACGGCCAGTTCCGTTGCCCATCCTCCCAGCAGGGCTACTCGCCCTTCACCACCTGGACCCGCGGCGCCGCCTGGATCATCTGCGGCTACGCCGAACAGCTCGAATACCTCGACTCCGTCCAAGGCTCCGACCTCGACGCCGTCGGCGGCCGCCGCGCCGTGACCGACCTCTTCCTCGAGACCGCCCGCGCCACCTCGGACTACTACATCGACGGCTACTCCGCCCTCGACGGCGTGCCGTATTGGGACAGCGCCGCGCTGAACACCCACAAGCTGGGCGATTTCACCGCCGCCCCCGCCGATCCCTTCAACGCCCACGAGCCGGTCGACAGCTCCGCCGCCGCCATCGCCGCCCAGGGCTTTATCCGCCTCGGCCTCTACCTCCAGGCCAAGGGCGAGACCAAGGCCGGCAAACGCTACCTGCAGGCCGGCCTCACCGTGGCCGACACGCTCTTCACCGACACCTACCTCGGCACCGACCCGAAACACCAGGGCCTGCTGCTGCACAGCGTCTACCACCGCCCCAACGGCTGGGACCACGTCGCCAAGGGCCAGAAGGTCCCCAACGGCGAAGCCTGCCTCTGGGGCGATTACCACGCGATGGAGCTCGCCCTCCTGATCCAGCGCCTCGCCGCCGGCAAATACCTGACCTTCTTTTAAGCCGGCAGCCCGTCGGCAGCATCCCCCACCCCGGCCGCCCCGCGCGCACCGGGGTTTTTTGTGCGACCGTGAAACATTTTCCCGGCTCGCGCGTTTGCTGAGGCGTAACCCACCTCGCCCATGAAAAATCTCCCCCGCCTCTTCTCCCGCACCGGCATCGCCGCCGCCCTGTTTTTCGCCTGCCTCGCCCCCGAAGCCCTCGCCGCCCGCGAACGTCAACGCTCCGCCGCCGGCCCGCGCGGCGGCCAGGCCGAAACCTCCGCCAAACGCGAACGCGGCAACGTCGAACGCGACGCCACCCTGACCAACCCCGCCGGCGGCACCCTCGACCACTCCTACCGCCGCACCTGGGATCCCTCCGCCGGCACCGGCACCGTCTCCTCCTCGCCCACCTCCCGCCCGAGGACCGCACCGTGCTCACCCTCCATCACCTCGAGGGCTGGGACTTCGCCACCATCGCCGCCCAGCTGGGCTGGCCCGCCCCGCTCGCCCGCCTCCGCGCCTTCCGCGCCCGCCAACGCCTGCGCGCCCTCCTCGAAAACCCGCCTTCGCCATGAAAACTCCCCCGCCATCCGCCGCCCCCCTTGATCCCGATCGACTCGCCGCCGCCCGCGCCGACCGACCGGCCGCCCGCGACCCCGGCCCCTTGCTCCACGCCGCCCGCCTGGCGTTCGCCGCCGAAAACGCCGCGCCGCGCTGGACGGACGCCTTCGCCGATCGCTTCGGCTCCGCCCGCGCCCTCGCCGCCTCCGCCGCCTGCGCCCTGCTCCTCGGCGGACTCGCCGCCCAGCACATCACCGCCGAGCTGTTCGACTTAGCCGCGCTCATCGAAGTCACCGGCCCACTTTGGGAGATCGCCTCATGAATGCACCCGCACCCGCCGCCGCGCGTTGGAAAATCTGGGCCGCCGCCGCCGCCCTTTTTGTCGCCGGCCTCGGCGTCGGCGCCGTCCTCACCGGCGCCGTGGTCGGCCGGATCGTGCGCAAAACCCTCGCCACCGCCGCCACCGGCCAGGGCGCCCTGCTCGAACGCGGCGCCGACCGCCTCCACGCCCGTCTGGTGAAGGAACTCGACCTCGCCCCCGACCAAGCCATCGGCGTCCGCCGCAGTATCGACGCCTCGACCTCGCGCCTCAAAACCCTGCGCAACGAAAGCCGCGAGGAGGTCCGCCGCATCACCCGCGAAGGGTTTGTCGATATCGCCCGCCAGCTCACCCCCGCCCAACGCGCCGAGTTCCGCCGCCAGGCCCGGGAAAAACTGGACCGCCTCGGCCTTCCCGCCGACCTCGAGACCACGAGCGAAGAGTAAACCCGGATACAGCGACCGGCGGTGCATCGCCACCAGAGTGATGCGTCAGCGGGCGGTGCCCCGCGGAAAAAATGGTGCCCAGAACAGGACTCGAACCTGCACGCCTTTCGGCACACGCCCCTCAAACGTGTGTGTCTACCAATTCCACCATCTGGGCATTACTGACGGAGAGGACCACGGAGCAGGACAAGCGGCCCGGGGCCTGACAAGCCCCAAAATCGCCCTTTCGGAAAAACCCTTTTGACCCCTCCGCCCGCCCGGCGAAGGTCGGGGACGACGCCGCCGGCGCGTCCCCTCGCATGACATTCGACGACACGCTCCAGGCCCTCCTCCGCTCCTACGAAACCCAGGGCGGCATCAACCACCTCGAGGGCAGCAACCTGCCCTCCGAGGCCTCGGTCAACCAGCTCGCCTCCGAGCTCATGCACCTGCTTTTCCCGGGCTTCTTCGAAACCGAGCCCCTCGTGCGCGAAAACGTCCCCGCCCTGACCCGCCGGCGCCTCGAGGCCGTGCGCACCCGCCTGCGCTCCGACCTGGAAAAATCCCTCCGCTTCGCCCGCGCCTCCGACCCCGCCCTCGCCCTGAACACCACCGCGCCCGACCTCCAGGCGGCGGAAATCGCCGACGCCGTGCTCGCCCGCCTGCCCGAGCTCCGCCGCGTCGTGCAAACCGACGTGCAGGCCGCCTACGCCGGCGACCCCGCCGCCCGCTCCACCGAGGAGATCATCCTCGCCTACCCGTGCGTGCTGGTGATCTCGCTGCAACGCTTCGCCCACGAACTCTACCGCCTCGGCGTGCCGCTGCTGCCCCGCATGCTCACCGAATACGCCCACGAACGCACCGGCACCGACCTCCACCCCGGCGCCCGTATCGGCGAGTATTTTTTCATCGACCACTGCACCGGGGTGGTGATCGGCGAGACCGCGACCATCGGCCACCACGTGAAAATCTACCAGGGCGTGACCCTCGGGGCGAAATCCTTCGAGGTCGACGCCGACGGCAACCCGGTGAAGGGCGTCAAACGCCACCCCGACATCGGCGACCACGTGACCATCTACGCCCACGCCACCATCCTCGGCGGCGACACCCGCATCGGCGCGCACTCGGTGGTCGGTGCCAACGTGTGGCTGCTGGAGAGCATCCCGGTGAACAGCATCGCGTATTACAAAAACGAGAACCTCGTCGTCCGCTCCCGCAAACGCCAGGAGGTCGCGGTCGAGTGCCGCAAACAGGACGAGCTCAAGGCCTGGAACTGGTCGATCTGAGCGCGGGCCGCGCGGGCGGAAGGGCGACCGCCCGCCGCAACGCGCCACGCGGACGCGTCAACCCTCCGCTAGAGTCTTTCAATTGAAGTTATGGCCGCAAAAAGTCACAAAATTTCTCTTCCTCCGGTGAAGCACTTCCGCGCGCCTGTAGGCGCCTGTGACGCTTGATGCGCGATGGGATCTTTTGCGCCTTTTTGCGGCCATTCTCCATTCTCAATGGCTACAACTCGATTTGAACTACTCTAGCAGCCTGTCGGCCTTAGCTTTTCCTGTAAGTGAGCGGGGATTAAAAAATCTGCGCCGGAGCGCTGACGGGCGGGGTTAGACCGGCTGGCGTGGCCTTGATGTGGTGCCGGGCAGTGCAAAACAGGCGTGTGGCGACCCCGCGGAC
>CAMCHD010000331.1 GCA_945874545.1 Akkermansia muciniphila | reverse complement strand
GGCGGCCGCGGCGCGTTCCAGCTTGGCGATGGCGGCGTCGGAATCGCCCATCGCGTGGTCATAGCTGGCGTCGTCGATCAGGAGTTGGATTTCGTCGTCGGTCATGGCGCCACCATGAGCACCGCGGGCCGAAAGAAAAGCCGCGTCGCGGGGCCGTCCAGTTGGAGAACGGCAAAAGGAAACGGCGCGCGGACGTGAGGCTTGTATCCCATCCGCGATTGTCCGTCGACTCCGAACCCGGCGGGCTAAATCAAGTCACGGTGGTTTCGACGGCGCCACTTTCACCCGGATAAAGCCTCGCGTGAGGGAATCGCCAAACGCGTCGAGTCGGAATCGTCGATGTTCCCGCCCGGTCGGCGGCGCGCTCAGGCCGGTGGGCGGACTGGTCAGAGGGTCGGCGTGAAGATCTGGCTGGCGCCACGGGCGAGGGTGAGAGTTTGCAGTTGGTCGCCGTAGCGGAGTTGGCAGGGCTGGCCGAGCTGGGACGTGATTTTCGCGCGAACGAGGCGGCCGGCGCGCCATTCCTGGTCGATGATGAAACCGCTCCGTGCGCGCAGGCCGTAGGCGGTGCCGGTGGACCAGGCGGCGGGCAAGGCCGGAAGCAGGTGGATGATGGGGACCTGCGCATCGGAGGAGGAGGTTTCGTGGCTTTGGAGGAGCATTTCGGCGATGCCGGAGGTGCCGCCGAAGTTGCCGTCGATCTGGAAGGGAGGATGGGTGTCCCAGAGGTTGGGCAGGGTGCCTTTGCGGAGCAGGGTTTGCAGCAGGACGAGGCAGCGTTCGCCGTCCTTGATGCGGGTCCAGGCGTTGAGGCGGTGGGCCATGGCCCAGCCGGTGCTCTGGTCGCCGCGCAGGCTGAGGCTGATCTTTGCGGCGGCGAGCCACTCGGGATTTTCGGTGATGACGGTGCCCGGGTAGAGGCCGATGAGCTGGCTGATGTGGCGGTGGCGATACTCGCCGAATTCGCCGTATCGGTTCTCCTGGCGGAATTCTTTGATCTGGCCGTCTTCGCCGACGAGCACGGGCGAGAGCTTGGGCAACTGGGCCTCGAGGGTGGCGAGAAGGGGGTCGGATTCGCCGAGCAGTTGGGCGACCCGCAGGGTGAGGCGGTGGTTTTCGTAAACCAGCTGCTGGTCGTAGGCGCTGCCGGGAAGTTCCACGTGAGATCCGTCGGCGTTTTTCTGTTCAGGGGACCAGGACGGAACGCAGAGCAGGGTGCCATCGGGTTGTTCCTGGAGAACGGCGGAGAGAAAGCGGCTGGAGGCGAGAAGGAAGGGCCAGAGCTTTTCGAGCACGTCGGTGCGACCGGTGTAGGCATACCAATCCCAGAGCGGGAGCAGGACAAAGGGACCGGTGCCGGCACCCGAGACGACGCTGGGTCCGTCGACCTTGAAAGGACTATTTCCGGTGCCGGCGGTCCAGCCGCCGCTCACGGAAGGGCGATTCCAGCTGTTGAGCGTGCTGGTGGCGATGGCTTGCTGGCGCGTGAAGGCGGCCTGGAAAAAATCGTAGTAGGGTTCGAAGGTTTCCTCCAGGCCGGTGGAGAAGGCCGGCCAGTAGTTCATCTGGATATTGATGTTGGCCCAATAACCGCCCGTCCAGGGGGCGTTGGGGTGCATGTTCCAGGTGCCTTGAAGATTGGCGGGCAGGGTGCCGGGGCGGGAGGCGGCGATGAGCAGGTAGCGGCCGAATTGGAAGTAGAGTTCCTCGAGGTAACGCGAGGCGGCGGCGGAGCGAGTCGTGGAGGCGAGGAGGTCGGCGGTGGGCAGAGCCGGGGCGATGCCACCGAGATCGATGGAGGCGCGGCGGAAGAGCGGCACGACGTCGGCTTCGTGACGCGACCGCAGGGCGGCCCAGTTGGAACTTAGGGCGGTCGCGAGAGTGTTGGCGATATCGGCGGAGGGAAGCACGTTGCCCTCCAGCTTGCTCGCGTTCGAGTTGGTGAAGGTCTTGGACTCAAGGCGGTAGTTTGTGCCCAGCGTGACGTAAACTTCGGCGACATCGGCGCCCTCGACGGTGAGGGTGCCGACGGGATCGGGGCCGGCGGCGGAGGCCGTGACGGTGCCGCCTTGGGTGCGGATCGCGATGCGAACTTCGTAGCGGTGATTGTAGGGCAAGGTCTCGCCGCGGAGGATCAGGACCTTGTTTTCGACGGTGGCGGTGCCAGTCCGGTTTTCGTTTAAATAGGGGTGCAGGGCACGGAGGGTGAAAGCGATTTTACCGGGTTGGGAGGCGGTGAGTTGGGCGGCGAAAACGCGGTCGGGGTAGCTGGCGAAAACCTCGCGGCGGTAGGCGACATCGCCGAGGGCGTAGGCGACGGAGCCCAGGGCTTTTTCAAGGTCGAGTTCGCGGTGGTAGGCGGTGGCGGCGGCGCTGTCGTGATCCTGGGTGAGGCGGAGTTCGCAAAGGCTGGACAAACCGATGCTGTCCCATTTGCCCGGCGTCTTGGCGGGGTCGGCAACGAAGAGGCTTTTGTCGGTGAACTGCCAAAGCTCCTCGGCGATGCCGCCAAAAAAGCTGACCCCGAAGTGACCATTGCCGATCGGAAAAGAGTTCGCCTCCCAGCCGTTGAGGTCGAGGGAGGCGGGTTCGTTGGCGCTGAGGGCGTAGCGTTTAGGGGAATCGCCGACCGTTACTTTTACGCGAAGAAAACCTTTCGTGGCGGAGTCGCCGAAATCATCGAGCCGGAAACGGCGATACTCCCAACCCGCAGGCAGGGCGGGCGGGTCGCTGGGCGGAGAGATTTCGCTGACCGCACCGTTGGGGAAAACCAGATCCACCGAACCCTCGATGGTGTAGGTGATGCCGTCCACACTGGCGGTGGGGGTGGGGGTAACGCTAAAGACCGGCGAGCCGGAACCGTTGCGGACGGGGATGGTGAGCGTGAGTTCCTGCCGGCCGTCACCATCGGTGTCTTCGAGCGCGGCTTGGAGTTTTAACTCCGTGCTGCTCAAAGGATCACCATTGAGGGCAAATTCCAGCAGGTTGACGTGACCGTCGCCGTCGGGGTCCAGGTCCATGGCGGCGTTGGCGGCGGACAGACCGCGCGCGGTGGACCAGGCGTCGTAGGCGACGACGGGCGGGCCGCTGGTGACGGTGAGCGTGCCGGTGCCGGCCAGTTGCGAGCGCGCGGTGCCGGCGCCGGGATTGCCGGGCGCCTTGTAGACGCCGGCGGGTTGGGCAACGCCGCCGATGAACAGGCTCTTCACGGTGTCGGTGCCGCTGAAGTCGAGCTGTAGCGTGGCTCCGGTCGCGGCGATGGAAACCGAGGCGGTCTGGTTGTTCGCGTTCGCGCTTTGGACCACCAGGGTGCCCGCCTGCACGGTCGTGTCGCCGGTGTAGCTCACGGTGCCGGTCAAAGACTGGCTGCCGGAGCCGGATTTCGTGAGGTTGATCGCGCCGGAGAGCGCGCCGGCGTAGGTGGCCGTGGCCGGACCGGAGAGCGTCAGGGTCGCGAGGGTCCCGGAGTTGGTGACGATGGAGTTCGTGCTGTTTCCGCCCGTCCCGGTGGCCAGGGCGGCGAGGGTTTGCGCGAAACCGTTGAGCTCGAACGTTTGCACCGAGGTGCCGCTGTTGGTGAGGGTCAGGGCGGTGGTCGCGGGCAGGGCGTTGGCGAGGCCGAGTTGCAGTTTGCCGACGACGTTCGCGCCGGTGGGCGAGAGCACCGTGTCGGCGGCGTAAGTGGCGGCCCGGTTCAGGGTGACGATCGCGCCGTTGCGGAGTTGGAAATTCACCGCGCCGGTGGTGGCGCCTTCGAGCAGCGTGTTGAAGAGGAGGCTGGCGGATTTGCGCACGGTGAAGGTTCCGCTCTGCGTGAGCGTCACCGTGGCAAAGCCCAGATCGCCGTCATTGCCGTTGTTGCCCACCTGCAAGGCGCCGCCCGCGACGATGAAATCGCCCGTGAAGCCGGGGTTGTTGCTATCGACGCGCACCACGCCGACGCCGGTTTTGGTGATGATGGCGCCGAG
>CAMCHD010000330.1 GCA_945874545.1 Akkermansia muciniphila | reverse complement strand
TCCGCCCCGCGCCGGGTCGCGGCTTGACCCGGTTCGGATTCGCGTCCGCCTCAAGCCATGAACGCGATCGAGATCCTGATCCTGCTGATCCTGCTCTTCATGGGCGTGCCGGACTTGTGTCGCTGGCTGCGGCGGCCGGCCCTGGTTTACCCGGTGTTCGTGCTCTTCGGCCTGGGGATCAGCCCGATCGCCGACGGGCAGGTGCGGGAGATGCTGGTCCAGGCGGGTCAGGTCGGCTTTTTGCTGCTGCTTTTCGAGGTCGGCCTCGAGATCGAATTGCCGCGGCTGCGCGACTTCGCCCCCGCGCTGCGGCGGGCCACGTTCTGGGCCCTGTGGCAATACCCGGTCATCCTCGCCCTGGGGCATCTGGCGGGATTGCAATGGCTGGGCTGCTTCATCGCCTGCGCCGCGTTCACCAGCTGTTCGGTCGGCATGAGCCACCTCGGCTGGAAACACTACCCCGGCCTCGCGGAGGAGCCGCGTCGGCGGATCCTGCTCGTGATGCTCGCGCTGGAGATCATCGCCATCGTGCTGCTCTCCGTGGAGACGGCGCTCTACGAAAAAGGCCTGAGCGGGTTCGTGGTGCTCAAGCTCCTCGGCATCGCGACGGTGATCTACCTGATCAGCCGCTTTGCCAAGCGGGTGGAGGCGCTCTTCGCCATCATCCTGCGCCACACCACGCACTGGCGCATGCACCTGCTGGTCCTGCTCGTGCTGGTGGTTTGCGCGGTGGGGGAACGGCTCGGGCTGTCGGGCACGAAGACGGCGTTTTTTCTCGGCCTGTTCATGAGCCGCATCCGCCACGACGGGCAGCACCTGGAGGACTTTATCGCGCCGATCAGCCGGCGGTTTCTCATCCCGATCTTCTTTTTCGCGCTCGGGCTGCAAATCAGCTGGTCGTATCTGTTCAGCATCACCGGCGCGGTGGCGCTGGGGGCGGCGGCGCTCATCCTCGGCTGGCGGCTGGTCATCCACCGGAGGCTCCTGCCCACCGGCGGGGATGACCGCTCCTTTCTCCTGCTCTGCCCCAACCTCACCATCGTGGCGCTGGCGGCCGGCACCTTGCTGAAGGACGGCAACGCGTCCCAGGCGGCGGCCTGGATGCTGTTGACCGGACTGTTCATCACCATCCCGGCCATCGCCCTGCTCCCGCGCCCCCGGGGCGAGGCCGAAGGGCACTGAGGGTTCCGCCATGTGTGGTCGCTACACCCTCAAAAACCCCGGGGCCATCGCCGCCGTCTACCCGGCCGCCGCCGGCCTCATCGAGGCGCTGGGCGCGCGCTACAACGTCGCCCCTTCGCAGGCCCTGCCCGTGGTGGTCCGCGACGGCGACCGCGCCGCCGCCGCGCGCATGGCCTGGGGTCTGGTCCCGGCCTGGGAACGCTCCGCCAGGCCCCGCCTCGCCCCGACCAACGCCCGCTCCGAGGAGGCGCTGCAAAAACCGCTCTTCCGCGCCGCCCTGCAAAAGCGCCGCTGCCTCGTGCCGGCCGACGGGTTTTACGAGTGGCGCCGGGTCGGGGAAAAGACCAAGGTGCCGCATCACATCCAGCGGCTCGACGGCCGGCCCTTCGCCATGGCCGGGATCTACGAGGAGGCCAACGACCTCCGCCCCGCCACCTTCGCCCTGCTCACCACCGGCCCGAACGAACTGATGGCGCCCATCCATGATCGTATGCCGGTCATCCTCACCGCCGAGGGCGAGCGCCGCTGGCTGGCGGACGAAGGGCTGGACGCCGCCACGCTGGCTTCGCTCGCGACACCCTACCCCGCCGCCGAGCTGGAGGCCTTCACCGTATCGCCCCTGGTCAACAACGCCCGCCACGACACGCCCGACTGCGCCCGCCCCACCCCCTACCTCGAAGACCCCACCTTCCCTTGGTAACCCCTCCCTCCCCTCCTCGTTTTTCCCACGTTTCGGTCGTTTCCGGGTTTCCGCTCTTCTTGAACTTGAACTCTCAACTTGAACCGCGGCGCCAGGACGCCGCCCCGCCCGCCCCTCCGCCCTCATTTCCGCGTCTCCGCGTTTCAGCCTTTTCCGTCCCCGCCTACTCGCTACTCGCTACTTTCTTCGTCCGGTTTTTCCGTCCCCGTCCCCGCCTCTTGCCTCCCCTGCCCCATCTTCAACTTAAACTCCCCACTTAAACTGCGGCGGCGCGCCGCCGCCACGCCGCCCGTTTCCGCCTCTCTTGCCATTTTGGCCAAATTACCCCTTTTTCGCCCCATGCCCGCCACCGCTCCCGCCGCCCGTGCCGCCGCCTTTTCCCCGGTGGCCGACTTGTCCGAAGTCACCGCCAGCATCCTGAAAAACAAGTTCGGCGAAGTCGCCCGCCTCGCCGCCGCCGCACCGCTGGCCGTCTCCCGCCATAACCGCCGCGAGTTCGTCATCCTCACCGCCGCCCACTACGAGGAGCTCCAGCAAAGCCGCCGGGCCCCGCTGGAAAGCCTGGCCGCCGAGTTCGACCGGATGGTCGAGCGCATGCACACTCCCAAAGCGAAACGCGCCACCGCCTCCTTGTTCGCCGCCAGCGGAAAGGCGCTTGGCCAGGCCGCCGTGAGCGCCCGCCGTTCCTCCCGTGTCTGAGGCTCGCGGGGCGATCACGGTGCTGGCGGGCATCAACGGCGCGGGCAAAAGCAGCGTCGCCGGTGCCTACCTCCGCCAAGCTGGCGGCGATTACTACAACCCCGACGAGTTCACGCGTTTGCTTCTGGGCCATAACCCGGGCCTGGACCCCGCCGAAGCCAACTCCCTGGCCTGGACGCGGGGTAAGGAACTGCTGGAGCGAGCCATCGGCGACGGGGGCGATTTCGTTTTCGAGACGACGCTCGGAGCCAAGACCATCCCCCGCTTGCTCGTCCGCGCGGCCCAGGAAGGCCTGGCGGTGAAACTGGTCTTCGTCGGGCTGGCCTCGGTGGAGCACCATCTCCGGCGCGTGGCCGCACGGGTGGCGGACGGTGGCCACGATATCCCCGAGGCCAAGATCCGCCAGCGCTGGGAAAGCAGCCGACTCAACCTGATCGCACTGTTGCCCCACCTCGCCGAGCTGGTGGTGTGGGACAACTCCGCCGAGGCGGACTTCGCCACCCGCGCGCCGGCGCCGGTTTTACTCCTTCACCTGCGCGCCGGGGAAATCGTCGTCCCCAAAAACCTCTCCGCCACACCCGAGTGGGCCAAGCCCATCGTGGCCGCCGCGCTCAAGCTGCAATCCTCCCGCCGCCCGCCACGCCCCACCCGCTAGCGACCACGCCGCCCCTACCGGCCGGCACGATGCAGCCGAGATCCAGCCGCGCCCCTCCGCCCTCATTTCCGCGTCTCCGCGTTTCAGCGTTTCAGCGTTTCCGTTTTTCCGTCCCCGTCCCCGTCCCCACCTACCCGCTACTCTCCTTCCCGCTGCCCCATTTCCGCTCTCCGTTTTTCGCGTTTCCGCTCTCCGCATTTTGCCCCGCCCGAGTCCTCATTTCCGCGTTTCAGCGTTTCAGCGTTTCCGTTTTTCCGTCCCCGTCCCCGCCTACCCGCTACTCGCTACTGCCATTCCCCCGCTTTTTCCGCCCCCGTCCCCGCCTCTTGCCTCCCCTGCCCCATCTTCAACTTAAACTCTCAACTTAAACTGCGGCGGCGCCGGCGGCGCGCCGCCGCGCCGCCAAATGCCGGCGCTTGATCACGGCGTTGCGTTAATGCAGCATTGCGGTATGACACTCACCCTGCCGATCAGCAAACGTGGCGGCCTCACGCTGCCCCCCGCCCTCCGTCGCAAGCTGGGCCTCGATGGCGTCGATAGCCCCTTGGTCATCGTCGAAGAACGTGACGGCGGCATCTTTATTCAACCCGCCGCCGCCGTCCCGGTGCGGGATCTACCTCGCGAGACACTCGCCCGCTGGATTTCTCGCGACGAAGCCGAGATGACCGCCTTCGCGCGCAAATCCAAGGCGAAGCCCGGGAAGTGAAGCTCTTCCTCGACACCAGCGTCCTTCTGGCCGCCGCCGGCT
>CAMCHD010000329.1 GCA_945874545.1 Akkermansia muciniphila | reverse complement strand
GGCGTGCTCGACGGCGGCTTTTTCGACGTGCAGGCCAACAACGGCACCAACCGCTGCGACCTCGCCGTCTTCGGCCACGCCGACCAGGCGGTGGTCATGGCCCGCCTCGACAACCTCGGCAAAGGCGCCTCGGGCGCGGCCATCCAGTGCATGAACCTCCACCTCGGCCTCGACGAGGGCCTCGGCCTGGTGGCCTGAAAATAGGCCGGCCCATTTTTTTTAACCGCGGATGGCGCGGATGAGCGCGGATAAACCAACCGTCTTCACCCCGTTTTTTATCCGCATCATCCGCGTAATTCGCGGTCAATCATCCGATTTTTATGCACCTCTTTGAACTCAAGTCCGAGATCGCTCCCGCCGCCGTCGATGCCGTCGACGACACCTTGCTCGAACTCGGGGTCGAGGGGTGGTCGCTTCTGCAGGACGTGATCATCGGCCGCGCCTGGATCGTGGGCATTTTCGCCTCGGCCGAGGAGGCGCGGACGCGCTGGGCGGAGTTGTTGCCTCTGCTGCCCGCCGAGACCGCCCCCGCCGCGCCGGTGGAGCGGGCGCTTGGCGATCGGGATTGGCGCGATAGCTACAAGGCCCACTTCAAGGCCTGGCGCTGCGGCCGCCTGCACTGGGTGCCGGTGTGGGAGCGCGCCACGCATGTCCTGGGCGAGGGCGAGACCGCCATCTGGCTAGATCCCGGCCTCGCCTTCGGCACGGGCAACCACGAGACCACCCGCCTGTGCGTCGAGCGCCTGGTCGCCCGCGCCGGTAGCCATGGCACCGCCGGCCGGGTGATCGACGCCGGCTGCGGCTCCGGCATCCTCGCGCTTTCCGCCGTGCGGCTGGGCTGGACCGAGGTCGCCGGTTTTGACAACGACGCCGAGGCGGTGCGCGTGTCGGAGGAAAACGCCGCGCTCAACGACCTCGCCGGCGCGGTGCGGTTCGCCACCGCCGATCTCGTCACCGGGCTGCCCGCCGGCACGCGGGCCGAGGTGGTGCTGGCCAACATCCAGGCCGACGTGCTGATGCGCTTCGTGCCGGAGTTGACCGGCGCGGTGGCGCCCGGCGGCCTGCTCGTGCTCAGCGGCATCCTCGCCCACGAGAACGCGGCGGTGCGGGCCGCGTTTGCCCCGGCCACGACGGGTTGGACGGTCGGGCACCGCGAGCTGGGCGAGTGGAGCGACGTCGCGCTGACCCGCCCCGCCGGCGCGTGAAAGTTTGCCCGCCGGCGGGTTTTGCGGAATAGATTGCGAACTTCGGGGCTCTCCCGGGGTCCCTGTTTTGGTCCGTCAACCCACCCGTCCTTCCCTTCCTCCCATGAAATCGCTCCGCTCGCTCCCGTTCGCCGCGCTGCTCGCGCTGGCCCTGTCCTTGGTTTCCTCGCCTTCCCTCCGCGCCGAGGCCCTGCCCGTGGTCGGGCCCGCGCCGGCCTGGACCCTCACCGCGCTCGACGGCAAGCCCATCGGCCTGGCCGAGCTCAAGGGCAAGGTCGTGGTCGTCGACTTCTGGGCGACCTGGTGCCCGCCCTGCGTGCACGAGATACCCGGCTACATCGCCTTGCAGAAAAAATACGCCGACCGCGGTCTCGTGATCGTCGGCCTTTCGGTCGACCGCAAGGGCGTGTCGGTGGTCGAGGCCTTCGCCAAGGCCAAGGGCATCAACTACCCGCTCGCCATGGCCACGCCCGAGACGGTCGAGGCCTTCGGCGGGGTCGAGGGCATCCCGACCACCTTCCTGATCGATCGCGACGGCAAGATCCGGCACAAAAAAGTCGGCTCGATGGAGGCCGATGACTACGAGAAGCTGCTCGCGCCCTTGTTGTAAAAGACGCCACGCCGGCCGGCGCTTGTTTTGCGGTGCGCCGGGGCATGTTTCCGGCTAGGCCCGGCCCATGAAAACACGATCGCGACGGGCGGCCTGGATGGGTTTGGCGGCGGTGCTCGGGCTGGCTGGTTGCGCCGGTCCGGGCGCGGTGAAGGTCGATCCGGTGGCGGTCAACGCGACCGTCACGGTAAAGGCCGACCCCGGCCTGGCCGACGCCCCGTCCGCCCCGTCCGCCGCCGCATCCCCGTCCGTCACCGCCCCGGCGCCCGAGTGGCGGCGCACCGAGCTGTATTTCGGCCTGCGCCGCGCGGGCGAGGCCGGCGGCACGGAGGACCGCGGCGCGTGGTCCGATGCGCGTTGGCAGCGGTTTCTCGACGAGGTGGTGACGCCGGAGTTCCCGGCCGGCTTTTCCGTTTTCGACGCCTACGGGCAGTGGAAAAGCTCGCGCGATGGAAACATCTACGGGCTGGTTTCGAAGGTCGTGGTCATCCTGCACGCCGCGACGCCCGCGGACGAGGCCCGCATCGAGCGGGTGCGGGCGAAGTTCAAGGCCCTCACCGGCCAGGAGTCCGTCTTGCGCGGCACCCAGCCGGCCACGGTCGAGTTTTAGAGCTTTTCAAATGAACTTATGGCCGCAGAGAGGCCCCAAAAATTTCTTTTCCTCCGGCGAAGCACTTCCGCGCGCCTATAGGCGCCTGTGACGCTTGATGCGCGCTGGGATCTTTTGCGCCTTTTTGCGGCAATTCTCTGTATTCATTGGCTACGGCTCTATTTGAAATGCTCTAGCCGCGTGGGACCTTGGCTTCAGGTCCACAAAATACCGCTCCGTGCCACCGCCCGGGTTTGATCTTTTGCCACCGCCCGGGTGAAACCCTGCGCGATGGACCTCCCGAGCTTTATCCGCGCCCTGCCCAAGACCGAGACGCACCTGCACCTCGACGGCTCTTTGCCTTACGAGTTGTTGATGGCGTGGAAACCGGACGTCTACCCGCCCGCGCCGTATTTCCACGCGCCGGATTACCGTTTCCCGACCTTCCTGAAGTTCGACGAGATCCTGCTCGGCCACGCGCTGCCGTGGTTCACCTCGCCCGAGCGTTATTTCGAGGCCGCCCGTCTGGTCTTCGCCAAACACGTGGTGGCCAACGTGCGCTACGTTGAGTGCAGCATCCACCTGACGGTCGCCCACTTTATCCAGGTGCCGGTGCGCGAGATCGTCGCGGCCATCCACGCCGCCGTGCCGCCCGGGCTGACGGTCAAGCTCTATGCCGGCATGCTGCGCAGCGACTACGCCGGCCCGATGCAGGCCATCATCGATGGGCTGGTCGACGAGGACGGGATCGCCGGGGTGGATTTGCACGGCTACGAGCCGGTGCCGACCGAGGCGTGGATCGCGCCGGTGTGGGCCCGGATGCGCGCGGCGGGCAAGGTCACCAAGTCCCACGCGGGCGAGTTCGACGGGCCCCACCGGGTGCGCGAGGCGATCGAGGAGCTCGGCGTCACCCGCATCCAGCACGGCGTGCGCTCGATCGAGGATCCGGCGGTGGTGGCCCTGGCGGCCGCGCGGGGCGTGACCTTCGACATCACGCCGATCAGCAACGTGCGCCTCGGGGTGTTCCCCGGCCTCGCGGTGCATCCGCTGCGCGCGTTCCTCGCGGCGGGGGTCAATTGCACGGTCAGCACCGACGACCAGTTGTTGTTCAACAACACCGTCGTCGACGAGTATCGCGCGCTGGCGGACGAGGCCGGGTTCACCCGCGCCGAGCTGGCGGCGGTGGCGGCCAACGGCTGGCGGGTGGCGGACGTGCCCGAGGCGGTGCGCACCGCCATGCTCGCCGATATCGCCCGGCTGGCGGCGGCCTAGGGTCTTTCAAGCGAGGTTATAGCCGCAAAGAGTCACAAACCTTCTCCTCCTTCGGTGAAGCACTTCCGCGCGCCTATAGGCGACTGGGACGCTTGATGCGCGATGGGCTCTTTTGCGCCTTTTTGCGGCAATTCTCCGTTCTTATCGGCCACAACCCTCTTCGAAATGCTCCAGCCGGCGGGCGGGAGCGGCCCGGGCGCCGGGCGAGAGCGGGCTTGTCGCGGCGGGGTCGGCTCTGGTGCGATGCGGGATGGAAACCGCCGCGCCTTCCTTCGCCCTCTCCCGCCTCGGCCGCCGGGCCTCCGCGC
>CAMCHD010000328.1 GCA_945874545.1 Akkermansia muciniphila | reverse complement strand
GGCGCGGGCACGCTTCGCGAAGTTCGAGCGCGACCCCGCCTCCCTGGCGGCCGACCTGCGCGGCCCGGTGTTTCAGGTGGTCGGCCGTTTCGCGGACGAGGCGACCTGGGAAACCCTGCTCGGCCTCGCACGGGCGGCCGGCGGGGTCGAGGAACAGCAACGTTACTACGGGGCCCTGGAGGCCGCAACCGATCCCGCCCTGGCCCGCCGCACCCTCGCGCTCGCGCTCGATCCGGCCACGCCGACGGCCATCGCACCGTGGGTGGTGGCCGGCGTGGCGGACCGCCACCCGGCGCTGGCGTGGGATTTTGCCCGGGAGCACGTGGACGCCTTGTTGGCGAAGGTCACCTTTTTTGCCCGCAACGACTACTTCCCGAGCATCGCGGGCGCGTTCAGCGAAGCCGCGCGGGCGGACGAGCTGATGGCCTTCGTCGCGCAAAAACTCCCCCCGGAAGCGGCGACCGAGGCCGCCCGCGCGGCGGACGACATCCGCTTTCGCGCCGCCTTGAAGGCCCGCCTGCTCCCGGCGGTCGACGCTTGGGTGGCGGGGCGGCGGTAAGAGGCAGGGCGCGAACGTTGGACGCTCCGCGCCGGAGCGGTAAGTGCCTGTGGGACCCGGCGGCGAACACAGCGGCCCCGCTTTTATCGAAGAGCCGGATTTTCAGACAATTCCCCTACTCGAAATGCTCGAATTTGCGGGCGCGACCTAGAACCTCGACCCGCTGGATATGCCGCCATGCCACGACCTACAGTGAACCCAAAATGGCTTCGCGGGTGGTTCGTTTCGCCGTCGCCACCTCGCGCAAGATCGCGTTGAGCGTGCCGAGACGAAGCGGTTTATAATCCGGAATCGACACCCGGTGATGATCTGGCGTCTCCGTCTGCAAAATGATGTGGCTGCCGACCTGATGCACCTTTGCGTAACCCCAATCACGGCAAAGGACAAACGTGAGCTCCCGACCGTAAAGATCGCGGGGGATTTTCACGCCAAAACTTCGTCGCGCACCAAGTGGAGTCGGATACGGTCGGGCCTGGGCTGGTCGAAGTAAAACGCCGTGACCGCCTCGCGCACATGGACGCGCAACTCATCCCAAGTGTCAGCCTGGGTGATGATGCTTTCCCCCAGCGCCTCGGCCACAAAACCGCCGTCGCTCTCTTGGGTGACCTGAAACACGAGTTCGTTCATGGCGCGGAAAGAAGCAACGGACACGCCGAGCCGCAACCCAAACATCGACGCCACTCAGTCGTAAGCTCCGATGGAGACTCCACCGGTGGTCGGACCTTTCCGCAGCCTCCCAAGCCTATACGGGACGATGCCAACTTCAGCGTCATATCCTCGACTTCGTTTGGCTGAGGGGCTGCCGCTCACACCGCGCCGAGGGCGACGGGGACCTTGGCGGGGTCGAAGCGGTAGAGGGGCTTGGGGGCTTCGGGGGTCGGGGGGAAGGGCACGACCTTCCAGAACTTGCCGACCTCGGCGTCCCAGTTCTCCACGAGCTTCTGCGCCTGCTTGCTGCTGGTCAGGCGGAAGTGCAGCGCGACGATGTCGCGCAGACTCTTCGCCTCGTCCGCGTCCGCGACCCGCTCCACGCCGATCATGGCCGGGTTGATCTTCTTTTCGAAACCGCCGTCCGCGTCGTAGACAAAGGCCAGGCCGCCGCTCATGCCGGCGCCGAAGTTCACGCCGGTGTCGCCGAGGATCACGACCAGGCCGCCGGTCATGTATTCGCAGCCGTGGTCGCCCACGCCCTCGACCACGGCGGTGGCGCCGGAGTTGCGCACCGCGAAACGCTCGCCGGCGCGTCCGGCGGCAAAAAGGCTGCCGCCGGTGGCGCCGTAGAGGCAGGTGTTGCCCACGATGCTCTGGTCCTTCCACTGGAAGGTCTCGGACGCCTTCGGCCGGATAACGATCTCACCGCCGTTCATGCCCTTGCCGACGTAATCGTTGGCCTCACCGAGCAGGGTCAGGCGCACGCCGTTGACCAGGAAGGTGCCGAAACTCTGGCCGGCCGAGCCGGTGAAGGTGAGGTCGATGGTGCCGGAAGGCAGGCCCTCGTCGCCGTTGTAGAGCGCGATCTGGCCGGAGAGCTGGGTGCCGACGTCGCGGTTGACGTTGGTGATCTTGTAGCGGCGCACGAGGCTCTTGGACATCTTCAGGAGGACATCGCGGGCCTCCTGCACGATGGCCTCGTCGAGCGAGCCCTCGCCGCCGAAACGCTCGTTGCGTTCGCGGGTGTGGTAACGCTCCAACTCGCCCGAGGGGTCGGGGTTGTGGAGCAGGCCGCCGAGGTTGAGCAGCTTGGTCTTCGGGTTGGCGGGATCGTCGATCTGCTCGAGCAGGTCCACGCGGCCGATGATCTCGTTCAGGTTGCGCGCGCCGAGCTTGGCCAGGTAGTGGCGCACGTCCTCGGCGACGGCGTTGAAAAAGTTGATGATGTTCTCGGGCTTGCCGCGGAACTTGGCCCGCAGGTCCTCGCGCTGGGTGGCGACGCCGACCGGGCACGTATTCAGATGGCAAACACGGAACATGGCGCAGCCGCCGGCGATGAGGGCGGCGGTGCCGAAGTTGAACTCCTCGGCGCCGAGCAGGGCGGCGACGACGATGTCGCGGCCGGTCTTCATGCCGCCGTCGGTGCGGAGGACGACGCGGCCGCGCAGGCCGTTCATCATCAGAACCTGGTGGGCCTCGGCGACGCCGATTTCCCAGGCGGAGCCGGCGTTCTTGATCGAGGCGAGGGGCGAGGCGCCGGTGCCACCATCGTGGCCGGACACGAGCACCACGTCGGCGTAGGCCTTGGCCACGCCGGCGGCGACGGTGCCGACGCCGGAGCACGACACGAGCTTCACGCAGACCTTGGCGCGCGGGTTGACCTCCTTTAGGTCGAAAATCAGCTGCGCGAGGTCCTCGATGGAGTAGATGTCGTGGTGGGGCGGGGGCGAGATCAGCATCACGCCGGGCACGGAGTAGCGGAGCTTGGCGATCAGCGGGGTAACCTTCGCGCCGGGCAACTGGCCGCCCTCACCGGGCTTCGCGCCCTGGGCCATCTTGATCTCGATCTCCTTGGCGGAGGACAGGTAGGCGGCGGTGACACCGAAGCGGCCGGAGGCGACCTGCTTGATGGCGGAGTTGGCGTTGTCGCCGTTGGGGCGGACGTTGAAGCGATCCGGGTCTTCGCCGCCTTCGCCGGAGTTCGACTTGCCGCCGATGCGGTTCATCGCGATGGCGAGGGCCTCGTGCATCTCGGGCGAGAGCGCGCCGAGCGACATGCCAGCGGTGGTGAAGCGCTTGCGGATTTCCTCGATGCTCTCGACCTCCTCGACCGGCACGGCGGTGCGGCCGGCGTAGCGGATCTTCAAGAGGTCCTTCAGGGCCACCGGCTGGTGCTCGTCGCCCTGGGTTTTCCACTCCTGATAACCGGCGAAGTCGCCCGCCTTGATGAACTTGTTCATCGACGCGACGACCTTCGGGTTCCAGCCGTGGAACTCGCCTTCACCGCGTTTGTTCACGCGGTAGTAGCCCTCGGGTTGTAGAGCGAGGGGTAACCGGTCGGCGACCGGTTCTACATCGGCCGGGAAGGCGCGGGCGTGGCGGCGCAGGGCTTCCTCGGCGATCTGGACGTAGTCGATGCCGCCGATGGGCGTGGCGGTGCCGGTGAAGCACTCGGCGACGACCTTGGTGGACACGCCGAGGGCCTCGAAGATCTGCGCGCCGCGGTAGGACGCGAGTGTGCTGATGCCCATCTTGGCCATGATCTTGTAAAGGCCGGCGTCGATCGCGTCGCGGTAGTTGGCGAGGGCCTTGGCGGGCTCGATCGGCTTGCTGGTTTTGCCGGCGGCGGCGAGCTCGGCGACGGTGGCGAGGGCGAGGGTCGGGTAGACGGCGTTGGCGCCGAAGCCGAGGAGACAGGCGATCTGGTGGACCTCGCGGGCCTCGCCGGTCTGGGCGACGAGGTCGGCCTGGAGGCGGAGGCCGGCGCGCACGAGCTGCTGGTG
>CAMCHD010000327.1 GCA_945874545.1 Akkermansia muciniphila | reverse complement strand
CTCCGCTCGTGGGTCAACCGCCGCCGACCTTTGCGGTCCCGCGGCTGCTCGTCTCCCATTACAACCTCCGTCCCGGCTTGTTTCATCCCCCGAGACTACCAACTCCGTCTTCACTCGCCTACGAGGCACCCGGCCGACCGCTTACGGTTGTCGATGCCGAGTCCATGGCTGGGGGTGCCGAGTGGGACAGCATAGGAGCCCCAGCTCAGCCAGAGTTCCTGCCCCGGCGCGAGGGCTAATCCATTGATCGTCGCATTGATGCCGCGAACGCTATTCTGCGGAGCGTTGCCATCGAGCATAGACCCAGCGTTCAGGGTGGCGTTCGGCGAGGTGAAGTCTAAGGACGGAACGAAGGTCCAACCTGTGTTATCATACCGATAGATGACTCCAGTGCCCGCATCGAACACTTGGTAAGCAAAAAGCAGGCTGGAGGCCCTCTGGGGGTTGGCTGCCTGCCGATTCCACTGCTCGCCATCAAACGTGACGGACACACTGGTAAGCGTGGATGCTGTGAGATTTTGGAAGCTCACCGCGAACAGATGCCCAAGGGTGGGGGGACTGCCTATTGCTCCTAATGCGCGGTCGCCTTGGCCCCCCGCGTAGCCTAAGCTATAAATACCTTCAGCCACACCAAATCCCAGAATGATGTTTTCTCCGGTCGAATGCCATCCAGGGAGAGTGGTGTTATCCGTCCAAGGTCTCAGGGTCCCCGCTCCGGTCAGCGAATCAAAGTCCTGCATGTAGGTTCCAGAAAGGGAAATCTGATTGGAACCGGGAGCGGTGTCTACTATCTCGATTTGTGCTTGAACTGCAGTTGTGGCAAAAACGGCAAGGAGGCGTGTGAAGATTTTCATGGCGGTTAAGGTTTAATCCAAGACGGTGATGTTAAAGGATTGGTGATCGATGTGACCCGCGGAGTCGGACACTTTGACGGTGACGGGGTAGGAGCCGGGGTTGACGGCGGGGGAGGCGTAAAGGTCCCAGACGATTTTGCCGGTGAGCGGTTCGATGGTCATTCCTGCCGGGGCTAATACTGCACCGGTGCCCGAATCGATGGCAAACGCGTAGTTCAGCGGTCCCGAGTTGGCGGACTCGGCCACCACTTGGTAACAATAGATTGGGACCAGCGGAGAGGTGGAAAGGAGACGCAATTGGGCGAGCGGCGCGGCAGAATCCGAAAAATTGGACGAGCGATCGGCGTGAAATACCTCGAGCCTACAGCTGCCGGAGACCGCAGTTAGGCCGAGACTTGATCGGATATCGGGAAACAGGATCGACTGCGTATAAATTTCCGGCGGTATACCGCCCAGATCGAGATCATCGACGAGTTTATAGCGCTTTTCGGGCGCGCCAGTGTCTACGAACACCCAACAGTCGTCGTTAGACGCAAGGTATAGGCGGGTATTGGCATCGTAGTTCAGGCGACAGTGAAGTTCTGTGGTGAACTTACCGGGCTCGGCGACATCATCGCGGTGTGGATAAAAGCCGGTGGCACCGCTGTAGAGGCCGTAAGGATAGGTGGTCGGGTCACCGGGTGGTTTTAATCCGTTGGGATAGGCCCCGATAACCCCTTGCACAACATACCCTTGCGCAGAGTTATCCCGATACCAGCGGGCGAAAGTGAGCGGGCTGCGGAACATGAGCCGATTGGATTCGGATGGGCCGGCAGAAGGATATAGATTGGGGTTGTCTACTCCTTGCGGCAGACCATCTACGTCAAGCACCCGCAGCACGGGGTTGGTTACATACTCGGACGCTGCCGCTTGCTGGACGATGCGCGGTCCGGGTGCAGGAATGTAGTTTGGTTGAAAATCTTGAAAGAAATGCGGCAGTTTAGAGGAGTTGTCGCGAATCACTACCGGGAAGCGATCACGGCCAATTTCGGTTATGGGACGGCTGGTGATCGCAAGCGGGGCGGGCATGCGCCGTTCCACCGGCCCGCCGGGAGTGGATACGACGGCGCGTTTTAGCGGAAGCGGCTGGGTGGCTCCGCGCGGTCGGGGCGAACCTTCCGGCCAGAGCATGGTATCGATCGAGCGGAGCAGGTCGCGCGGGGCTGGGCGACCGTCTGGAGCACCAAGGGAGACGGGGGCCTGGGTCTCGGGGTTTGTGATCACCTGGTAACCTGGGGTGGCAGAGAATGAATAGCCGCGCAGCGCGGGGTCGGAATCGTTGATGTAGGTGTAGAGTGCGCGAGCTTGGGCTGATATAGTCACGGGATTATTCGCGACGAGGACATCAAATCCGGTTCGCGGGAATACCTCGAGATTGGAAACAGTGCTCAAATCAGCTTCGGTGTAGGTCAGTCGGACTGATCCGTTTTGATCGCCCTCGAATACAAAGGTGTAAGGAGTGGCTCCCAACTGGTCATGATACCAGAAGAACTGGCCGCCATATTCGACGCACAAGCCTTTCACCCAATCGCGCTTGAAGCGTTGGTAAGCAGTGACGACGGGGTCAGCGTAAGGTTCCACAATATCCATAGGACCGAGATGGAGGGCATCGAGGTTGTTGGCGGGATCTTCGTCTTGGTTTTCCGGCGGGGGAGAAAATCTAAAGTAGTAATGCTCCCAGTCATCCGGGAGCCCGTCGTTATCTAAGTCGGGGGATTGCAACGGATGCGTAGCATTTGGCGCGTAAAACTCCGCGTTATCACTCACCCCGTCGTGATCGGTGTCGGCGATTGTGGAGTTTTGCAACAGAAGCCCGCCTCGACGCCCTTCGATATACCGAAGGCGAAGAAAGTATTTAGGGTCGGCTACATTCAGGCGAAAAGTATCTGTATAATCGCCTACGAAGTAATTCGATAATCCTTTTGGTAACAGGTGCCAGGGCTGGTGCTCGAGATCCGCAGTAGCCTCCAGATAATAGGCGCGGCCTGAATTCACCCACCAGTCCACGCGGTAGGGCGGGTCGTAGGGGTCTTCCGGCGTGCCGGGATCATAGGTTAGCGTAAGCCCTTCGTTAAGCGAAAGGTAGCTGAGCTCGGTCTGGGCAAAGAGCCCGCCGCCGACGGCGAGGGCGACGAGGGTGAGGGCGAAGGTTTTCACTTGGCGGGAGCAATCTGGAGGTTGCGAAGCAGGTTGGGATCGGAGACGCGCACGATGTTGTCGGCCTTGCGCGGCGGATTCTCGCGTAGTTCGCGTTCGCGGAGGTCGTTCTCCGCCTGGATGCGGGTGGCCTCGGCCAGCAGCGCCGGATGGTTCGCGTCATGGAAGGCGTGCAGATAGTTGAGCGCATCCATCACCTCGTTGGTCCGACCGGCGGGATCGAGGCGGTAGGCGGCGGGTCCGGTTTCCAAACCGGCGGCGGCAAGCGTCTGGTGTTCGGGAGCGTCGGCCTCGCCGTCCGCGATGGCGGGAAACCAATCATACGTGGCATCGGCGGACGCAAAGGCGGATACCTGACGGAAGAGACGGAAATCGATATTCGAGACAGCCCGCCAAGGCCGGTGGTCGGCGGTGAAGCCCTCGATCACCGAGCAAGGCCCGGGGTAGACGGCGATGCTCCAGAACAGGGCATGACGTGGTTTGTGCTCCGCGTCGGTCGCATCCAAGCGCAAGACCGGGGGCGGCGAAACCGGGACGGGTGGCGGGGGCGGCGGCGGGGGAACCGGCGCGCCGGGCACCATCTCGATGATGATGGTCCGGTGGTCACCGTGATCGATCACGGTGCGGCCGATTTCACCGGGTAAAACGGCGGGTTGGGGCGAGGCAGGCGTGACCTCGGCGGCAAAGGCCGAACTGGCGAGAACGAGGCCGGCGGTGAGGCCGCGAAGAGCGCGCAATACGCGCCGAAGGCTGGGCGAGGATCGGGGAGGCATAATGTGGAAGGCTGGAAGGGGGGGGAGCGATCCAATGCTGTCCCACTTAGTGAGCGTGAGCGTGATGTAAGCGGCATTTTTGCATGGAGTTGGAGCGTTAAGGGCCTGCTCACGATTTGAACACGGAGGGCGTTTTTGGCGGTCGGATGCCGGATGAACACCGGGCCAACCGTCTTCAG
>CAMCHD010000326.1 GCA_945874545.1 Akkermansia muciniphila | reverse complement strand
ATGAGATCGAGGTCGGAACTCCAGCGAAGGCGGCGGCGCAAGGGTAGAGCCCAGGCGTGGAGCGGGTCAGCGCCGATGAGGTAGATGTCCGCTTTGTAGCCAGTCTCGTGGTGGATGAGGTTGAAATGGCCGCGTTGGTGGCGGGCTTGCTCGGCTCGGATTACGGATTCCGGGGGCACGTAAAATTCCGCTTCGGGAAAAGCGTGGAGCAGGCGGGCGCGGGAGGCGTCATCCAGCGCGAGCACGACGTCGAGATCGTTGGTGACGCGGGGTTGCCCGTAGAGAATGGCCGCCGTCGCCCCCGTGATCATGTAGGGTGTGTTGATCGCCTCCAGGCGGACGGCGAAGAGGCTCAGTTCATCCGGTTCGGGCATAAAGGATACGGTCGGCGACGGCGCGGCGGATTTGCGCGTCGGTCCAGTCGGGGTTACGACTTTGAAAGCCCAAGGCGAGAAGGCGGCGCATGGTGGCGTTCATGCGCAGGGCCTGCTCGATGCGCTGCTGAGGCGTCATCGCCCGATAGATGGCCGCTTGATGCGCGGCTGCGGCGCGTTCGTGAGCGGAGGTGACCGGGGCGACCATGGTGCAAACAAACCGGGGCGCTTGGCGGTGTGCAAGCGTGCGGGGGGGGCGAGGACGCTTCGGACCAACGAAAAAGCCCCGCCGCGCTTTCGCGCGGGCGGGGCTCGGGGACCTGAAAGAACGCCGCTTGGCAAGCGGCGGTCCTTGAGGGAGGTGATTACTTCTTCTTTGCGGGGGCCTTGGCGGCGGCGCGCTTTTCCTCGATCGCCGCCTGGGCGGCGGCGAGGCGGGCGATCCCGCTTGGGGCGGGACGGTAGGGCGAGCAGCTCACGTAGGTCAGGTCGACCTTAGGGACCCGGCCAAAGTCAAAACACCCATTCTACTGGGCCTTGTTGCGCGATCCAGCGTCGCCGACTTCGGTTATTTACCTCCGGTAAACGCCCTCGTCGGCTCCTTGTCTAGCGCGACAATCCCGGCGTAGCTTGGGTGTTTTGGCATCGTCCGAATCCCTTATGGCAGAACTTCACGGAGTCGGGGTCGCCGCCGTGTTCGCCGTCTCGCCTGGATGCGGGACCGAGCGTGAGGCCGGGGCGGGTCTGGTTGCCCTTCCCGCAGGCGATCTTCACGAGAGGAGCGAAACGGCGTGAAAGCGTGCCGGTTCCGCGTTGCTTTGGGGGCCAGATCGGATGTCTGTGTGGCATGAGTCAAATGGAAGCGGAGCAAGTTTTGGCCGAGGCAATTAAGGCGGGGGTCGATCTGGAAATGCTCGAGTATAACCTTGCTCTTGCCCCGGAAGAGCGGGCCCGGCAGCACGACGCCGCCTTGGCCATGGTGCTTGAACTTAAGCAGGCCGGGGAGCGCATGCGTGCAAATGATCTCGCGGTTGCTTGAACGGCTCGCGGCGGGCGACGTGGAATTTGTGGTCGTGGGCGGCTATGCGGCCGTGCTGCATGGTTCGACCCAGGTGACGCAGGACTTGGACGTTTGCATCGAGTTTTCCGCTGAAAATATCGAGCGCTTGCGTCGGCTGCTGGGCGATCTGGATCCGCGACATCGCATGACGGCGCAGAAGTTGTCCTTTCTGGACGTGCCGCCGCCGGGGACAGAGATAAAGAATCTCTATCTGCGCACGCGGCTCGGGGTGGTGGATTTCATTTCGGATATTCTGGGCGTGGGCGGTTTTGAGCGGCTCAAGGCGCGGGCTCGTATCGTGGAGCTGGGCGGGCGGCCGGTTCGAGTGATTGCTCTGGAGGATTTGATCACGGCGAAAGAGGCTTTGGCGCGAGACAAGGATGTGCTCGCGGCCAAAGAGTTGCGCTTGATTGCCCTGCGCCAAGCACAGCTTCGGGCGGACGGCACAGCTGGCACGAAAAGCTAGCCCGCATATTTCAAAGGCTATGCGGCGCCTCGCCTCGGCTGGTTTGCGCGGAGCCCCTTCGTCCCGGTCTGTTGGCGTGGCTTGTCGCAGTGACCAAAGGAAAAGCCCTCGGAGTTATGCACGAAAAAGCCCCGCCGCGCTTTCGCGCGGTCGGGGCTCGGGGACCTGAAAGAACGCCGCTTGGCAAGCGGCGGTCCTTGAGGGCGGTGATTACTTCTTCTTTGCGGGGGCCTTGGCGGCGGCGCGCTTTTCTTCGATCGCGGCCTGGGCCGCCGCGAGGCGGGCGACGGGCACGCGATAGGGCGAGCAGGACACGTAGGTCAGGCCGACCTTGTGGCAGAACTTCACGGAGTCGGGGTCGCCGCCGTGTTCGCCGCAGATGCCGAGCTTGATGCCGGGGCGGGTCTGGTTGCCCTTCTCGCAGGCGATCTTCACGAGCTGGCCGACACCGGTCTGGTCGATGGACGCGAAGGGGTTCTTCTTCACGATCTCGTTCTCGGTGTAGGCGCCCAGGAAGGAGCCGGAGTCGTCACGCGACATGCCGAGGCAGGTCTGGGTGAGGTCGTTGGTGCCGAAGCTGAAGAACTCGGCGGTCTGCGCGATCTCGTCGGCGGTGAGGGCACCGCGCGGGATCTCGATCATCGTGCCGACGGAGTAGGCGATCTTCACCTTCTTCTCCTTCTGCACCAGGGCGGCGACCTCGTGGACGATGGCGGTCTGGAGATCGAGCTCCTTCTTGAAGCCGACCAGCGGGATCATGATCTCGGGCTTGGCCTTGAAGCCGGCCTTGGTCGCATCGGCGGCCGCCTCGAGGACGGCGCGGGCCTGCATGCGGGTGATCTCGGGGAACTTGATGCCGAGGCGGCAGCCGCGGAAGCCGAGCATGGGGTTGAACTCATGCAGCTCGTGCACGCGGGCCATGATCTTCTCGACCGGGACGTTGATCTTCCGGGCGAGGTCCATCTGCTGCTCCTTGGAGTGGGGCAGGAACTCGTGCAGGGGCGGATCGAGGAAACGGATGGTGGCGGGGAAGCCCTTCAGCGCCTTGAAGATTCCGAAGAAGTCTTCGCGCTGGTAGGGGAGCAGCTTGGCCAGGGCTTCCTCGCGGGCGGCAAGGTTGTCGGCCAGGATCATCTCGCGCATGGCATCGATGCGGTCGCCCTCGAAGAACATGTGCTCGGTGCGGACGAGACCGATACCGACGGCGCCGAAGGCGATGGCCTCGGCGGCCTGCTTGGGCGTGTCGGCGTTGGTGCGGACGGAGAGCTTGGTGCTCTGGGCGCACCACTTCATCAACTGCACGTAGTTTTTATACTTCTCGGTCTTCTGGGCGACCTTGTCGTCGCTGAGGAGGCCGGAGATGATCTCGGAGGGGGCGGTCTTGATCTGGCCGGCGTAAACGAGGCCGGAGGTGCCGTCGATGGAGAGGAAGTCGCCCTCGTGGAAGGTGTGGCCGTCGATGGTGGCGGTCTTCGCGTCGTAGTCGATGGTGACGCCGGCGGCGCCGCACACGCAGACCTTGCCCATCTGGCGGGCGACGAGGGCGGCGTGGGAGGAAACCCCGCCGCGGGCCGTGAGGATGCCCTCGGCGGCGATCATGCCGCGGAGGTCTTCGGGCGAGGTCTCGACGCGGACGAGGAGAACTTTTTCGCCCTTCTCGGCGGCGGCCACGGAGCGGTCGGCGTTGAAGTAGATCTTGCCCGTGGCGGCGCCGGGGCCGGCGGGGAGGCCGGTGGCGATGACCTTGGCCTTCTTGACCTCGGAAAGGTCGAAGATGGGGGCGAGGAGCTGCTCGAGCTGGTCGGCCGGGTTGCGGAGCACGGCGGTCTCCCAGTCGATGAGCTTCTCCTTCACCATGTCGGCGGCGAACTTCAGGCCGGCGGCGGCGGTGCGCTTGCCGTTGCGGGTCTGGAGCATGAACAGCTTGCCTTCCTGGATGGTGAACTCGACGTCCTGCACATCCTTGAAGTGTTTTTCCAGGGTGGCGCGGACCTTGAGGAGCTCGGCGTAGGATTTCGGCATGACGTCCTTGAGCTTGAGCACGGGCTCGGGGGTGCGGACGCCGGCGACGACGTCTTCGCCCTGGGCGTTGACCAGGAACTCGCCGTA
>CAMCHD010000325.1 GCA_945874545.1 Akkermansia muciniphila | reverse complement strand
GGCGGTCGCCTCGGCGTGGCGTTTTTCGCCGAGCACGGCGCGGGACACGTCGGCGGGCCAGCCGCCCTCGGGCCAGCCGAGGCCGCCGGTGAGCATGTCGATCACGCTCTCGGGGAAGGGCGTCTCGCCCGGGGGGAGGTTGACCACGTCGGCCGGGCGGATGCCGCGCGAGAAGAGGAACAAGGCCATGTCGCCGACGACCTTGGAGGAGGGCGTCACCTTCACGATGTCGCCGAAGAGCTGGTTCACGTCGGCGTAGGCGCGGGCGATCTCGGGCCAGCGGTGCGAGACGCCCATCGAGGCGGCCTGCTCCTTGAGGTTGGTGTATTGGCCACCGGGCATCTCGTGCAGGTAGACCTCGGCCGAGCCGCTGCGCGGCGCGGTGTCGAAGGGGGCGTAGACCGGGCGGACGTTTTCCCAGTAGTCGGAGAACTCGTTGAGCGCGTCGAGGTCCAGCCCGGTGTCGCGCGGGGTCTGGCGGAGGGCGGCGACGATGGAGTTGAGGTTGGGCTGGGAGGTGCTGCCGCTCATGGCGGCGAGGGCGAGGTCGACCACGTCCACGCCGGCGTCGGCGGCGCGCAGGATGGAGGCGGCGTTGATGCCGCTGGTGTCGTGGGTGTGGAAGTGGATGGGCAGGCCGGTCTCCTCCTTGAGGGTCTTGACCAGCTTGTGGGCGGCGGCGGGGCGGCAGAGGCCGGCCATGTCCTTGATCGCGATCACGTGCGCGCCCATTTTTTCCAGTTCGCGGGCGAGGCGGACGTAGTAGGCGAGGGAATACTTGTCGCGGCGTTCGTCGAGGATGTCGCCGGTGTAGCACAGGGCCGCCTCGCACACGCCGTGGGTGGCGCGCACCGCCTCCATGGCGACGCGGAGGTTGGGCAGGTAGTTCAGCGAATCGAAGATGCGGAAGATATCCATGCCCTCGGCGGCGGCGTGGCGGACGAAGCCGGCGACGACGTGGTCGGGGTAGTTGGTGTAGCCGACGGCGTTGGCGCCGCGCAGGAGCATCTGGAAGCAGATGTTCGGCACGCGGGCGCGGAGCTGGCGGAGGCGGTCCCACGGGTCCTCGTTGAGGAAGCGCATGGCGGTGTCGAAGGTCGCGCCGCCCCAGCACTCCAGCGAGTAGAGGCCGGGGGTGCGGCGGGCGACCGCGGCGGCGGCGGCGAGCAGGTCGTGGGTGCGCACGCGGGTGGCGAGCAGCGACTGGTGGGCGTCGCGGAAGGTGGTGTCGGTCACGAGCAGGCGTTTCTGCGCGGACGTCCACTCGGCGAATTTCTTCGCGCCGAGTTTGAGCAGGAGCTGGCGGGTGCCGTCGGGCGGGGCGACCTGCGGGTCGTAAGCCGGGGGCGCGATGGGCGCGAAGGGTCTGGCCGGGCGGTGGCCCTTGGCGTGGGGGTTGCCGTTCACGGTCACGTCGCCGAGGAAGCCGAGGAGCTTGGTCGCGCGGTCGTGGCGGGCCTTGAAGCGGAACAGCTCCGGCGAGGTGTCGATCAGCGTGGTGGTGGCCTGGCCGGACTGGAACAGCGGGTGGGCGACGACGTTCTCGAGGAAGGGGATGTTGGTCTTCACCCCGCGGATGCGAAACTCGCTCAACACGCGGCGCATGCGGTGGAGGGCGAGGTCGTAGTTCTGGCCGCTGACGATGACCTTCACCAGCATCGAGTCGTAGAACGGCGTGATCACGGAGCCGGAAAAGCCGGCCGCGCCGTCGAGGCGGACGCCGAAGCCGCCGGGCGAGCGGTAGGCCTGGATGCGGCCGTAGTCGGGCACGAACTTGTTCTCCGGGTCCTCGGTGGTGATGCGGCACTGGAGGGCGAAGCCGTTGCGCGGGATGTCGGCCTGGGCGGGCATGCCGACCTCGGGCGAGTGCAGGGCGTGGCCCTGGGCGATCAGGATCTGGGCGCGCACGAGGTCGAGGCCGGTGATCACCTCGGTCACGGTATGCTCGACCTGGATACGCGGGTTCATCTCGATGAAGAACCACTCGTGGCGGTCGAGGTCGTAGAGAAACTCGACCGTGCCGGCGTTGTCGTAGCGGATCTCGCGGGCCAGGCGCACGGCGGCGGCGCAGAGCTCGGACACGATGGCGGGGGGCAGGCCGAAGCTGGGCGCGACCTCGATCACCTTCTGGTGGCGGCGTTGCACGGAGCAGTCGCGCTCGTGCAGGTGGATCACGTTCCCGTGTTGGTCGCCGAGGATCTGGACCTCGATGTGTTTTGCGCGGGGGATGTATTTTTCGAGGAAGACGGCGGCGTTGCCGAAGGCGCGGCCGGCCTCGGCTTGGGCCTCGTCGAGCAGGTCGGCGAGATCGGCGGCCTTGTGGACCACGCGCATGCCGCGGCCGCCGCCGCCGAAGGCGGCCTTGATAATGAGGGGGAAGCCGATGGCCTTGGCGGTGCGCAGGGCCTCGGCGCGGTCCTCGATGGGGTTTTCCGTGCCGGGCAGCACGGGCACGCCGACCTTTTGGGCGACGGCGCGGGCGGCGGTTTTGTCGCCCATCATGTCGAGCAGCTCGGGGCGCGGGCCGACAAACACGAGGCCGGCGGCGGCGCAGGCGCGGGCGAAGTCGGGGTTTTCGGAGAGGAAGCCGTAGCCGGGGTGGATGGCGTCGACGCCTTTTTCCTTCGCCACGCCGATGATGCCCTCGATGTCGAGGTAGGCGGCCACGGGACCCTTGCCGCGGCCGACGCGGTAGGCTTCGTCGGCCTTCTGGCGGTGGAGGGAAAAGCGGTCCTCCTGGGCGTAGATCGCCACCGTGCGCAGGCCCAGCTCGGTGCCGGCGCGGAAGATGCGCACCGCGATCTCGGAGCGGTTGGCGGCCATCAGTTTCGCGATGGGGCGGAGGGCGGGGGCGGGGCTGGCGGCGGGGACGACGGGGGCGGAGGATTTCGCGGCGCGAGACTTGGCGGGGGGCATGCGGGGGTGGGGGAGGGGAGGGTGGGGCCGGGCGTCCAGGGCGGACGCGGGGGTGGGGTGGGCCGGCGCGGGGATTCGGGCCGGTTTTGGTTTTCTTGTCGAGGCCGGGCGTGGGGGTGGGACGGTTTCGTGCTGAATCGGCCGGAGATGTTAGGCCTATCTTGTTAAACTGAATTGCGGCCGCAAAAAGTCGCAGAAGGCGCAAAAGCGGCAGGCTTGGTTTTGCGATTCTTGTGCCTCCTTGCGGCCGTCCTCCGTTCGGTTCCGGTCATCGGGTATCATGCCAGCCGTCCTTTGGTTTTTGCCTAAACCATGAATCCGTTCGGACCACAGATTTCACGGATAGCACGGATATAGGTCGAATTCTGCTATCCGTGTTTATCCGTGTGATCCGTGGTTAAAGTCCGAAATGATCGGTTGTTCGGTATTGGAATCAGGATTTCCCTTACAAAAACAGCAGGCGCAGGTCGGCGCCGGGGCGGGTGCGGGCGGCGGCGAGGTCCTGCACGTAGGCGAGGGACTCCTCGTAATCGCGGCGGCGACGGGCGGTCTCGCGTTGTTCGGGCGGGAGCAGGGCGGCGCGGAGGTTGGTCACGAGCACGGTGGCCTCGGCGCAGGGGGCGAGGCGTTTCAGGCCGGCCATCAGCTCGGCGCGGGCAAAGAGCGGAGTGGCGGAGCTCAGGGTGCTGAGGGCGTCCCAGTGGAAGAACCCGTGGTCGGTCTGGTCGGCGAAGAATTTCTCCAGCAGGCGGGCGGCGGCGGCGTTGAACGCGGCGTCGTAGCGGGCGGCGGACTCGGGGTGCGCGCGGGTTTGCTCGGCCAGCTCGGCCAGGCTAAAGGCGATGGCGTCGCGGATCTGGCCGGCGAGGTAGAGGTCGTCGCCGGTGAGGCGGGCAAATAGGGCGTTGACGAAGTGCAGGCGGCGCAGCTCGTCGCGGGCGGCGGGGGCGTTCATCCGCGCTCAGGCGCCGGGCGCGGTCGGGGCGGGGCCGAGGTCCTTGATTTCGCTGACGAACTCGGCGACGTCGCGGAATTCCTTGTAGACGCTGGCGAAGCGCACGTAGGCGACGTGGTCGATCTTGCGGAGCTGCTCCATCACGCCCTCGCCGATGGC
>CAMCHD010000324.1 GCA_945874545.1 Akkermansia muciniphila | reverse complement strand
GCTGCGCGGTGCACGAGATCCTGCTCCAGCACGAGGCGCTGCCCAACACCATCCGCAGCGGCCAGATCGCGAACATCCGCGCCATCATCGAAAACGGCCGCGCCGACGGCATGACGACCATGGATCAGAGCCTCATGGCACGGGTGAAGGATAACAGTATCGCGGCGGTCGAGGCCTACATGAAGGCGGCGGACAAAAACCTGTTCGCCGGCCTGCTCAAGCCGGGCGATCTGGACGGCGGACACTGAGCCCGGACCCGGCCCAGAGCCCTTGTCGTTGGGGTGGTGCCCAACGCCGAAGGCCCCGACGCCGCTCCGGGCGGACGTCCTACTTGCCGGGGCCGGGGATGGCGGCGGGGTAGGCGACGCGGCCGTGGAGCATGCTCAGCAGGGTGTGGGCAAAACTGTCCTTGATCTTGGTCAGCTCGGCGAAGGTCAGGGGCGACTCGTCGAGCTGGCCGTCGGCGATGCGATCTCGGACGATTTTTTCGATCACCTCGCCCAGATGTTGCGGGGTGGCCTTGGCCAGGCTGCGGGCGGCGGCCTCGATGCCGTCGGCCAGGTGGATGATGGCGCTTTCCTTAAACCGCGGCAGAGGGCCGTCGTAGCGGTAGGTCTGCTCCGGCAGCTGGGGGGCGGCGGGCTCGGGCGTGGCGGCGCTGGAGATGCCGAGGAGAGGCGGCAGGGAGGTCGCGCCGGGGCTGCGCAGGGCCAGCAGGGCGCGGTGGTAAAAGTATCGGATCAGGGTGGTGCCGTGGTGCTGCTGGATCACGTCGATCACCGGGCGGGGCAGCTTGTGACGGAGGGCGAGGTCCACC
This sequence comes from Akkermansia muciniphila, assembly GCA_945874545.1. GTDB lineage: Bacteria > Verrucomicrobiota > Verrucomicrobiia > Opitutales > Opitutaceae > IMCC26134_A. The sequence goes on along the minus strand of CAMCHD010000324.1, from coordinate 3,231 downwards.
CCGTCCTTCACGTGGGCCTTGATGATCAGGGCGGACAGGGACGGGTTGGCGTCGTCGTGCGGGTTTTGGCCGTCGGACTGGTTTTCGCTGAAGTAGTGGGGCTTGGTGGTCTTGCCGATGTCGTGGAACAGGGCGCACACGCGGGCCAGGAGAGGGTTTGCGCCGATCACGGCGGCGGCGTTCTCCGCCAGCTGGGCGACGACCAGCGAGTGGTGGTAGGTGCCGGGCGCCTCCAGCTGCATCAGGCGGAGCAGGGGGTGGTTAAAATCGGTCAACTCCAGCAACGTGATGTCGGTGGTGCGTTTGAAGAGATTTTCCAGGAAGGGCAGCAGGCCGACCACGAGCACGCCGCAGAGCAGGGCGGCGGAGAGGCCGGCGAGCATCTGCTTGGCGACCGCGAGGGGCGGCAGGCGGTCGGCCAGGCCGAGCAGCGCGATCCCGGCCGCGAGGGTGACGCCGGCGTGCAAGGTGGCGCGCAGGATGCGGTTGCGGTGGCGGGTGTGTTGCACGCCCTGGATGGCGACGAGCGAGGCGAGGAACTCGAGGACCAGCAGATCGAGACGGCCACCCCAGATCACCGAGGTGAAAATGGACAGGAACAAGGCCATGAAAATGGCCGAGCCGGCGTCGATCAGCAGGGCCACGATGAGCGGCGCGATCAGCACCGGGGCGAGGTAGGGGAGAAGCGCGGCGGCGGTGGTGTTCTCCAGGAAAACATCGAGCGACCCGAGCGAGTAGGTGGCGCGGACCAGGGCGAGGTTGGAGAGGACGACCAGGGCGAGCAGGGCGAGGCGGGAATTGGACAGGAGGGTCTCGGGGTCCTCCAGGCGTATGTAGATCAACGAGGCGGCGAGCATGGCGAGGACCAGCAGGATGCGGCCGGAGAGGCGCAGGCTCTCGTCGATCGGCGAGTTGGTCGCGGCGAGGGCGCGGCGGTGGGCCTCCAGCATCTCGAACTGCTCGGTGGTCACCCGGGTCTCGGGCTCGATGATGGACTGGCCGCGCTCGACCGTCACGACCACGGGCCGCAGGTCGCGCACCGCCTCGATCTCGCGCGCGAGGGTGGCGTCGCGATCGAAGGCGAGGTTGGGCACGACGGCGTCGCGGAGGATCCGATACAAGGCCGAACCGCGGGCGCGATCGGGCTCCTCGGCGGCGAGGTTGACCCGCAGGTAGGTGAGGGCGTCCTCGAGGGTGTCGACCGGACGGGTGGCGACGCTGCCGTCGGCCCGCACGACCTGGAACATCCGGAGCCGGCCGAGGGCCTCGTTGCCGCCCATGTCCTCCGGGTCGGCGATGCCCTGGTGGTGGATGGCCCGGAGGATGCCGAGGCCGGTGTCGAGCAACTGGGCGCGGGCGGCGGCGTGGCGGGTCGGGTCGAGCAGGGCGAAGTCCTCGGGCCGGACGCGGTAGGGGCCGCGGGCGTTGAACACCGCCACGGACTCGGCGAGGAAGGTGGCGCGTTCCAGCGGTTCGAGGCCGGCGTAGGGCTCGAGGGCGTCGAGCAGCTGGTTCAGGTGCAGCTCGAAGCGGCGGAGCGGTTCGGGATCGATGCGGTAGACCGGCGGGATGCGTTCACGCAGGCGTTCCTGGGCGGCGAGGGTCTTTTCCGCGCTTTCGTAGGAAAACGGCACGGAGGCGGCGATGTGCACCGAAGCGATCTGGTTGGGCAGGACGGGAAGGGTGCGGTTGGTCACGCCCACGAACGACACCAACACGATGGCCGCGACGGTGGCCACGAACAGGGCGACGGCGACCACGCGGGATGAATCGAGGCCGGCGGCGAGGCCCAGGCCGGCCGGGGCGGGGGCCTTGCGTCGGCGCTGGGGGGGCGGCGGCGTGGCGGACAAAAACGCGGCGCGCAGGCGGGCGAAAAAATCGGCGAGGGAGGACACGGGCGGAGGCGGGCGGACGGGTGGGGGCGCGGTCAGGCGGACGACGGCCCGGCGGGGTTGATGGGGTTCTGGTAACGTTCGTAGGCCTCGATGATGCGGAGCACGAGCGGATGGCGCACCACGTCGGCGGCGCTGAAGTGGTGGAACTCGATGCCCTCGACGTCGCGCAGGATGCGTTGCACCTCCAGCAGGCCGGACTGTTTGGCGCGCGGCAGGTCGATCTGGGTGATGTCGCCGGTCACGACCATGCGCGACTCCTCGCCGAGGCGGGTGAGGAACATCATCATCTGCTCCGGCGTGGTGTTCTGGGCCTCGTCGAGGATGATGAAACTGCGGCTCAGGGTGCGGCCGCGCATGTAGGCGAGCGGGGCGACCTCGATCACGCCTTTCTCGGTCAGTTTGGCGACGTCGCCGGCGTCGATCATATCGCCCATGGCGTCGTAAAGCGGGCGCAGGTAGGGCAGGATCTTTTCGTTCAGGTCGCCGGGCAGAAACCCGAGCGCTTCGCCCGCCTCGACCGCGGGGCGGGTGAGGATGATGCGCTCGACCTGGTTTTTCAGCAGCGCGTGCACGGCCGCGGCCATGGCGAGGTAGGTCTTGCCGGTGCCGGCCGGGCCGATGCCGAAGACCAACGGGTGGCGCAGGATGGCCTGGAGGTAGAGTTTTTGCCCGAGGGTTTTCGGGACGATGGTCTTGCGCTGGGTGGCGACGACCACGGGGTTGGTGAACAGGGCGCGCAGGGCGGCGGCCTCGCCCCGGGCCACGCCCTCGGCGAAGCGTTGAAAATCCGGGGTGCGGATGGCCAGACCCTGGGTGCGGGCCTCGTTCAGCAGGCCGAAGAGGGTTTCGCCGGCGGCGACGCGTTCGGGTTCGCCGTCGAGCCGCAGCCAGTCCTCGCGGGACACGAGGGTGACGCCGAGCAGGCGTTCGGCGGCGGCGAGGTTTTCCGGCCGCCCGGCGTAGAGCTGGCTGAGGTGTCGGGCGGAGGGGAAGTGGAGGGTGGCGGTGGCCATGGCGGGCGGAGGGAAAATCCGAAGGACGAAATCCGAATGACGAAGGAAGACGAGGAAGCGGGAAATACGTCGGGCTAAGGGTGGTGCGGGCGCGGTATTCGGATTTCGGGTTTCGTCATTCGGAATTCGCGGCGCCGGCGGCGGCGAGGCGGGCCGCTTCGGCGGCGAGCCGTTGCCAGGTTTCGTCGAGGGCTTGGGGGAGGATGCGGGTCTGGCCGATGACGGGCATAAAATTGTTGTCGCCGCTCCAGCGCGGGACGATGTGGCCGTGGAGATGCTCGATGCTGCCGCCGGCGGGGCGGCCGAGGTTGAAGCCGATGTTG
>CAMCHD010000323.1 GCA_945874545.1 Akkermansia muciniphila | reverse complement strand
GATCCGGACACGCCCGGCGGCCACCTGCAAAAGGCCAAACACGGCGACACCTTCCTCTTTGAGACGATCAACATCTCGGTGAAGATCGCCGCCAAGGTGGAGCGCTTCGAGCTCTCCGGCCACGCCGACCGCGAGGAGTTGTTGCAATTCGCCGTGCAGACCCAGGCCCGCAGCATCGTCCTGGCCCACGGCGAACCCGCCGCCCGCGCCTGGTTCCAACGCGAACTCGAGGCTCGCCTGCCGAACACCAAGGTCATCGACCCCGTGCCCGGACAGACCTACCTGGTGTAAAGAGAGAGCCCGAAACCGCCCCCGTTTTCCTCCCGAAGGCGCGGGGGATACCGCAAGGCGAGCGCGGTTTTACACAAAAAGGCGGAAGCCGTCCCGCTTGCCCTTGGCCCGGCATTAGCTGAATGCTGTCCCATCCCATGCGCCCGCCCTCCCCCCTGAAATCGACCGCACTGTCCTTTTTCACCCTCGCGCTCGTCGCCTTCCTGCTCCCCGGCTGCGCCAAAACCGATCCCGCCACCTCCGGGTCCGCCCCGACCAAAAAAGTCCTCAATCTCGGCAACGGCGCCGAACCCCAGGACCTCGACCCCCAGATCACCACCGGGGTCACCGAGCACCATATCCTGATGGCCTTGTTCGAGGGCCTCGTCGCCGAACACCCCTCGGGCGAAGGCCTCGCCCCCGGCGTCGCCGAGTCGTGGGAAACCTCCGCCGACCAGCTCACGTGGACCTTCCGACTGCGCGCCAACGCCAAATGGTCCAACGGCGACCCCGTGACCGCGCGGGATTTTCTCCGCTCCTTCCAACGCATCCTCACCCCCGCCCTGGCGGCCGAATACAGCTACCACCTCCACGTGGTGGAAGGCGCCGAGGCCTACAACAACGGCACCCTGACCGATTTTGCCCGGACCGGCTTCTCCGCGCCCGACGACCGCACCCTCGTCCTCCGCCTCGTCCAGCCCGTCCCCTACCTGCCCTACGCGCTCCGCCACACCGCCTGGTTCCCGGTCCACCTGCCCACCATCGAGAAGTTCGGCCCGCCCGAACGCAAAGGCAGCCCCTGGACCCGGCCCGGCAACCACGTCGGCAACGGCCCCTTCGTGCTGACCAAGTGGCAGCCCAACCAGGCGATCACGGCCGAGCGCTCGCCGACCTACTGGGACGCGGCCAACGTGAAGCTCGACGCCGTCGTTTTCCACGCGATCGAGGACGACAACACCGAGGAACGGATGTTTCGCGCCGGCCAACTCGACGCCACCAGCACCATCCCGCCGGACAAAATCGACGTCTACCGCCGCGATCATCCGGAAATGCTGCGCCTGGATCCCTACTACGGGACCTATTATTTCAACATCAACATCACCCGGCCCCCGCTCGACGACGTGCGGGTGCGCCGCGCCCTCGCCCTCGCCATCGACCGCGAGGCCATCGTCAGGACCGTGACCCGCGGCGGCCAGGAACCGGCCTACCACTTCACCCCGCCCTACGCCGGCTATACCCCGGGCGAAGTCCTGACCGGCGGCCTGTCCGAGGCCCGCCGGCTGCTGGCCGAGGCCGGCTACCCGGAGGGCAAGGGCCTCCGCCGCCTCGAGATCCTCTACAACACCTCCGAGGCCCACAAGTCCGTGGCCGAGGCCATCCAGCAGATGTGGCGCACCGGCCTGGGCGTGGACGTGTCGCTGCGCAACGAGGAGTGGAAGGTGTATCTGGATTCCAAGGACAACCTCGCCTACGACATCTGCCGAGCCGGCTGGATCGGCGACTTCCCCGACCCCCACGGTTTCCTCGACGTGTTCGTCACCGGCGGCGGCAACAACGACACCGGCTACGGCAACCCGGAGTATGACGCCCTCGTCCGCTCCGCCCTGGGCATGCCCGACACCGCCGCACGCATGGCGGTCTACCGCCAGCTCGACTCGATCCTCACCCGCGACATGCCCCAGATCCCCCTCTATTTCTACAAACGCGTCCACCTCGTGCACCCCCGGGTGAAAAACTGGGTGCCCAACATCATCGACAACCGCGGCTGGCAATACATCGACATCGATGCCGGCGTCCCCGCCGGGGAGTCGAAGGGGAAAGATTAAGTTGAAGGCGAACGCCCCGAACCACGCCCGTTCCTGCCCGCCTTAATCTTAAACCCTTAAACTTAAACTTCCCCCTTAAACTTGGCCGGCTTCCGCCGGCCACCGCCCCATGTTCCGCTTTATCCTCCGTCGCCTGCTGGAGACCATCCCCGTCCTGATGGTCATCGCGTCGGCCACGTTTTTTATGCTCCGGCTGGTGCCCGGCGGCCCCTTCACCGCGGAAAAAGCCGTGTCCAAGGAAATCCTGCGCAATCTGCAGGCCCACTACGGCATGGATAAACCCCTGCCCGCCCAATACGCCGCCTACCTGTGGGACATCACGCCCAAGACCTTCGCACCGTGGCGCCTGTTCACCGACACCGACCGCAACGACTCGCCGGATTTCGACCTGAAGGCCGCCTTCGGCATCAACCTCGGCCCGTCCTTCAAATACCCCAACCGCACGGTCAACGAGATCATCGCCGACAAACTCCCCCACTCCCTCGAACTCGGCCTCTGGGCCCTCGCCGTCGCCCTCGCCCTCGGCGTGCCGCTCGGCGTGCTCGCCGCGATGCGGAAAAACACCGCCGTCGACTACACCGCGTCCACCCTCGCCATGGTCGGCATCTGCGTGCCGACCTTCGTGATGGGTCCGTTGCTGGTGCTGTTTTTCGCCCTGCACCTGCGCTGGTTCAACGCCTCCGGCTGGTATTTCCCGTCCGACCGCGTCCTGCCCGCCGCCACCCTCGGCCTGGTCTACGCCGCCTACATCGCCCGCCTGACCCGCGGCGGGATGCTGGAGGTGCTGAATCAGGACTACATCCGCACCGCCCGCGCCAAGGGCGCGACGGAGAGCCGCATCGTGCTGCGCCACGCCCTGCGCGGCGGCCTGCTGCCGGTGGTGACCTTCCTCGGCCCGGCCATCGCCGGCATCATCTCCGGCTCCTTCGTGATCGAGACGATTTTCCAAATCCCCGGCCTCGGCCGCGAGTTCGTGACCTCGGCGTTTAACCGCGACTACACCCTGGTGAGCGGGACGGTGCTGCTCTACGCCGGGCTGATCATCGCGCTCAACCTCGCCGTCGACGTCGCCCAAGTGTGGCTCAACCCCCGCCTGAAATTCGAATGAACGCCGCGCTCCCCGCCCCGACCGCCCTCGCCGAGGAGGAACGCCCGCACTCGCCCGGACGGGACGCCTGGCTGCGCCTGCGCCGAAACCGCCTCGCCGTCGTCTCCGGCGTCTTTGTGGTCGTGCTCGCGACGATCTGCGTGCTCGTGCCGCCCTTCCTCGGCCACGGCTACGCCGACCAAAACCTGTCGCTCGGCGCGACCCCTCCCTCCGCCGCGCATTGGTTCGGCACCGATGAGCTGGGACGCGATCTCTTCGCCCGCCTGCTCTACGGCGGACGCATCTCGCTGATGGTGGGTTTTGTCGCGTCCCTCGTGGCGCTGGTGATCGGCGTGACCTACGGCGCGGTCGCGGGCTACGCCGGCGGCAAACTCGACGCCTTTCTCATGCGGGTGGTGGATATCCTCTACGCCCTGCCCTTCACCATTTTTGTGATCCTGATGATGGTGTTTCTCAAACAGCCCATGGACCAGCTCGACGCCTGGCTGCGGCAGTTTTCCTTCCTGCAAAATCTTCAGGGCATCGGCAAAATCATCGGCCTGTTCGCCGCGATCGGCGCGGTGGAGTGGCTGACCATGGCGCGCATCGTGCGCGGCCAGGTGCTGACGGTGAAAAAGATGGAATACATCGAGGCCGCCCGGACCCTGGGCTTCGGCCACGCGCGGATCATTTTCCGCCACATCGTGCCCAACCTGCTCGGGCCGGTGATCGTGTTCACCACCCTGACCATCCCGGCGGTGATGATGCTGGAGAGTTTCCTGAGTTTCCTCGGTCTGGGCGTCGACGCTCCGCTGAGCAGCTGGGGCACGCTGATCAAGGACGGCGCGGACAAGATGGAGAATTT
>CAMCHD010000322.1 GCA_945874545.1 Akkermansia muciniphila | reverse complement strand
ATCTACGGCGTGGGCACCGTCTCGGTCGACAACGCCTTCCACTACCTCTGGGGCGCCGGCTACGTCATGGACGCCGCCCGCCGCGGCTACATCGCCTACACCAACTGCACCGCCGCCCTCGCCGAGGTCGTGCCCTTCGGCGGCAAGTTCCCCACCCTCGGCACCAACCCCCACTCCTGGGGCTTCCCCACCACCGACGCGGTCGGTTTCCCCCTCGTCATCGACTGGGCCACGTCCGTCATCGCCATGGGCCGCGTTCAGCAGTTGAAACGCGAAGGCAAACAACTGCCCCCGATGGCCGCGGTGGATAAAAACGGCCAACCCACCACCAACCCCGACGAGGTCGCCGCCCTCCTTCCCTTCGGCGCGCACAAGGGCTACGGTCTCTCGCTCCTGAACGAGGTCGTCGGCGCCTTCATCGGCGGCTCCCTGCCCACCATCCGCAACCGCTGGCAAAACGTGCCCGAGGGCGAGAAGGGCACCTGCGCCTTCTTTTTCCAGGTCATCCATCCGGAAGCGCTCAGCGGCGGCCTCTTCGCCCAGGGTCGCACCCAGACCGAGAACGTGAAGGCCGTGCTGGCCGACGTGCTCGGCCACGGCAACGACGGTGCCATCATCCCCGGCCAGATCGAGGCGACCTTCGCCAAGCACACCGCTGCCGCCGGCGGCCTGTTGTTCACCAAGGCCGAGGTCGACGCCTTCAACGAGGTCGCCCGCGAGTGCGGTCGGCCCGAGTGGAACGTCGCCGCGCTGAAAACCGCCACGGTCTGATACCGAGGGTCGGGCGCCGGCCTGACATGCCGTCGAAGGCGTCGTGCCCATCTCCGGCACGGCGCCTCTTTTTTGTCCCTCACACACAACCTGGGCGAATGCTCACGAACCCCACCAAGCGGCAGCCCACGAACAGAGACCATACATCGAGTAAAAAGTGGACGTCGCCACCTGAGTTGCATCTGTCTTCAACCCAGAGCTCCTGCCATCGATGACCTCAGAAGCGGCTTACCATGCATCTCAAAAATATCTCCATCCGTAACATCCGCTCGATTCGACACGCAGACTGGACCTTGCCGAATCACAATCCGTCCGCCGGCTGGCATGTGATCATCGGAGACAACGGCTCTGGGAAAAGCACCTTTCTGCGGGCTGTCGCCCTGGCCATGATCGGCCCCGCCGAGCCGGGAGCGCTTCGTCAGGACTGGGCTAGCTGGCTGAGCAAACTGGATGGGGCTACAGGCGAAACCGGAAAGATCGCGATCCAAGTGCTCCAGCATTCTGGTCGTGATTCGTGGTCGGGCACGGGGCGAACAGGTGATGGCCCGATCCACGCCGAGGTTATAATTCACGGAGTTTCCGAATCTGAAGCCCCGCGACTTGATTTCCCCAAGAGTAACGTTCCCAAACGCACGCTCTGGACCAGAGGCAAGGGCTATGGCTGGTTTTCCGCAGGCTACGGCCCCTTCCGGCGCTTTGAGGGAGGGGACCAGGATTCGACCAAAAATTTCTATGCCTATCCGGAGGTGTCCCGCCACCTATCCATCTTCGGCGAGAGCGTGGCGCTGACCGAGGCCTTGGAATGGCTGCGGCGACTCAAGCACCAGAAGTTGGAAACAAAGTCGGAAAACGCGTTCTTCGACCGCGTAAAAGCCTTCATAAACAACACCGGGTTCCTGCCGCACGGCACCTCTCTCGAAGACGTTACCTACGAAAAAGTCCTCTTCCGCGATGGCAACGGCTGCGAGGTGCCGATCGCCCTACTTGGCGACGGGTTCCGCTCGGTCCTCAGCATGAGTTTCGAGTTGCTGCGGCAGCTTGAGCGGGAATTCGGCCCGGACAGGATATTCGCCCCGGAACACTTAAGTGTGGTGGACGTTCCCGGCGTCGTCCTGATCGACGAAGTGGACGCCCATCTGCATCCCAGCTGGCAGCGCCGGATCGGCAAATGGTTCACGACTCATTTCCCGAACATGCAATTCATCGTGACCACCCACAGTCCACTGGTGTGTTGGTCGAGCGATCACGGCACGATCTACCGCTTGCCCGCGCCCGGCTCGGAGGAGGAAGGCCGAATGATCGAGGGTGAGGAGAAGCTCCGTTTGGTGAATGGCACTGTCCAAGACGCTTACGGCACAGAGCTTTTCGGGTTAACCACAGCCCGGTCCCCGGAGGCTCAACAAAAGATTGAGGAACTCGCCGAGCTAAACGTGAAGCAAATCGAGGGGGGGCTCGACTTCAACGAGCTCGCGCGGCAACACGCGTTGAAGGCGTCTCTCCCCTCCACGGCCTACGATCTTTTGCCACCCTCGGTATGATCGCTTTTCCAGCCACGGCTTTACCCCAACCGGCGGCCGCAGGACTCGCCGGATATCAAGCTCAAGTTCTGACTCCGGCGATCTACGCCGACCAAGTCGATGCAGGGAAGGCCCTGTTCAAGGCCCATAACACGAAGACCAACGCCGTTTTCAAGGTGGTGAGAAACACCCTGCACCAGCTCGGCGGCCCCACCCGGCGTTGCGCGTATTGTGAAGATTCAATGGCGGACGAGGTCGAGCACATCGCCCCGAAAGATCTCTACCCCGACCAGGTGTTCATCTGGGAAAATTATGTCTATGCCTGCGGTCCCTGCAACGGGGGGCACAAAAAGGCCAACTGGAAAATTTTTCCGGCCGCCGGAGGCGCAGCGATAGATGTCACTCGCAAACCGAGGGCTCCCGTGACACCGCCCCAGGTGGGAACGCCCTTGTTCATCAATCCTCGCAGGGAAAACCCGTTCGACTTTCTTCAACTCGATCTGGTCGGCGGCACCGCGTTTTTCGCACCGCGACCAAACTTGAATTCCACCGATGCGGATCGCGCGAAATACACGCGTGATTTGCTCGGGCTGAACTCCCGAGCCGGTCTGCCCGAAGGACGACGCCACGCTTACGTTCACCTTAAGAGCGCGCTCGTGAATTACGATCAGGCAAAATCGGCGGGAGTGCCGGCGACCGCCCAAGAGCAGATACAGCGAGTTGATGCCATCACAGCTGCGAGACATCGCACCGTTTGGCTGGAGATCATCCGCCAAAGACAAAAGCTGGGATTGGATGCTGTCTTCACGCGTTGCCCTGAAGCCTTGGACTGGTGACGGCCGTGTTGACGCGGTATAACCCAACGCGTGTGAAATGGGTGGCCTAGGGCCAGCGTTCGGTCCGGCAGCCGTGAAAGACCAGCGCGGCGCCGAGCAGGGCGTGGGCGCCGAGCACGGCGAGGGCGGCGGGGGCTCCGGCCAGCCAGCCCGGGTCGAGCAGCAGGACGGCGTCGTAAAAACGCGAATCCGGCAGGTCGCGCATCGCGGTGAGGTAGCCCGCCCAGCCCCAGTAGGTCGCGATGAAGGGCCGCACCGCCCAGACCAGCGCATCCGGCAGCGCGAGGACCACGCCCGAAAGCGGCAGCTGAAAACCCACCAGGTAGATCGAGAGCAACGAGGCCCGCTCGGGCGAGGTGAGCAGGGCGGACAATCCCAGGCAGACGACGCTCATCGACGCGCCGACCCCGGCGAGCACGGCGAGTTGGGGAGCCCATTCGCCGGGGAAGGCGCAAAGCAGCTTCACAAACACGGTCATCCACAGGCCCTGCGCCGCGCCCAGCAGGGCCACCCAGGCGAGTTTCGCGGCGGCGTAGGCTCCGGGGCGGAGGCCGGCCATGCGTTCCTTCTCGAAGAGCGCGCGTTCGCCGGCGATCTCGCGGGCACCGTTGTTGCTGCCCATCAGGCAGAGCAGGATGACCTGGAAAAGGATCAGGCCCGAGACGAGGGTGGCGGTGTCGGCCGCGTGGCGGCGGAATTCGGCCCGGGCTTGGAGCGACTCCAGGATGCCTCCGGTGGGCTGGAGTTCGAGGCCGCGTAACTGGGGCAGGCCGCCGAGGGCGAAGATGACCACCAGGCAGGGAAAACCAAAGGTGATCGCGGCGGTCAGCGCGAGCGTGCCGCGGTCGCGGAGAAACAGGCGCCAGCGGCGGGCGAACAAGGTCGCGAATTGCGACGCGAACCGCGGCCGCGGCGCGGGCGGCGG
>CAMCHD010000321.1 GCA_945874545.1 Akkermansia muciniphila | reverse complement strand
CTCCGCCACGAGGAACTGCAGGCCGAGGCCGCCTTCCTGCCCCCCGACACCCGGCCCGGCCCGGCGGATATCCTCGCTCTGCTCGCCGCGCGTCGGGCCATCCCGTCCTTCGTGGTGCCCGGGGATTTCCCCGCCGGCCTGTTGGAACGCCTGCGCGAACGCGGGGTGAAGGTCACCGTGTCCAGTGGCCCGGTGCTGCCGGAGCGGGAGATTAAATCCGCCCGCGAGGCCGCCGCCATCCGCGCGGGCAACCGCGTCGCCGCCGCCGGTTTCGCCGCCGCCGAGGCCCTCCTGCGCCGCGCCCGGGTTTCCGGCCGCCGCCTCCTTCTGGGTGGCGCGCCGCTCACCAGCGAACGCGTCCGCCTCGCCATCGAGATCGCCTGCCTCGAGGCCGGCGGACTCGCGATCGACAGCATCGTGGCCGGCGGCGACCAAGCCTGCGATCCCCACTGTCGCGGCTCGGGCCCGCTGCGCCCGCATGAGCTCATCATCATCGACATCTTCCCGCGCCACACCGCCACCGGCTACCACGGCGACATGACCCGCACCTACCTGAAAGGCCGCGCCACACCCGAGCAGCGCGCCCTGGTCGAGGCCGTCGCCGCCGCCCAGAAAGCCACCCGCCGCGTGCTCAAGGCCGGCGTGATTTCATCCGCCGTCCACGCGGAGTGCGTGAAGGTGTTCACCGCGCGTGGCTACGAGACCAAAAACACCCCCAAAGGCTCGGTCGGCTTTTTCCACGGCACCGGCCACGGTCTCGGTTTGGCCATCCACGAGATCCCGCGCGTCTCCGCCCCGGTGCACACCCCGCTCAAGCTCGGCACGGTGGTCACGGTCGAGCCGGGCCTGTATTACCCGGGCCTGGGCGGCTGCCGCATCGAAGACGTGGCCTGGCTGACCGAAACCGGCCACCGCCTGCTGTCCAAACACCCCTGCGCGTGGGAGTTTGCTTGAGGGAGTCGAGGCGGGGAGATGGGGATTCAGCCATGTGGCACTAGTTTCACAAGTAGTGCTTTGTGGGACAGCATTTTGCTGTTATTCACGTCTCAGTTTCCGATTATTGACGACCTTTCGAGGCTCCATTCGCCCAGCGTGCGATTTCGATCTCGCAGTAGCTTTTCATTGAATCCGCGATGGTGTTGGGACTTATCTCTAGGAGGCGAAATACGCCACGGCTAGCGTCATTAAGGTGGTCCTCTCGAAACTGGACTCCGTGAAACAACTTGTCCCTGAGGCGGCCAGCTATCTCGACCGGATCGTAGCGGAACTTCTCTCCTTGAATTACCACTTCAGATAAGGATGGCTCTTCAAGCCCAATCAAAGCCTTGACCGCTTTTCGAGAATGGCCGTTAAATGAAGCCTTTAGCTTCGCAGCAAGGCATTCCAACACATTATAATATCGGGCGATCCGAAACAGTGGGTTTAACTCGGTTGCTGCGTCGTGAAGAAGAGACAGAGCAAAATCAAAATGGTGATCGTTGCGGGCCGTATCGTAGATTCTAGATATTTGACTGTCGAAGTTCTGCCCCGTGTTTCCGAATCCAAGTCGCTGTCGGAGGTTTGAGTGGGGCGCCAGAAGACGAAAGAAACTCCTATCGCTCGTTAGGGTGACTACACCGAATGGCGAGATCTCGTCGCCCGAAGCCCAACTTATGATTCTTCTACCTAGATTTAAGGCCGAGTTTGCTGCATTTTCGAGAACCTCCGGGTCGGTATTATCATCTGAAAAATTGACTAGGGCCACAACTGGAAGCGCTCTCGCGCCCTGGCTTAGGAGGTTGTGAAGACCGCACTGATCCACCTGATCGCCAGTGAGTTCAGTAGTGTATTGTGCCGTGAAATGCGCTTGAGCCCCAAATCCAATCGGACTTAACGGGACGGCATAAAGCAGATCTGTGAGACGGAGCGGCTCTTGAATAAAGGCCCCAGAACACAATTGGTGAACGGCCGGTCGTCTCCGGAGTATTGTATGGATTTTTTCTTTTTCAATCATATTGTTTCTCTGTAATGTTATAACTGAGCGAGCCCGTTGCTTTTCGTTGCCTGTGTTGAATTACGATACATAAAAAGAATACTTGTCAGCCTCAACTCCATGTTTGCACTTTGGGGCGTTGGCTGCGTGCCCGTAAAACTGTCATCTGTCTGGGAGCTGGTCGTAAAGGTATTTGTGGTCTTCATTTTCAATGGCTAACGTTATATTGTTGGAGTTAATTCTGAATTTACACGGAGATCGTGCTTCTTGCTGGATATTGGTGGGCCTTTTGTGAAATAGATGTTCTTTAAGAAACGCGGTCGGCTATATAGAATTTGAAGGTAATCTTGTCGTAGAACACGAGCTGATTTGCTGGCTGAGGGCGAGATGGTTTAATAACCGGCCTCCAGAGGTTTTCTTAATACCACACGGTCCCTGCCGCCTGACCGGTGAAGCATTCCGGCTCCGGATGTATAGGAAGAATTTTGTTCGTTAAACGCGAAATCAGGGCGTTTCTTAGGCAAAGAAAACGGCGATTTGTCCAAAAACCCCGCCAGTGCCGATCGAGGTTCCTCCGCTGGCGCCCGCAAGCGCGGGGTAGGGCGTGGCGCTCCGAGAAGTGAATCACCTTTTGAAATTCGCGGTTATCCCGGCGCTCCCGCGCCACCGCCAAACGCCTACAAACCAGTTGGAAATGCGCCAACTCCCTAATTTTCGCAAAGCGTGCGCTGCGCCGTCCCGGCATTTTATCGGAACCTTGCCTGATCCCGTTGCGGCGGGTTCGCGTCTTTGGGTCGCATGATCGATGTAAAGCACGCTTGACGTCTGACAAGTTTGCTTTACACCCAGCGCATGATCTCGCCCACCCAACCCGGCGCCCCAGCGAATCAAGCCACCGCCCACGCCGTCCGGCGTGCAGTGCGTTCCTTTGCAGTGAATATCTGGCTGGCGGTGGCCACGGCGACCTATGGGGGCACACTGCTGCTCCTTCGCCAACATCCGGATTGGAGTCCGGTCGCGAAGGTGACCCTGACCCTTGCGCCGCTTTTGCCGGGGTTGCTCTATCTGCGTGGCGGCCTTCATCTCCTGCGCGGGCTCGACGAGTTGCAGCGCCGTATCCAGTTGGAAGCGTGGTTGTTCGCCGCACTTGGAACCGTCGGTGTCCACACGATTATCAACGTGCTCCACCTGCACGGTCTCGCCCTCACCTGGCTTCCGGGGGGGCTGGCGGTGGGCGGCACCTACCTTACGGTTTTTGGTCTATGGTGCGTCGGGGTCACCATCGCGAACCTTCGTTATCGATGAAAAACCGCTTGCGGGAATTGCGGGCGGAGCGTGCGTGGTCCCAGGCCGATCTGGCGGAAAAACTCGGAGTTTCGCGCCAAACGATCAACGCCATCGAGACCGAGAAATACGATCCAAGCCTGCCCTTGGCTTTAAAGATCGGTCTCTTGTTTCAACAACCGGTCGAGGTGATCTTCGCCCTCGAAGCGTGAAGAGGCGCAAGGTTTGCATAAACCTTGCATTGATGTCCTTTACGGTCGGTTTACGCAATCGGGTCGCATGAACAATCTACCGGCCTTGCGTCTTCTCGTTTCCCTGTTTGCCGGCTGCATCGCCGGCCCGGCCGCCTTTGCGGGGGCCATCGATACCGCCGCCCAGGCCGCCGCCATCGTGCAGCGCCTCGCCGAGCTGAATCAGCAGTTCTCCGCCTACGACGTCGAGCTGCCCGCCCCCGCGCCCGCCGCCGGGGTGAAGGGCAAATACCTCATGCCCATCGACGCCGAGGGGAACCTCACCGAGTGGGCAAAAAAGGCCCTCAACGCCCAGGTGGGCAACATCGCCGGCGAACAGGCCGGCGCGGCCGCCAGCAAGGGCCTCGCCAGCATGGTCCCGGGCGGCGGTCTGGCCGGCGGCTTCATGAAGAAAAAGGGCAAAGAGACCGGCGCCATGCTCGCCCTCGGCGGTTCCGAGTTCATCAAAAAGACCTCCAGCGTGTCCTTCGATTCGGTCGACGCCTATGCCGTCTACCTCCACGCCAAAGTCGGCAAAAGCGCTGACTACTCCAAGGCCGTCCAGGCCGCCAT
>CAMCHD010000320.1 GCA_945874545.1 Akkermansia muciniphila | reverse complement strand
CGCACCGGCCTCCAAGTCAGCGCGCTGTCCTTCGGCGCCTGGGTGACCTTCGGCAACCAGATCAGCGACGACACCGCCCGCGAACTGCTCGAAACCGCCTATGCCGGCGGGGTGAACTTCTTCGACAACGCCGAAGGTTATGCCGACGGCCAGGCCGAGGTCGTGATGGGTCGCATTCTAAAAAACTCCGGCTGGAACCGCTCCTCCTACCTCGTTTCCAGCAAGGTCTTTTTCGGCGACACCTTCAAGGGCCCCAACGGCCGCGGCCTGTCACGTAAACACGTGGTCGAGGCGTGCCACTCCGCCCTGCGTCGCCTTCAGGTCGAGCACCTCGACCTCTACTTTTGCCACCGCCCCGACCCCGACACCCCGATCCTCGAGACGGTGCGCGCGATGCACGACCTCATCGTCCAGGGCAAGGCGCTCTACTGGGGCACCAGCGAGTGGGGCGCGGAGGAAATCCTCGCCGCCCGCCACCTTGCCGAAAAACACAACCTCCATGCCCCGGTGATGGAGCAGCCCCAATACAACCTCTTCCACCGCCGTCGCGTGGAGGAGGAATACGCCCCGCTCTACGATTCCGAGCCCGGCCTCGGCACCACCATCTGGTCGCCCCTCGCCAGCGGCTTGCTCACCGGCAAATACAACGGCGGCGTGCCGGCCGAGTCCCGCCTCACCGTGAAGGGCCTGGAGTGGCTCCGCGACCGCGTGGTGGCCGAGCAAAAACCCAAACTCGACGTGGTCCCCGCGCTCGCCGCCATCGCCCGCGAGCTCGACACCACCCTGCCCCGCCTCGCCGTCGCCTGGTGCCTGGCCAATCCCCGCGTGAGCACCGTGATCCTCGGCGCCTCGCGTCCGGCCCAGCTGAAGGAAAACCTCGGCGCGCTGACCCTGCTGCCCAAACTCACGCCCGACCTGCTGGCCCGGCTCGACGCCCTCGCCCTGCCCGCCGCGACCTGATCGGCGCCATCGCACGGGATGCACGCCGCCACGCACCGCGCGTCGCGGGATTGACCGTTTCCAGCCCTTAGACCCCGGCCGCGCCCGCCGGGGGCGCGCCGGCCCCCTCGTCGTCGTCCGAGAAGGTGATCTTGAGATTAAACAAAGGCAGCAGGCAGAGCAGGCCGATCACGGTCAGGCCCAGCACCGCGTAGCCCGCGACGTCGTGGACAAAGCCCTCGATCGCCTCGTGCCCGTAGTTATAGGCCCAGGCGGTGAGGAAGAGACCGCGCAACAGGTTGGTGAAGACGGCGAACATCATCGCCGCCGCCACCAGCGCGGTTTTTTTCCACAGCTTGTCGAGAAACACCGAGGCGAGGAAGGAGCCCGCGAAGAGACACGCGGTGAGCGAGCGAATGCCGGAGCAGGCGTCGGCCACGCCGACCTGGTTGGGTTTGCCATCGGCCAGCGGCGGGAGAACGAGGATGTTGCCCTGCTGCTCGATGGGCATGCCGAGCAGGTCGAAACAGAAAAAGACCACCGAGGTGACCTTGCGCAGGAGAAAGAGGCTGACGTTTTGCTCCACGACCGAGACCATCGGCGCCGAAACCAGCCAGACCAGGGCCGGGAACACAAAGAGGGAGACGAGCTTCACCCGCACGTCCTCGAAGATTCCCACGCTCCGCCCCGCCCCGCCGGCGACCGGTTCGGGGGCGTTGAGAAAAAGCAGGGGCAACACCAGAGCCGCCGATCCCAGGGTCAGGGCCAGGGTGCCGGGCAGGGACGGGCCCGCACCCGCGCGATAAAACGCCCCGATCATAAACAACACCGCCCCGGCGATCATCGAGCCGGCCGCGAGCCCGTTGAGCAAAATCGCCCCCGAACCGCCCGCCCGCGCCCCGTCCGGCGCGCCGCAGGCCGCCGCCGCCGCCGTGATCCGCGTCCACCGGTCGTGGATGACAAACCCCACGAAGGCCGGCACCAGCCAACCGAAGCTGTAGTCCTCCTTGGTCCCCCACCAGTGGGATTGGTCCCAAGCGATGAAGCCCCAGAACGCCACCGCGACGAGCAAGGCCGAGGCGAAGGGCATCGGGACGGCGGCGGTGAATTTTTGCCAGAGAGTCTTCATAGGGGATGAACCGCGCAAATGGGCGCGAAACCGGGCCAAAGCACAAGCCCCGGCCGCGTTTCCCGCCGCGTCACCGGAATGTCACGCAGCCGTGAACACCAGCGAGCAGTTCGTGCCGCCGAAACCAAAGCTGTTGGCCAGCGCCGCGCGCACCGGTTTCTCCACCGCTACGTTGGGCGTGACGTTGAGCCCGAGCGCCGCCACCGCCGGGTCCAGCGTGGCCAGGTTGATGGTGGGCGGCACCACGCCCGCGTGGATCGCCTTGACCGCCGCAAAGGCCCCCATCGCCCCGGCCGCGCCGAGCAGATGGCCGGTCATGGATTTCACGCCGCTCACGTGGAGCGAGCCCTTGTTTTCGGCAAACACGCTCGCGATCGCCGCCGCTTCCTCGCCGTCGCCGCCGGGCGTGGAGGTCGCATGAGCCGAGACGTAGTCGATGGCGGTCGGCGCCAACCCCGCGTCGGCCAGCGCCGCGCGCATGGCCCGGGCCGACCCCTCCGCTCCGGGCGCGAGCGAGGACAAATGGTAGGCATCCGCCGACGCGCCGTAGCCGGCCAGCTCGGCATAAATCTTCGCCCCGCGCGCCAGGGCGTGCTCACGCTCCTCCATCACAAAGACCACCGCGCCCTCGCTGAGCACGAAGCCGTCGCGATTCGCGTCGTAGGGTCGCGAGGCCGACTCGGGCGCGTCGTTGCGGGTCGAGAGGGCCTTCATCTGGGCGAAGGCCCCCACCGCCAGCGGCGTGACCGTGCTCTCCGCTCCGCCCGCCACCATGACGTCGGCCTGACCGCGCGCGATGAGGGCCGCCGCCTCGCCGAGCGAGTGCCCGCTGGTCGCGCAAGCCGAGGCCACCGCATAGTTCGGCCCCTGAAGGTTCAGGGCGAGGCTGACCTGCCCCGCGAGCAGGTTGGGGGCGATCTGGATGATAAAAAACGGCGAGATCTTGCGGAAGCCGCCGGCCTTGAACGTCTCCTGCGTGGCCTCGATTTCCGGCAAGCCGCCCAATCCGACGCCCAGGTTCACCCCCATCCGGGTCGCGTCGAGTTTGTCCCTCAGCGCGTCCAGCCCGGAATCCGCATAGGCCTCGATGGCCGCCGCCGCGCCGAGATGAGTGAAGCGGCCGAATTTTTTCGCGTCCTTGGGCGTGAACGCGCTGGTCAGGGCCTCGCCCGCCGTCCCCCGGGGCCGCAGCGGCGCGGCCAGCGGCGCGGTGGGCTCGAAACCCCGCACCTCGCCGGCGATGCGAGCGGTGCAGAGCGTGGCGTCGAAACGCGTGATCGGCCCGATGCCCGAACGCCCCGCGCGGAGCGCCTCCCAGTTGTCCCCGGCCGTGAGCCCGAGCGGCGTGACCGCCCCCAAGCCCGTGACCACCACCCGCCGACGCGTCGCAACGACCTGATTTAACATAAGCGACCGACCTTGGGTGAAAAATCCCCGCCTGAAAAGCCCGCAACGCGGCTCCCGCTCCCCCGCCCCGCACGGCCCGCCCCCTGCTTTGACAACACGCCCGCCCGCCCCTTCGCTGCCCGCCTCCGTATCCCGACACCTCGCTCCTCGCTCCCCGCCCCTCGCTCCCACATGTCGCAGCTTCATCCCTACTGGCGCATGGACTACATCGATGCGCCGCGCGCCCCCGCGAGCCGGCGTCCCTTCACCGAGTTGCCCGCCCTGGGCGACGACCGCGCCGCCCTCATCGTGCACCGCGCCACCCTGAGCTACCTGATGCTCAACCGCTTCCCCTACAACCCCGGCCACCTCCTCGCCATCCCCTACCGTGAGGTCGCCGACCTGACCGACCTCACCGTCGCCGAGCAGGCCGACCTGATGGCGACCCTCGTGTTCGGCGAAAAACTCCTCCGCGCCGTCCTTAAGCCCGACGCCTTCAACATCGGCTTCAACCTCGGCCGCCCCGCCGGCGGCAGCATCGAGCATCTCCACGGCCACATCGTCCCGCGCTGGAGCGGCGACAACAATTTTATGCCCGTCATCGGCCAGACCCGCATCCTCCCCCA
>CAMCHD010000319.1 GCA_945874545.1 Akkermansia muciniphila | reverse complement strand
TTCGCCCCCATCAACCCCCCGCCCCGCCTGCTGATGGGCCCCGGCCCGATCAACGCCGACCCGCGCGTGCTCCGCGCCATGTCCGCCCAGCTGCTCGGCCAATACGACCCGGCCTTCCGCGAAAACATGCGCGAGACGCAGGTGCTCTACCGCCAGATTTTCGTGACCGAAAACAAGTGGACCCTGCTCATTGACGGCACCTCCCGCGCCGGCATCGAGGCCATCCTGGTTTCCCTGATCGAGCCCGGCGACGTCGTGCTCGTGCCGGTTTTCGGCCGCTTCGGCCACCTTCTCTGCGAGATCGCCTCCCGCTGCGGCGCAGACGTGCGCACCATCGAGACCGAGTGGGGCACCGTCTTCACGCCCGAGGCCATCGAGGCCGCCATCGTTGCCCACAAGCCCAAGTTCCTCGCCATCTGCCAGGGCGACACGTCCACCACGATGTGCCAGCCGCTCGACCACATCGGGGAAATCTGCCGCGCCCACGGCGTGATCTCCTACGTCGACGCCACCGCCTCGATCTGTGGCAACCCGCTCCCGGTCGACGCCTGGCAACTCGACGCCGTCTCGGTCGGCCTGCAAAAATGCCTCGGCGGCCCCTCCGGCGTCTCGCCCATCACCTTCACCGACGCCGTCGCCGCGCGCATCAAACGCCGCTGGCACATCGAGGCCGGCATCCAGCCCAAGGGCTTTGTCCCCGGCGCCGGCCCGCGCATCCCGAGCAACTACTTCGACCTCGCCATGATCATGGCCTACTGGGAGCAGGGCCTGAACCACCACACCGAGGCCACCTCCATGCTCTACTGCGCCCGCGAATGCGCCCGCATCGTGCTCGAGGAGGGCCTAACCGAATCCATCGAACGCCACCGCCTCGGCAGCGAGGCCATGATGGCCGGCCTCAGCGCCATGGGGCTGCGCCTCTTCGGCGACCTGCCGCACAAGATGCTCAACGTCACCGGCGTCTACATCCCCAAGGAGGTCGACGGCGAGGCGGTGCGCCGCACCCTCCTGCTCGATTTCGGAATCGAGATCGGCACCTCCTTCGGCCCCCTCGTGGGCGTGATCTGGCGCATCGGCAACATGGGCTACAACTCCCGCAAGGAATACATCCTGCAAACCCTCGCCTGCCTCGCCGCCACCCTCCGCCTCCACGGCATGACCCTCCCCTCCGACGGCGTCGCCGAGGCCCACGCCGTCTACCGCGCCGCCGGCCAGACCACCGCGTAAGAAACGCCTCCTACTCCCAGCTCCTAGCTCCGAGCTTCCGCCTTCTGCCTCCTGACTTCTGACTCCTGACTTCTTCCGAAACATGCTCAGCCCCGTCGACGACGCCCTCCACGCCTTCATCCTGGCGCTGCCCAAGACCGAGACGCACCTGCACCTCGAGGGCGCGTGCCCCTTCGAGCTCCTGCAAAAGCTCGACCCGGTCAAATACGCCGCGCCCCCGCCCTTCTGGGCCGACGATTTCCGCTACCGCGATTTCGAGCAGTTCATGGGGCTCTATCTCGAGTATTGCGCGGTGTTTTTCACCTCCGCCGAGCGTTACCACGAGGCCGCGAAAATCGTGCTCGCCCGCTGCGCCGCCCAGGGCTGCCGCTACGTCGAGACCAGCATCCACCTGCCCGCCCTGCTCCACCTGCGCGAGTCCGGCCCCGAGGTGCTCCGCGCCATCCGCGCCGCCGCCCCCCGCGGCCTCGAACTCCGCGTCTTCGCCGGCGTCGGACACGACGACTATACCGGCGCCGCGCGCGAACTCATCGACGACGCCCTGACCTGGCCCGAACTCGACGGCATCGACCTCCACGGACTCGAAACCCTGCCGGTCGAGCCCTGGACCGACGCGATCTGGGCCCGCGCCCGCGCCGCCGGCAAGTTCACCAAGGCCCACGCCGGCGAGTTCATGCCCGCCAGCTTCGTTGACCTCATCCTCGACCGCCTCCAGGTCACCCGCATCGAGCACGGGGTGCGCTCCATCGAGTCCGCCGCCACCGTCGCCCGCCTGCTGCGCGAAAACATCACCCTCGACGTCTGTCCCATCAGCAATCTGAAGCT
The DNA here is from genome assembly GCA_945874545.1 of Akkermansia muciniphila. Taxonomy (GTDB): domain Bacteria; phylum Verrucomicrobiota; class Verrucomicrobiia; order Opitutales; family Opitutaceae; genus IMCC26134_A. The sequence goes on along the minus strand of CAMCHD010000319.1, from coordinate 2,042 downwards.
CGCCGTGCGCGGCGTCCCCACCCTTTCCGCCCACCCCATCCGCCGCCTCTTCGACGCCGGCGTGGCCGTGACGATCAACTCCGACGACCCCTTCTTTTTCGGCAACACCCTCGCCGACGAATACCACGCCCTCCACCACCACCTCGGTTTCTCCCGCTCCGAGCTGATCCAGGTCGCGGCGAACGGCTTCCGCGCCGCCCTCCTGCCCGACCACGTGAAACGCGCCCACCTCGCCGACCTCGCCCGCCTGTCCGCCGACCTCGCCTGCGCCGGCTAAGCCCGCGCGCCCGCCATGCCCACCGATCCTTCCGCCGCCGCTTCCGCCCTTCGTTCTTCGGATTTGGTCCTTCGGATTTCCGCGCCCGGCGGCGCGGCCATCCCGCCGCGCGAAAACAGTTTCCCCGAGGCCGAGTGGCGCGCCCTCGCCCGCCACTGGTATCCCTTCGCCTATTCCGACGAGCTCGACGCCGGCAAACCCGTCGCGCGCACCGTGCTCGACGAGCCGCTCATCGCCTACCGCACCGCCGCCCGCCAGGTCGTGGTCGCGCGGGATCTCTGCATCCATCGCGGCGTGCCCCTCCACCTCGGCTGGCAGGAGGGCGACGAGCTGGTCTGCGCGTATCACGGTTTTCGTTACGGCGCGGACGGACGCTGCACCCGCGTGCCCGCCCAGCCCGGCCTCGCCATCCCGAAAAAGCTCTGCCTCTCCACCGTCGCCTCGGTCGAGCGCCACGGGATCGTCTGGATCTGCCTCGACCCCGCGCCCGACGCCGCGCCCGCCATCCCGGCCTGGCCCGAGCTCGACGACCCCGCCTACCGCATGCTGCACGACCCGCCGCCCGAGTGGGCCGTCACCCCGGGCCGGCAGTTGGAAAACTTCATCGACGTCGGCCATTTCTCCTGGATTCACACCGGCACCTTCGGCAACCGCGACCAGCCCGAGGTCGCACCCTACGAGGTGCGGCGCAGCCCGGGTGGCCTGAGCGTGGCCTACCCCTACCTCGCCGCCAACCCCGACGCCACCGCCACCGGCCTGGCCGGCGCCGCCACCGTGCAACGCTGGATGACCTACGATCTCCACCTGCCCCTCGCCTGCCGACTCTCGGTCGAATACGAGGGCGGCCGCCGCCACTGCATCTTCGACGCCCCCGTGCCCGTCTCGCGCCGCCGCAGCCGTCTGTTTTTTTTCATCGCCCGGAACTACGACCACCACGTGCCCGCCGAGGATCTGCTCGCCTGGGAGCGCAAGATCCTCGCCGAGGACAAACCCATCGTCGAAAGCCAGCGCCCCGAGGACCTCCCGCTCGACCTGACCGAGGAGTTCCACATCCGCTCCGACCGCTTCTCCGCCGCCTTCCGCGACGCCCTCCGCGAACTCGGCCTCGGCCCCGCCTACACCGCGTGACGCCAAGGCCCCCCCGCCATGCACCTTGGCAGCTGCTGTCGGCCGACCTAACGCCGGTTCCTGAGGAAGGACTTCACATCGTCGTGCGTGCCGCAGAGATGAAAAACCAGCGCGTCGTTCTCGCGCTGGAAAATCAAGCGTAGGTCGAGCCCGCAACGGCACTCCATAAAGGGCGGAATGCGCCGCAAACCGAGCCCGGCGTGCAAGTGCGGCGTGCCAAAGCCGGCCAGCGCGGCGCGCATGGCCTGCAACACCTCTTCGCGGCGAGCGGCCGGCACGCTTTTTCGAAAACGAGGAGTGACCAGCAGCTTCAAGGGGCGAGGTCGGCGGCGGTGGCGACTTCGGCGAGCTTGCCCGAGGCGCGGGCGCGGGAGGTCTCTCCCCGGAGCCTGCGGCCGACGCGCGCGGCCTGGCCGGGGTCGATACCATACTCGGAGGCGAAATAAGCCTCGTCCGCTTCCGTCACCGCGAACGGCAATCCCCGGCGGTTGACCAGTTGCGCCATCGCCATGGAAACGAAGGTCGAGGCGTCGAGGCCGAGGGATTTCAGCACCGCGTCTCCCTTGCGTTTCAGTTCACCATCGAGACGGGTGCGGAGCTGAACGGTGGGCATGGCTCAAATCTGTTCAAACGTGCC
>CAMCHD010000318.1 GCA_945874545.1 Akkermansia muciniphila | reverse complement strand
ATGCGCGACGTGGCGCTGCCGCCGGAGAAGCCGGTGTTGGTGGTGCCGGAAGGCCCCTTGAGCAGGTAATTGCCGACGTAGTTGAGTTCGAGGCCCTCGGTGTTGTCGCCGCTGTAGCCGGCGGCGGAGCCCCAGTTGTAGACCAGGTTGTTGCGAAAATCCATGCGCAGGGTGGCGGGGTTGTAGCTGCCGAGGCGCGGGTTGCGGCTGCGATGGTGGGCGTAGTAGTTGTGGTGAAACGTGACGCGGGAAGAGATGTCGGGCCGGACGAGGGAACCGAAGCCGTGGGCACCTTTGGAGTGGATGGAGTTGTTGAGCGATTCGGTGATGGCGGACCACTGGACGGTGATGTTGTCGGCGCGGTCGGTGACCGAGAGCGATTCGTCCACGGACCAGGAGGCGGAGCAGTGGTCGATGATGGCGTTGATGCCACCGAGAGCGCCCATGGCGTCGTCCTCCACGCCGCGGGCGATGCCGAGGCGGGAGCGGACGTGGCGGACGACGACGTCGTTGCCCTGGAGACGCAGGGAAAAATCGCGGAACGCGATGCCGTCGCCCGGGGCGGACTGCCCGGCGACGGTGATGCGGGATTTGTTGATGGAGGTGCCAGGTATGTAGCCGGCGACCTTGAAGAGGATGGTGCGCGGGCCGGTGGCGGTATCGAGGCCGTTGCGGAAGGAGCCGGCTCCGGACGAGTTCAGGTTGGTGACGTAATAGACATCGCCACCGCGACCCCCGAGGGCGCGGGCGCCGTGGCCCTCGGCGGAAGGGAAGGCGCGGGGAGGGAGGACGGGCTGCCAGCCACCAAGGATGGACGGCAAGACGCGCAGGGCGGATGCTTCGGAGGCGGAAAGCTGGCGGGAGGCGGCGAGGCGGGAGGCGGTGTTGACGAGCGTGCCGGCGGTGTTGCGGCTCTGGTATTCCCAGAAGCGGAGGGCGGAGACATCGGAATTGGCGGTGGCGTTGTCGAGTTGCCAGGCGGCGGCGGTGATGTGGGTGCCCAGGGTGCAATTCAGGACGGCGACCGACGAAGCGGGATAGGCGGCGGGATCGATGCGGTTAAAGACCGTGCCGGTGACGCCGGCGGAGGCGGTGAAACGGCAATCGAGAAAGACGGCGCCCCAGACGCCGGCGGCGTTGCGCATCTGGCAGACGTAGCCGTTGCGCAGGGATTTGATCTCGGAGTTTTGGAAGACGACCGCGCCGGAGCCCCAGACAAAATCGACGTCGCCCTCAAGCAAGGTGTCGTGGACGTAGGCGGTGCAGCCGGTGCGGATTTGAAACGTGTCCTGGTAGCTGCGCAGGTCGCAGGACGAGACGACATTTCGCAGGCCGCCGACGATGAGGGCCTCGGCCTGGGAGCCGCCGGCGGGGGTGGAGTTGAGGATCGTGAGGTTGTCGAAAATCAGGTCGTTGCCGCCGGCGTAGAAGAGGGTGCGGTTGCTGGAGCTGGCGTTGAGGTTGTTGTTGTTCGGGTAGGTGAGGACGGTGCCCTGGCGGTTTTGGCCGCGGAAGTGGAGGTTGTGCTTGGCGTTGACGCGGATGATTTCGCGGTAGGTGCCGTCGCGGATGTCGATGATGCGGCGGGTGGTGTTGTTGGCGGGGACCCAGTCGATCGCGCCCTGGACGGTGGCGAAGTTGCCGGTGCCATCGGCGGCGACGGTGACGTAGTCGAGGCTGGTGGACGGGGCGGACTTGGTGGTGAAGCGCCAGGCGGCGGAGCCGGAGAGACCGGCGAAACCGGGGAAAACGGTTGAGTCGACGGTGACGTAAACGGTTTGGCCGGCGGGCAAGTCGGCGGGCGGCGAGATGTAGGCGGTGTTGCCCGAGATGAGGACGGGGAAAGCGTTGTAAACGGTGCCGCCGATGGTGCGGGACTGGGCGCCGGCGGTGTTGAGCGCGAGGTCGATGGTTTGGAGGAGGGTGTTGGACGAGTTGTAGATTTTGATCGTGCCGGAAGTGCCCAGGGTGGGTGCGGCGTCGAAGGTGAGCTGGAGCGGGGTGTCGGCGCAGATGGAGGTGGCGGCGTTGGCGGGGAAGAGCGCGGTGGTGACGATGGCGCGGGCGGCGGGCGCGGAGGCGAAGGCCAGGATGAGCGACGCGAGGACGAGGCGAAGGAACGGGGTGAGGGGGCGCATGGGGAAGGCGGCGTCAGGGGATGGAGAGGCGCGCGGAGTCGAAGACGAGGGTTTCGCCGGCGAGGGCGTTGACGGGGAGGTCGCGGTCGCCGAGGCTGAGCACGAAAGCGGCTGGGCGGGAGGCGGTGAGGCGGGCCTCGGTCAGGCGGCCGGCGGACCAGCGGAGGGCGACGGTGAGGCCGCCGCGGGCGCGCAGGCCGGAGACGGAACCCTCGGGCCAGGCGGAGGGGAGGGCGGGAAGGAGGCGGAGGATTGAGACCTGAGGGTTGAGACCTGAGACCTGAGCGGCGGAAGACGGGGTGGTTTCGTGGCTCTGAAGGAGAAGCTCTACAAGGGCGGCGGTGGCGCCGAGGTTGCCGTCGATCTGCATGGGCGGGTGGGCGCAGAGCAGGTTTGGGTAGGTGCCGCCGTGGGACATGCTGAGCGTGCGCACGGGCTCGACGGGACGGAGGAGGGTGCGGAGGTGGGCGAGGGCGCGGTCGCCGTCGCCGAGGCGGGCGCGGAGGGCCATTTTCCACGCGAGACTCCAGCCGGTGCCGGAGTCGCCGCGGGCGTCGAGGGAGCGGCGGGCGGCCTCCACCAGCGCGGGGGTATCGGCGCGGGTGAACTGACGGCCCGGGTAGAGGCCGAACAAGTGGGAGATGTGGCGGTGGTGAGGATCGACTTCGCGGTAGTCCTGCGCCCATTCGAGCAGGCGTCCGTCGGGGCCGATGTGGGGGGCTTGGAGGTTGGCGAGGGCGGCGGCGACGCGGGCGGTGAAGGCGTCTTCGATTTCGAGCGCGCGGGCGGCGGCGAGGACGTTGGTGAACAGATCCCAGGCGATCTCCTGATCCATGCTCGGGCCCATGCTGAAGGACGACTCGGTGCCGTCGGGGGCGAGGAAGCGGTTTTCGGGTGAGTTGGCCGGGCCTGAGACGAGGCGGCCGGTGGCGGGGTCGGGCACGAGCCAGGCGAGCACGAACTCGGCCGCGCCCTGCATGACCGGCCAGGAGCGGCGGAGGGCGGCCGGATCGCCTTCGTATTCAAAATTCTCCCACAAGTGGCGGCAGAGCCAGGCGGCGGAGAGCGGGAAGAGGCCCCAGCTTGGATTTTGGCCGGGCGAGGTGAAGCCCCAGGGCGTGGCGTGGACGGGTGCGACCCAGCCGGGAGCGTCGTAGTGGATGCGGGCGGTGCGGGAGCCTGGATCGACCAAGCCGGCGATGAAGGCGTGCAGGGGCGCGGCGGTCTCGGCGAGGTTGGCGGACTCGGCCGCCCAGTAGTTCATCTGGAGATTGATGTTGGCGGTGTAGGCGCCGTGCCAAGGCGTGCGGATGGTCTCGGCCCAGAGGCCTTGCAAGTTGGCGGGGAGACCGCCGGGGCGGGAGGAAGAGATGAGCAGGTAGCGGCCGAGTTGGAAATAGAGGGCGGCGAAGGCGGGGTCGGATTCGCCGCGGGCGAAAGCGGCGAGACGTTCGTCGGTCGGGAGGGAGTTGGCGGCGGGGCCGAGGTCGAGGGAGACGCGTGAGAAGAGGGCGGCGTGGTCGGCGGATTGGGCGGCGCGAAGGGTGGCGTGGGGTTTTTCGGATACAGCAGCGAGGGTGGCGATGGAGGCGGCCTCGGGGTCGCGGCCCTGGTAGTCGGTCGAGGCGGCGAGGAGGAGGGTGGCGGAGTCGGCGCCGGAGACGATGAGGCCGCCGGGGCTGGAGGTGACGGTGCCGCCCTCGGTGGTGACGCGGAGGCGGGCGAGGAAACGCATGCCGTCGGGGCGGTCGTTTTGGTAGAGGCGGCCCCGCAGGACGAGGCCGGCGGGGTCGTCGGTGGAGACGACGACGGGGTCGGTGAGTTTTCGTCCCGAGGTGGCGGGAAAGTTTTCCTCGGGTTGGGAGGGACGTCCGAGGTTGGCGGTGAAACCGAGGGCGCCGGGGCGGTCGGCGGAGAGGCGGATGGCGAGGACGCCGTCGGGGGCGCTGGCGATGATTTCGCGGGTGTAGGTGACGCTCTTGACGGTGTAGCGCA
>CAMCHD010000317.1 GCA_945874545.1 Akkermansia muciniphila | reverse complement strand
CTGAAGACGGTTGGCCCGGTGTTCATCCGGCATCCGACCGCCAAAAACGCCCTCCGTGTTCAAATCGTGAGCAGGCCCTTAACGCTCCAACTCCATGCAAAAATGCCGCTTACATCACGCTCACGCTCACTAAGTGGGACAGCATTGGGTCACGCCCACACCCCGCCGCTCGCCGCCGGTGTGCTGCCCGGTGTGGCCCGCGCCCGCGTTCTTAACCTGATAGGTCCCGGGCGGGCCCACGAAACTCCGCTCGCGCTGAGCGACGTGCTCGCGGCCGACGAGGTGTTCCTCACCAACTCACTCATGGGCGTCATGCCCGTCTGCACCCTCGACGCGCACAAGTTCCGCCCCCATTCCCCCGAGACCAGCGCCGTCCGCCATCTGTTCGCCACCGCCCCGGAATGAGCGCCGCGCCCTCCCCCGCCATGCCGCCTTCCCCCGACGCGCCCGCCCGTTTCCTCACCCTGCTGCGCACCGCGCTGGCCGATGGCACCCTGGTAAAGCTCACCCTCGGCAAGCCCCGCCCCGGCGCTCCCGACCCGACCCTGCGCAACGTCTTCGCCCGGCCGGTCACGCTGAAGGCCGGTCCGCAGGTGTCGTTGGTGTTTCGATACACCACCCGCGACGTCACCAAGAACACCCCGCCCGCCGAGGCCGCCGTGCTCGTGGCCGAACTCCTCGCCGACGCCTTTCTCGACGCCCACCTTTTCACCCCGCTGCAAACCGCCCAGCTGGAGCAAAACGCCGACCCCGCCCGTCCCTCCCGCCTCCGCGTGATCACCGCCGACAGCGCCCCGCCCATCCCCGGCGCCAACCATGATCGGGTCAAAAACCACCTGCTCGATCCCGCGGCGCCCTGGTTGCGGGCCCTCGGCGTGACCAACGATCGCGGCCAGCCCCGCGAGGGCATGGCCCACAAGTTTCGCCAGATCGAGAAATTCGCCGAACTGCTCCGCGACCTGCTCGCGGAGGCCGGCCTGGCGGAGCCGGCGCCAACGCCCGGTCGGCCGCTTCCCGGCCCCTCCGCCGCGTTCGAGACCTCGCTCCCTCCTCCGCGCTCCCCGCTCCTCCGCATCGCCGACATGGGCGCGGGCAAGGGCTACCTCACCTTCGCGCTCGCCGCCCTGCTCGGCCCCCGGGCCGACATCACCGGGCTCGAACGCCGCGCCGACCTCGTCGCCGCCGCCAATCGTCTCGCCGCCGACTCCGGTTTCGCCGCCCACCTCCGCTTCGTCGAGGGCGACATCCCCGTCCCTCCCGCCTCGTCGCCAGACAGTTCCTCCCTTGGACCTTGGTCATTGGACATTGGTCATTCCAACCCGTCGAGCCCGGCCCCCGGCCTCGATGTATTGATCGCCCTTCACGCCTGCGATACCGCGACCGACGACGCCCTCGCCGCCGGAATCGCCGCCGGCGCCCGCCTGCTCGTCGTCTCGCCCTGTTGCCAGAAGGAACTGCGCCCGCAACTGACTGCGCCCGCGGTGCTCGCCGACGCGCTCCGCCACGGCATTTTCCAGGAGCGCCAGGCCGAGTTCGTGACCGACGCCCTTCGCGCCCAGCTGCTCGAATGCGCCGGCTTCCGCGCCAAGGTCTTCGAGTTCATCTCCACCGAACACACCGCGAAAAACCTCCTCATCGCCGCCCACCGCGTCCACGCCGCCGACGATCCCGCTTTCGCCGCCATCCTCGCGGGCCACCTCGCGCGCGCCCGGGCCTTCGCGACGTTTTATGGCATTCGCGAACACCGCCTCGCCCGCCACCTCGGCGTCGACCTCACCGCCTGATCCACCATGCCCGACCTCGCCACCCTCGACTGGGACGCCCTCGACCGCCTGCGCGCCGTCTTCCTCGCCCGCGAGGCCGCCGCCTCGGGTCCGTATTGGCAAAACCACTCCGCCCTCGCCGCCTACGACGCCACCTACGCGGAACGCATCGGTTGGAAATGGGACGCCCTTCTTGCCGAACTCCGCCTCCGCGCCTGGATGCCGCCCGCCGGCACCACCCTGGTGGATTTCGGCTGCGGCTCCGGCGTCGCCGGCCGCCGCGTGCTCGCCGCTTTCGGACCCTCCCGCTTTACCGGACTCGCCCTGCTCGACCACAGCCCGGAGGCGATCGCGTTCGCCGCCGGCCGCGCGCGGGAGACTTTTCCCGGGCTGCGCGTGCAGGTCCCCCCCGAGCCCACCGAGCCCTTCACCCTCGTGGTCAGCCACGTGCTCAACGAACTCGCCCCCGACGCCCGCGCCGAGTTGATGGCCCTTGCCGCCCGCGCCGCCGCCGTTCTCTGGGTCGAGCCCGGCACCCACGCCGACGGCCGCGCGCTCGCCGCCGTGCGCGACGAGTTGCGCGCCGCCCACCACATCGTCGCACCCTGCACCCACCGCGAGAATTGCCCGCTCTTCGCCGAGGCCAACGCCCGCGACTGGTGCCATTTTTTCGCCGCGCCTCCGCCCGGCGTGCAAAATTCCCCCGACTGGGTGCGCTTCTCCCACCGCGCCGGCGTCGATCTGCGCAGCCAGGCCTACGCCTGCCTCGTCCTTCAACGCCTCCCCGCCCAACCCCACGCGCCCCTCCCCACCCCCGTGCCCCAGGACGCCGCCCCGGAAGAGTGTAACCAAATTGGTTACACTCTTCCGACCGCCTCCTCCGCGTCCCAAACCCCTCCGGCGCAATCGGCGTTACGTAACCAAACTGGTTACACAACGCCCGCCGCCTCCTCCGCCGCCGGCTCCGGCACTCCGTCGTCGGCGTTGCGTAACCAAATTGGTTACACTTTGCCGGCCTCCTCCTCGACGCCCCCCGACCCCACCTACACGCCCCCGGCCGCCGCCGCCCCGCTCCTCTCGCCCGCCGCCTCCGGCTCCCCTCTCCCAGCTCCTAGCTCCCGGCTCCACGCCCCCCCCTCCCCGCTCCAGCCCGCCCGGGTGCTCGGTCGCCCCGAGGTCTTCAAGCCCTACGCCCGTTTCCTCGCCTGCGACGCGTCCGGCCTGCATTGGCTGGAGTTGACCAAGCGCACCGACCCCGTGCTGGTGAAACGCCTCGCGAAGGATCCGCCGCTTCCCCTCTACGACCTCACCCACGACGGCCGCAAGGTCTCCGCCGCCACGCCCCTCTTCGATCCGCCCGCGCCCGGTTCCACCTCCGATCCGGCTTCCGGCGACGAAATCGCGCCCGACCGCGACGATTTGTAAACCCTCGCTTGACTCCGCCGCGCCGGTGACGCGATCTTCATCCTTTAACCAAATCTCACCATGGGCCAACAATACAACAAGGGTATCAAAAAGAAGCGTCGTCTCGCCTACTTGAAGCGCAAAAAAGTGGCCGCCAAACTGGCCGCCGCCACCGCCAAGAAGCCCGCCAAGGCGAAGAAGTAAGCGGCTCCGTCCTCTTCCCTAAAACCGCGGCCCTTTCGAGCGCCGCGGTTTTTCGTTTATGGCTGAATCGTATCTTTCGACCACGGGCTTCACGGGTTGCCACGGATTACGAAAAATCGAAATCCCACGGCCTACCGAAGCGTTGTGAAGAGCCAATTCACTCTCTGCCCGGAGGTTTGCATCCGTGTTCTCCGTGTGATCCGTGGTTAAAACTCCGCCGTCCCCTTTCCTCCCTCGCCCATGAGCTCGGTCGTCAAAGTCTCCCTCGTTTCCCTCGGTTGCGCCAAGAACCTCGTCGATAGCGAGATCATGGTCGGCCACCTCCACCAGGCCGGCATGTTGGTCGTGCCCGATCAGGACCAGGCCGACGTGGTGATCGTGAACACCTGCTCGTTCATCGACTCGTCCAAGGAGGAGTCGATCAACCACATCCTCGAAGCCCACGAGGCCCGCGGCATGAAGAAGCGCCGCGCCGGACAAAAACTGATCGTCGCCGGCTGCATGTCGCAGCGTTTTTCGAAGGAGCTGCCCAAGGAGCTGCCCGAGGTGGACGCCTTCATCGGCCTCGACCAGATCACCCGCGTCGGCCCCATCATCGAGGAACTGACCGGCACCAAACGCGCCAAAGGCGATGCACCGCAGAATTTTATCGAGGGCCGCAGCACCTACATCCCCGATTACGATACACCCCGCTTCCGGCTCACCCCGAAGCATTTCGCCTACATCAAGATCGCCGAGGGCTGCAACCACCCCTGCGCGTTCTGCATCATCCCCCAGATTCG
>CAMCHD010000316.1 GCA_945874545.1 Akkermansia muciniphila | reverse complement strand
ACCCTCGAGTCGTTCCAGGCCGAACTCACCCGCCTCGACGCCCACTTTCAGCGCGACCTGAGCCACTTCGAATCCGGCACCTACAACGAGGCCTCCCTCCGCCAGCAGTTCCTCGATCCCCTCTTCCGCGCCCTCGGCTGGGACGTCGGCAACCTCAAGGGTCTCATCCACACCGAGCGCGAGGTGGACATCGAGGTCTCCACCCCCACCGCCGGCACCAAGACCCGCGCCGACTACGTCTTTCGCGTCGCCCGCATCGAGCGCTTCACCTGCGAAGCGAAAAAGCCGTCCGAGATCCTCCACAACGGCCACATCTACCAGGCCAAGCGCGACGCCTGGGCGCGCGGCATCCCCTTCGCCATCCTCTCCGACTTCGAGGAACTTAAGCTCTACGTCGTCAGCTCCCGCCCCTCCCGCGACACACCCAAGGAGGGCGAATATCTCACCCTCCACCACTCCCAATATCTCGGCGCCGCCCGCCAGCTCTGGGACCTCCTCGCCTACGAAAACGTCGCCGGCGGTTGCCTCGACCGCCTCATCGACGCCCTCCCCAAGCGCACCCTGCGCGGCCGCGCCAAACAGGGCTGGCTCTTCCGCCCCGAGCGCACCCAGTCCCTCGACGCCGAGTTCCTCAATCTCCTAGACGACAACCGTCAGCGCCTCGGCTCCGATCTCCTCAAAAACAACGACCGCGAGGACCTTCTCTCCGGCAACCACCTCAACGAGGCCGCCCAGCGCATCATCGACCGCCTCGTCTTCCTCCGCATCTGCGAGGATCGCGGCATCGACACCGGCAGCCTCCTCACCTCCATCCTCTCCGGCTGGTGGCGCGAACGCGCCGCGACCGAGCGCCCCCGCCTCAGCCGCGGCGACCTCGACCGCCGCGAGTCCCAGCAGGACCTCCCGCTGACCAAGGGCCGCCCGCGCATCCTCGACGACGAGCCGCCCGCCCCGCGCTACGCCCCGCCCGCCGACGGCAGCCTCTACCGCACCCTCGTCACCCACATCCGCGCCCTCGACCAGCGCCCGCCCAACTACAAACCCTTTTTTAACGGCCAGCTCTTCAAACCCCACTTCTCCGAGGACCTCGTCGTCGGCGACGAGTGGCTGGCCAACTTCCTCGACGACCTCACCGATCACGACAACGGCTACAACTTCGCCGACATCAAGGTCGAGATCCTCGGCTCCGCCTACGAGCGCTTCCTCGGCAAGGTCCTCCGCCCCCAGGGACGCGGCGCCACCATCGAGGAAAAGCCCGAGGTCCGCAAAGCCGGCGGCGTTTACTACACGCCCCGCTACATCGTGGACTACATCGTCGAGCAGACCGTCGGCCGCCAGCTCGAGGGCAAGACCCCCGCCCAAGTCGCCAAACTCCGCTTCCTCGACCCCGCCTGCGGCTCCGGCTCCTTCCTCATCCGCGTTTACGAACGCGTCATGGAGCACTACCTCCGCGTTTTTACCGAACGCGTCCGCGAGTTCGCCGAGCGCGCCAAGCTCACCGGCGAGCCCCTCGATAAACTCCTCCGCCCCCACCGCGACGACTACTACCTCGACGCCGCCGCCAACGTCCGCCTCACCACCCGCCTCAAACGCCAGATTCTCCAAAACAACGTCTTCGGCACCGATATCGACGCCCAGGCCGTCGAGGTCACCCAGCTCTCGCTCTACCTAAAAATGCTGGAGGGCGAAAACCGCGAGAGCCTGCACCTCCAGTCCAACGACCTGTTCAGCAAGGAGGCACTGCTCCCCGCCCTCGATCAAAACATCAAGTGCGGCAACTCCCTCATCGCCTCCGATTTCTCCCTCGACCCCGCCGAACTCGTCCGCGTCAACGCCTTCGATTGGGACATCGGTTTCGAAAAAATCATGGACAAGGGAGGCTTCGATGCGGTGGTGGGGAATCCGCCGTATGGAATGCTTGGCGATGAGTCTCTTCAAAAATACGCCGAAGCTAGTTTTAAGACCACTGAAGGTCGATTTGACTTATACGAACTATTTATAGAAAGGGCCATTTCGTTATGCAAAATAGAGGCATCTAGTCTTTCATTCATCGTGCCCTCGCCACTCCTTTCAAATTTATACAGCCGAAAGCTGAGACAGCACATACTAAAGAGTGGTAGATTAACAGAGGTCACCAACTTTAGTATGCCGGTTTTTTCAGATCCAACCGTCCATACGTGTATCTTTCGGCACGAGCGAGGAGTCGCAGATAAATCTCAAACGAAAATCCGAATGAAGGTCGCCAATATCGCCCAGTTAAATGGAGATTTCGACTATTCTATATCGCAGTCTGAAATCGGAAAGTCAGAAGCCGGAACATGGGATATATTTATCAAGCCAGAAGTCTCGAATTTTATAGCTCGCCTCAAAACAAAAACCCTCCCACTTTCTGAAATTTGCCATATTAGACAATGTATAAAGACTGGAAATGACGAGATCTATGTTATGTCATCAGTCATTCCGCTAAAATCGCCATGGAAACCCAGCTTACGGGGACGATCAATTGAACGCTACGATACAAAAGAACAGGATCTTTACCTAAAATACGGTGAATGGCTGGCCAGAAACTGGCAAAATCGCTCTTTCTACGAAACACCTAAAATAGCCGTTCGAGAAACTGGCGCACGGATTACTGCTACACTTGATCTGGAAGAGAGATTTTTTCTTAGCTCACTTTACGCTGTGTATCCTAAGAAACATGAGCACGCCAACTCACTGAAATTTTTATTAGGGATTATTAACTCTTCTTTCGCTACTTGGTTTATTCGTCTGATCGCATTTGAACTTACTGAGGGTGCATTTACGAAAATCCGCACCAACCAATTTGGTCGGCTCCCTATTCCTGTGCCTGAAAAGAAGTCAGAGGCCCAAGCTAGACTCACAGCTTTGGTTGATAAAATATTGGCGCTGACACCTAAGCTCCGCACCGCCAAATCCGACACCGAGCGCGCCGCCCTGCAAAACGCGATCCGCAAGACCGACCGCGACATTGATAAGCTCGTGTATGACCTCTACGGCCTGACGCCGGAGGAAATCGCCCTCGTCGAGGGCACGGCCGAAACCCCCGACGCCGAACCCGCCGCCGAAGCCTGAGCCTGCTTTTAGAACTCCGAATAGTTACGGAACCAACACCGGAAAATGGCCGCAAGAAGGCACATAACGCGCAAAACCAAACCTTCTTTTTTTGCGACTTCTGCGCCTCTTTGCGGCCAAATTCTGATTTCAACAAAGTAGCACTCTGTCTTCACTTCCCGCATGGGCCTGACCATCCATTACACGATCACCGCGCGCCGCGCCTTCACCGACTTTGAGGCCCGCCGGCTGGTCTCCACCGCCGCCAACGCCGTCCACGCCCTCACCCAAAAGCGCGGCCACGGCACCCTCGTTGCCCGGGGCCAAGTGGACCCCGACGCCTTCCCATTCTGGGCCGTGCAGTCGCGCCGGGTCGACGGCCAAACGAGCCTCCTCGAAATCCCGCCCCTGCGCGGCCACGCCTTCACGCTCGACCCCGGCGGCGAATGCGAAAGCGCCATCTTCGGTCTCTGCAAATACCCCGCCAGCCTGACCTACGAGAACTACCCGCCCGTGCGCACCCGCCTCCACCGCTGGCGCCTGCACGGCTGCTGTAAGACCCAATACTCCGACATCCTCGGCTGGGACCATTTCCATGCCTGCCACGAACTCGTCATCAGCGCTGCCCTCGTCTGGAAACGCCTCGGCTGCGACCTGAAGCTCATCGACGAAGGCCGCTATTGGCCCGGCCGGAGCAAAACCCGCCTCCGCCAAAACCTCGCCGACTACAACCACCTCGTCGCCGGCCTGGGTGGCGCGCTCAAAGACGCCGCCGAAGAACGCGGCGAGTCCGTCGAGTCCCCCATCTTCGCCCACCCCCGCTTCGAACATCTCGAAGCGGAGGCGCGGCGGTGATCTAAGATCTCGGCCTAGCGGCCGCGGCCGTCGATCAAGGGTTCGCCTACATCGCCGGGTTGGAAGGCGGGCACCATCGGGTCGCTGGGGCGGATGGAGCCGTCGGGGTTGAACTCCATGCGGGCGAGGCAGGTTTCGCGTTTGTAGCCGCTGCCGTCCGGGATGGCGTGGCGGTGGTAGGCGACATACCAGCGGTCGGTGCCGGGCACGTTGACCACGCTGTGGTGGCCGGTG
>CAMCHD010000315.1 GCA_945874545.1 Akkermansia muciniphila | reverse complement strand
TTGACCAGTTGCGCCATCGCCATGGAAACGAAGGTCGAGGCGTCGAGGCCGAGGGATTTCAGCACCGCGTCTCCCTTGCGTTTCAGTTCACCATCGAGACGGGTGCGGAGCTGAACGGTGGGCATGGCTCAAATCTGTTCAAACGTGCCGAGGCGTCAAGCGGGCGACTGGGTAACCCGGGAAACGGGAGGGCGACGACGCGCGCTGCTCGCGGCAAGTGAAGTAGCGACAACCCTGCGACGCGACCGAGGCTTGGACGTCATTAGCGTAACCAAATTGGTTACTTTTGCGGCGGTGCCAGCGTCCAGCGAGGCCGATGCCGACCAAGACCGGTCACGAGGCCGGCCTCCCGGTTTGCGACGAACGGGTGAAATCGCGCCGCCCGCGTCCGCCTTCCCCGCCGACCTCGCCCCTCTCGCCCGGGTGCTTCGCCGGACCGTCCGCGCGCGCCTCAGCGCCCCGCGTCGCAAAACGCACGCTTGTAATCGCCCGCCGCGCTCCCTACCCGCTCGCAACCCATGAAGTCCCTCGTCATCGCCGAAAAGCCGTCCGTCGCGGCCGACCTCGCCCGCGCCCTCGGCAAAGTCCCGAAGAAGGGGGACATCTACGAAAACGACGAGTGGGTCATCTCTTCCGCCGTCGGCCATGTGGTCGAACTCGAGATGCCCGAGGACATCGACAAAAAGAAATACGGTTTCTGGCGCCTCGAGACCCTGCCCATCGTCCCCGAGAAGTTCGGCCTCAAGCCGATCGAGGACTCGAAAGAGAAGTTTTCCCTGCTCAAAAAACTCCTCGCCCGCAAGGACCTCGACCAGGTCATCAACGCCTGCGACGCCGGCCGCGAGGGCGAGCTGATCTTCGTCTACCTCTACCAGCTCGCCAAGGCCAAGCTGCCGGTGAAACGCGCCTGGATGCAGAGCATGACGACCGACGGCATCCAGAAGGCCTTCGCCAAACTCCGCGACGGCTCCGAGCTGTCCGGCCTGGCCGACGCCGCCCGCTGCCGCTCCGAAAGCGATTGGCTGATCGGCATCAACGGCACCCGCGCCCTGACCAAGCGCATGTTCGGCTCCCGCGCCGGCAATGTCGCCTCGGTCGGCCGCGTCCAGACCCCCACCCTCGCCATCGTCTACGCCCGCGAGCTGGAAATCCGTAACTTCAAGCCCCGCGCCTTCTGGCGCCTTACCGCCGAGTTTCAGGTCGCCCAGGGCGCCTACGAGGGCGTTTACCAAAAGCCGAACTACCGCAAGGATGCCGCCAACGACCACGACCGCGCCGATCGCCTGTGGGAGGAAACGGCCGCGCGCGCGGTTTTCGCCGCCTGCCAGGGCCACCCGCCCGCCGCCGTGCGCGAGGAGAAAAAACCCGCCAGCCAGTCCTCCCCCCGCCTTTACGATCTGACCACCCTCCAACGCGAGGCCAACGGCCGCTTCGGCCTTTCCGCCCGCCGCACCCTCCAGATCGCCCAGGCCCTCTACGAGCGCCACAAACTCATCACCTACCCCCGCACCGATTCGCGCGCCCTGCCCGAGGACTACGCCGCGACCGTGCGCGAGACCTTGCAGGCCCTTTCCGGCGACCTCTCCGCCCACGCCGCCAAGGTCGTGCAGTCAGGCTGGATCCGCCCCGGCAACAAGAAGATCTTCAACAACGCCCAGATCTCGGACCACTTCGCCATCATCCCCACCACCGCCGAGCCCAAGTCCCTCGACGAGATGGAGGCCAAGGTCTACGACATGATCGCGCGCCGCTTCGTCGCCGCCTTCTACCCCGAGGCCCAGTTCGACGTCACCACCCGCATCTCCACCGTCGCCGGGCAACACGAGTTCAAGACCGAGGGCAAGGTCCTGGTCGAGGCCGGCTGGCTCGCCGTCTACGGCAAGACCGCCGCGCTCGAGGACGATCCCGCCGCCCCCGGCGCGGCCGAAGGCAAGCGCGACGGCGCCGCCAACAAGGCCCTGCCCGCCCTCTCCCCGGCCGACGCCAACCGCGCCAAGACCCTCGACGCCGTCCTCCACGCCGAGTCCACCAAGCCGCCGCCCCGCTATACCGAGGCCACCCTGCTCTCCGCCATGGAAGGCGCGGGCAAGCTGGTCGAGGACGAGGACATGGCTGAGGCCATGAAGGAACGCGGTCTCGGCACCCCCGCCACCCGCGCCGACACCATCGACGGCCTGATCAACCAGAAATACATGGAGCGCGCGCAACGCGAACTCGTGCCGACCCCGAAGGCCGAGTCGTTGCTCCAGTTCCTCGCCGCCGTGAAGGCCGAGGCCCTCACGTCCCCCGCCATGACCGGCGATTGGGAATTCAAGCTCCGCCAGATGGAGCAGGGCCGGGTCAAGCGCGACGACTTCATGCAGGAGGTCATCGCCCAGACCGTGGGCATCGTGGAGCGCGTGAAGGGCTTCGAGGAGGACGAGTCCAACTCGCGCACCACCGACATCATCTCCCCCACCGACGGCCAACCGCTGTTCGAGACCCTCCGCGGCTATAAATCCCAGGACGGCACCCTGATGATCTACAAGGTCATGACCGGGCGCAAAATCGAGGAGGAGGAAGTCCGCCAGCTCGTGACCACCGGCGAGGTCGGCCCGCTGGACGGCTTTGTCTCCCCCCGCACCGGCGCGCGCTTCGCGGCCAAGTTAAAAATCATCGACGACGAGAAAGCCGAGCTCCCCGGCCGCAAGAAGGTCGGCATGGATTTCGGCGAAAAGACCGACGTCGGCGATTTCCCCGCCTTCTGGACCGACCCCAAGACCGGCGCCCAGCTCTGCGAGGCTCCGACCAAATACGTCTTGCGCGAAAAAACCGCCGCCGGCGCCTGGGAACAGACCTTCTCGCTCTCCCGCATCCTCTGCAAACGCGAGCTGACCCGCGACGAGCTGATCACCTGCATCACCACCGGACGCACGCCGCTGATCGAGAACTTCATCAGCAAATTCGGCCGTCCCTTCAAAGCCTACCTGGTGCGCGCCGGCGCCAAGGCCAATTTCGAGTTCCCGCCCCGCGAGGCCAAAACCGACAAGGATGGCAAACCCGTCGCCCGCCGCGCCTCGACCAAGGCTCCGCTGGACCTCGCCACCGCGACCAAGCTCGGCCCCAGCCCGGCGCACAAGGACGGCGAGCTCTATCAGACCGCAGACGCCTTCGTGGTCGCCAAGCCGGGAGCCGACGCCGCCCCGCGTGCCGTTTTCCAGACCAAGCTCGAGGTCGCCGGCAAAAAGATGACGCCCGAGATCGTCCGGCAATTGCTGGCCGAAGGCCGCACCGAGCTGCTCGACGGCTTCATGTCGAAGGCCGGCCGCGCCTTCAGCGCCTACCTCGTCCTCTCCAAGGACAAAAAGAAGGCCGACTTCGAGTTCCCGCCCCGCTGACGCCGGCCGCCCCTTGAATGACGGCTGGCGCAAGCTCGCCCCCGCCGTTACACCCTCCACGCGTGAAACCGGTCGCCCGTCCCTTCCACCATCGCATCGCCCCTTGGCTCGCCCTCCCTCTCCTGATGTCGCTGACCACGGGGCTGGCCTACCGCATCGGCCGCTCCTGGTTCGCCATGGACAAGCCGACCGGCCAAAAGATCCTGGACGTCCACACCGGGACGGTGCTCGGGGAAATCCCGTCCCACTTTTACGTCGCCGCGACCGGCTTGGGTTTGCTGGGCCTCGCCTTGAGCGGAGCTTGGCTGCTGGTAAAATCTCGCGCCCCTTCCGGTCCGCGCCGGTTGCACCGCCTCGCGGCCTGGGTGGTGCTGGTGCCGCTGATCGCGACGGCCTCGACCGGGCTGGGTTATCACTTCGGCGAGGCTTGGCTCGGCCTGGACGCAAAAACCCTTAAACTTTTGATGAACATCCACCAGGGGAGCTGGCTGGGGCCGACCTACCGCCCCTTTTACGTGCTCCTGGTGGGGCTGGGGCTGCTCTGGCTGGTCGTTTCCGGACTTGGGATGTTGCGGAAAAAGCCCGCGCTCGCCGCCAAACCGGCGGAGCCGACGCGCTGAAACCCACCGCCAGGGAAACCCGATCGCACCGTCGGCGTCTTCCCCGCCAACCCGCCCCACGCCCGCATGAATCCTTCGCCCCGTCCCGCCGCCATCGAATTCGAACAGGAACTGCTCTACATCTATGATCTCTACGCGCACGGCCAACTCGACCGGCGCGGTTTTCTTGAGCGCGCGGCC